>CAZRLY010000057.1:0-22495 GCA_964601015.1 uncultured bacterium
TAAGACTAGTTTCACATCTGTTACAATCTGACTGCAAATTCTGCGGAACTATAGTGATGTTAATACAGGGTAAAATTTGTAGTATCCGAAGCTGCGTTGTTCCTCTCAGTTTGTGATGGTTCGCGGCCGGAGGCAAACACATAGATTTTTCTATCGGTGTGAAGCACGACATCTTCAACACCATTACCCGTCACATCCACGACAGACACCAATGGCCCCGGGTCAGCCGAACGCTGTTCAGCCCTTACGTCGTCTGCCTTTCCATTAAGGTCAAATGACACAACCCCCTTCCCCGCACCATCACATATCGTCAATGCGTTTGCCAGCACTATCTCATCAAGCCCGTCTCCATTCCAATCCACTAAACGGTGGTGTCGGCTGTAATTTGTCAGATATGTGCCGATGTGTGTCCCATCAGTGTGAATCAACCATCCCGGCGAATCGCCGTAGGGACGGTGGTCAATATCAACGAAAATCTGTTTCCCTTCAAAGTTTGGGGATATTGCGGCAGCGTCCGCAGATTCAAAGTGATGTCCGCTAATTTCCCAGAGCACATTCCCAACGCCGTCCAAGAACGCTATCAAATTCGCCCCACAGCACGTAACAACAAGCCGAAATTCTTCAGGCGTGTTGCCTGTTTCCACAACGCGACAACAGTCAAGATGCCCACTGGAAAGCGAGACTTTTTTTGAACTGAAAGTCCACATCTCCGTGCCATCGTTATTGAGCATTGTATAACCCGCCATTATTTCGTCTTTGCCGTCACCATTAAGGTCAATTGGTGTTGGATGATGACACGTTTTGTATCCATCTTTTGGCATCCAAGTCCAGAGTTCCTTCCAGTCTGACGTATAGGCGCAAAGTTTAGTGTAGCGGGTTTTGATGATAATAAAAGATGACGACGAAGCCGACATCTTTTCGGAAGCACGTTTTCCGCCGCGAAGGTTAGCAAATGTAATGCAATCCGCAACGCGCAGTCCTTCTGGGAGCGGATAGCGATGTATTTCTTTTCCGTCGGAGCCGTTCAACACCACAAGGTAACCCTCTTCGCTAAAAATGACCTCATTTTTGCCATCGCCGTTGATGTCGTAAATCTGCGCGGGAACGTCATACGTCAGCGTGCTTCCACCCGCCCCAGCTTTCCCCCACTTCCACAACTGCGCGCCATCAAGTTTGTATGCGCTCATAGCTGTGACCGATTGACTGTGGTTCCGCGCCGTGACAAACTCTAACTCTCCATCATTATCAATGTCAGCCGCTACAAGCCATTGCCCACTGAAATCAGCCTCTAATTCGATAGTTCTCCAGGGGGAGACAATTGGAGGTTGCGGCTCTCGTATTTCAGAAAAAAACAGAGGATATTTGGTATAGTTCACAATAATATTCATCACCCCTTTCCTATTGGTACGGAACATCTTCTGAGCGCCCGCTTTTGGCTGACTTTTCTGCGGTTTCCAACACAGTGATAACCCGTCTTCCATCTTCCCCAGAAACAGGGACAGGCGCGCTTCTCAGGAGATGGTTTGCCATGTCTACATAGTAGGTAATCCAGTCAGATTCCTTGTATTTGACCTGAATTTCTCCCTCTGAGGTTACCACCTTGAAACTCCCTCCCGGCGGGCCAATTAAATCTTTCACATAACCCTTGATAGCATCCTTGCCAGTGTCCACGATGCCCCCTTTTGTTCCCAGTATATACCACAGAGGCTTACCTACATACGCTGTGTTTGACTGCATAATATCGGCAACCGCTCCATTCTCAAAAAGGATAATCGCCTGCGTTTGGTCTTCGTTTGAAACATCATGCCAAACAAGGTTGTGGAAAAATCCAGTTACTTGTACCATTTTACTCGGAACTATATGTAGTACCCAATCAATTGCATGTGAACCCCAATCATAGAGCGCACCGCCGGATATTTCTTTCCGTGAACGCCACCAATCTCCTGGACACCCATAGCCGCAAGCTGAAAGTTCGATATGGAAGACATCGCCGATTAATCCTTGCTCAATGACTTCTTTGATGGCTCGTACATTCCCATCATGGCGGCGATTGTGGAAGACCGCGAGCGTCCTATTAGCCTTCTTAGCGGTTTCAACCATATCTGTGGCTTCTGCAACGCCGATGCACATAGGCTTTTCCACAACTACATGCTTCCCCGCGTTCAAACACTCAATGACAATGGGCGCGTGAATGTTGTGAGGCACAACAACCGCAACCATGTCAATATCACTTCTGTTCAACATCTCGTGCATATCTATGTAGGTATCCACCTCGGGAAAGTCGTTTTTCGCCTTCTCCGTATACACAGGATTCTTATCGCAGATAGCCACTAAAGAAAAGTCATCGACACCTTTAATCCAACATGCATGCATCCACCCCCAGTTGTAGGTAGTGCCATAACCGATAATTGCACACCGGATTTTTTCATCAGACATACAATTCACCTCCATCTCAAAAATTCCCCACGCGTTATTTTGGAAAACTACCTTTATTTGGCAAACATCTGCTGATATTTCTCATCCACTTTCCCTTCAATTGCATCCCCCGCGTGTACATAAGCGCCCCATTTCAATGTGATTTTATCCAAATCTTTCGGGAAGAGGTGTTTTGTAGAAAATACCCCGTAGCCGCGCGTGAAAAACAGGGCTGGATAATCGGGGTTTTCGGGGTGGTCAAAAAGTGCGATTCCGCTTATACCGTCGCCGACGACTCCTGAATAATCACACCATGAAACTCGCTGATTGCGCGTGGCTTCCTCACCGGTGTTGCCATCCGCATCTTCAATCTTTCCCGGGTTCTCACGCTGTCTGCCTCTTTCAGTTACGCGCATCGTATCTGCGACGCGAGCGTAGAAGATAAACGGATTATCGCCTTGGTCATTTGGGCGCGTGATTTCTTGAACGATGTCGATGAACAGTTCATCGTTTGGCAACGGAAAGATTTTCATAGAACGCGTCTCGTCGCACATCTTTGAGCCGTCAGCTCTGACGTATATCGTCTTTTCCACGATTTCTGCGAACTCATCGCCACCGGTCAGTTGCTCGAAACCTTGATGCAAAATCTTCCCGCAGGGGCCGTAAGGTGGTTCATCGTAATCTGACCAAATGTTTGTCGAACCGCCTTCGCCGTGTCCGCCGTAAGCTAACGACAAACCATATTGGTTGTGGTGTTCTGAGCCGTCTATGCCGCGAACCACGTTACCATAAGGCCCGTTGAGCGGGTAGAAATACGGCTTCCATGAGCCAAGATAAATGTAGCCCGTTAGTAATTTTTCATTCGACCAAATATGAAGCCGGTCACACTGATTTTCTATATTCACCTGTGTCTTCTTCATAAACTATTTCTCCTTGATAATGTCTAAACGTTTCAAAGGCAGACAGGCTCAATTGGACCAAAAATCTCTTCGAGGCAAACTCTCACTTTGTCCAACTCTTCCTGCGTATGTGAGTGCATTGGCACTCGAACGCGATTGTTGGGGTAAAAACGATAAATGTAGAGGGCAGACTTGATGGAGGCAAGCCAGCCCATCTTCGACGCCGTCGTGAGCCAGGGTTCCTCGTATTGGAATACGATATTTTTCGCTTCGTCAATCTTCCCCTCAATCAGAAAGCGGTAAAACCGTAGAGCGATGTCAGGCCGGAAGGGAGCTATTGGGCAAAGATAAGCCGGGGAACCAACCTGATAGCCGAAAAAGAAGTTACGCATCTGCCCACCGCTGATGACGCCAAAATTATCTTCAGCGGTGGCTCGAATGTAATCATAGTAGTCGTAGAATGGGTTACTATCGTTTTTCATCCCGATGATGGGCGGGCGTTCTGCCAGTTCTGCCACCACCTCCACAGGAATCTCCGGCGTCACTGACCAAAGGAGTAGGGGAATCTCTGCGGCATCAATGATACGGTCAAAATAGCCGACGATTACCTCCCGCGTTGCCGGCAAGAAAGTGGAAATCTGCACCTTGACAGCGTCTACACCTATGCTATCGGCGTGCTTGAGGAACTTTCGACATTGTGCTATATACCAAAAACCGGTTGAGGTGATAAATAGTGAACGTCCTGCTATCTCCTCGGCGAGTTCCTCGGTCAATTTCCAGATTTCCTCATCGGTCAAGTTATACATCTCGCTACTACCCATAGTAAGCAGGATGACCGGCACTTTTTGCTCGCATAGCCATCCAACATATTTTCTGGTAGCAACATAGTCGAGTGAATCGTCGCTTGTGAAGCAGACGTTCACAGGAACCACGGGCCCCTTGAGCCTTTCGTATGTGCGAATTGCTCGTTCCATAGAATATTATCAACCTCCATTTTGGGAAGTAGCAGGCTTCAGTCTGTGTCGGATAAACGCAAACTAAACGTTTGCTACTTCCTTCTCCAGCAATGTCTGCTCGGCGACGCGCAGCAAACGTGGTTTGACGTCCTGCCAGCCGCTACTCACGTCGTTGAACGAGATTAGCAATTGACCAGGCGTCGGCTCTGAGATGTAGGGGTAGCAAACCTGCGCACCGCTGACAGCGATGACCGGCTCGCCCCATGTTTTGCCGTCGTCCTCTGACAGGGCAACGGACAGTGCTGTACGGGCTTTTGTGGTATCCATCGTATCGTTCCAGACTAACGCTAATCGCCCGCTTGCCAGACGGATGATGTGACAGGGCGCGCTGGGGCTGCGGATTCCGCAGGGACGGGCTTCGCTCCAGGTTATGCCGTGGTCAAAGGAAAACGCCTGAAAGAACTCTCCTTTGGTCGTCCGAATTAGCATCCAGATGCTACCATCCCGGAGTTCCACTACGGCTGGCTCCAAGGCACCTGCGTGGTCACCATGGCCAGCGAGGTCAATGGATTTTCCGAGTGAAAAGTTCTGGCCGTTATCAGCAGATACCAAACATGCGCTGACCAGTCGTCCGGGCTTGGGAACGACATAGCTGATAGGAACGACGATGTAGCCGTCGCCTGTCTGGATGGCTCCGTTGGTCGCGCCGCAATAACCCCTGAAAATCATCTTCGGTGCCTGCCACGTCTCTGCTTCGTCGGTGCTGTGGACGCACCAGATGTCGCTTCGTGTTTCCTGCATGTCGGGTTCTCCCTCGCGCCAGACGGAGCGGTAGAAGCCCATGTAAAACATCCAGAGCGTACCATCGCTCGCTTTAAGCAGCGTCGCGCCGGTGGCCTGGCATTCGGGATGATGGATGAATTCTTGTTCAGCCCCCCACGACTTGCAGTCGTCGTCGGAAACACAGCCGTAGATGCGTACTGTGCCTGGCTCTTGCCCGTGCGGGTTGACCGGGCCGGAGTATGTGAAGAGGATACGGCCGTCCCGCAACGCAACCGTGGGGCCCCCGGTAACGCATTGCTGGTCAATTTTTGGCCCACATTCCACAAATTTGTCTGACATTTTGCTCTCTCCTTGTACTAAAACGCTTGGTGTGAGTTAAGTTGTACTTGTTGTAGAGTTTGTCTTGAATAACGATTACACCTATTCAAGACAGAGACAGCTGAGTCCAAATCAAGTGACTGGTAGACTGGTGAGTAGTGACTGGTAAACTGGTTACTGGTGAAAGGATGCAGAAAGATGGCGGTCAAAGCCTGCATCCTTTTGGTAGCAACCAATAACCTGATACCTTTCCATAGAATTTCGTCTGACAAAACCGGCAATTATTTCGTGGAAAGGTATATTACTTTTTACTCATTACTCTTTACTTCCTCACTCTTTACTTCCTCGCAAACCTGATTTGCACTCAGTATACATAGCCGAGAACCATCAATCACCGGTCATCTGTGTCAAGGGATTTACTCTGACATCAAGAGGTAAATTGACCTTAGCGCCAGTTCTTTGTGATTCATATACCGCCATAATCAGTTCCAATGCCGCCCTGCCTTCCTTGCCATTGGAATAGTGTTCCCTATCTTCTTCGATACAATCTATCATTTCCTGCACCACGCGCGCATAAGCCAATCTGAAATGGGACGGGATTATGAGTTCATCTCGCTCCGTTGTGATTGGCTGCCACTCCCCCGGGGGGTTATCATGCGTCCAGATGCCAAATAAATGTGGCAGCGGCAGCGGACGATACCCTTCTTTGAGGATTATCCTTCCTTTCGTCCCAATCAACTCAACCCCGAAATCGCCGAATGAATGTACCATCGCATAGACGCCGTTTTTGAAATAAAAATATGAAGGAGCATTGTTCCCCGCAACTAAACCACTTCTTGGAACATGATTGATGTCATCAGAAGATATATCCTGTCCATTCGTCGTTACGTGGGCAAATACCCAATCAACGTCTCCGCCGAAGATGCGGATGGAATCGTAAAGGTGAGTGGCTGTTTCCATCAGTCCGACGCCAGCGGTTGCGCCCTCTGCCATAATGGCGCGTAATTCACCGATAGCATCGTCTGCGATTAATTGCTTCGCTTTGTGATAACGGGCATCGCCACGTCTGTGGTGGTCAACTGCCAATTTTACACCCGCCTGCTCGCAGACATCAACCATCTTATCCGCTTCCGCCAAATCGATCGCCATCGGCTTTTCACACAGAACGTGTACTCCATGTTGAGCTGCGTTGACCGTTATTTCGCAATGCGCGTCCGCCAGAGTGCAGACCGAAATGATGTCCAGATTCTCCTTATCGAGCATTTCTTTGTAATCCGTATACAGCGCCGTTACCCGATATGCTTCGGAGAATGCTTTTAGCTTCTCCTCCTGAATATCAGCGGCGGCGACTACATCAGCAGCAAATGCAACCCGATAAGCATGCATGTGGGTGCGCGAAATATTACCACACCCAACTATCCCAACTCGGTATCTTTTCAAAATGTCCTCCTTAGAGCGTGTGTGAGAAGTCCCTTGAATGCGCTCGTAGGTTGGTTGAGCGAAAGGGAAACCCAACAGATGAAGAGTTGGCGTTTCGTTGGGTTTCGTGCCTCAACCCAACCTACTTTTCACACAGCCTCTTACAGATTTTTTTATTTGGTTCTCAAACAATTAGGTGATAAATTCATAATAGGCGACGTTGGTTGCAACAGGGCGTTATTTCGCCGATACCTCCAGCCCCTCGCTGTCGAAGATGACGTTGACGCTGGCGCGGAAATTAGCCGGGTTACGGACGAACTCAAAGTAGGCTTCCAGTCGTTTAGCCGAGTTTACGCTATTGTGGGCAAGGACTACACTGCCTGGAGGCATTTTGTCATAGCCAGCTTCGAGGATTTCAAGGTATATGCCTTTACCCCGGCCCCTATCTCCGTCTGCGTCCAGATATAAGAGATGGATTGGCTCCGAAAACTGTGCGACAACGTCCACGGCATCGTCCGCTATTATACGGGCAACCCCCGTTGGGTCAATGCGTCTGACGTTCCGTTCAGCTCTCTGGGCTTCCTGGGGTTTAATCTCCACGCCAATGAGCTGTTGCGCCGTATAGCAAGCGCCCGGACCGGCACCCGCACCAGCGTTTGAGATGAACGTATTACCACAAAATATGCCCGCTGCTATCATATTCTGCGGTTGCACGATAGCATTGATGGCGTAGAGCAAACGTTGCATACGCGGGTTGATTGCTGTCCAGGGAATCTCAAACAACTCGCGCACAGCCTGGCGATGAGCCAGCATCTTTTCTTGGTCATATTGCGTGTGCGGCAGTACCCCCGCCTCGTGGAGCACATTAAGCGCCGCATCCACAACAGCAATTTCCTTTGACAATGGTTCCAGAACGCGATGTGGTTCGTTGTATGTCATTCGATAACTGTTCCAGTCATCGCTACGATATGTTTGAATCACAGAACTCCTCCTGAAAAAAAGATTGTGGGGTCAAATTGGCCCCGAAAGTGCCTTCGAATCAATTCGAGGCTAAAAGCTGAAGTCGTCTCAAAGACGACTGGGACTAGTTTTAGTCCACTTTTAGTGGACTTTAGCTTTCAGCCTGAACTTGAGTTCAAGGTGTTTGGGTTCCTTAACTTGATACACTGTTGTAAACATCAACTTTATTTTTATATTCTTCGCTGACGCCGTTTTCTTTGCCATTCTACATCAGGTTGTGTTTTCCACCTATCATGCTGCCACATCCACTGACAGGGATACTGCCGAATATAGTTTTCCAATTCAGCCATTAATTTTGCCGTGTTGTGAGTAATATCCCTGTCAAAATCTCCTGTGTCTTCCAGTTCTATCGGTTCAGAGATGATAACGAGATGTTTGTCGTCTGGCTGTCTAATGTCAATGGAGAAGAGCAACGGCGCTCCCGTTTTTAGGGCTATCGCTATTGGGCCGCGAGCAGTGGAAGCTAATTTGCCGAAAAATTTGACAAAGACGCCTTCTCTGCCTGCATTTTGGTCAGCTACAAAACCTATGCCGTAGCCTGATTTCAACGCTTTTAGCACATGCCTTGCTGCCTGGTGTTTTTTGATAAGTTCTATGCCAAGTTTGCTTCGGTATTCGTTTACCATTTCATTAAGATAGGGATTTTTTAGCGGAAAAATAAGTACAGCCACTTTGGGGAGTAAAACGCTGTAAACAGGTGCTAACAGTTCATAATTTCCAAAGTGCGGAATAAAAGCAATAGCCTTCCCGCTTGACTTAAATGCGCGCTTGAGATGCTCTCTGCCCTGTACCGTTACCAACTGCCAGATGTTCTCTCTGGTTAGCAACGGGAAGCGCAGAAACTCGACGAAACTTTTGCCTAAGTTGCGATAACTTTGTATGGCGATTAATTTTAATTCATGTTCAGTCTTTTCACCGCCAAAAGCCAATCGAAGGTTGGACATGGTAATCTCCCTGCGCTTTTTTACGAAACGGTACATGGAGTCACCCAAGCAAGCGCCTAAAGACGATACAACACGCGCTGGCAGTATTCTAACGAAGAAACCAATACATGAAATTAGTTTGTAGGTGATGAAATATTTAAACAGTTTTCCTGATTTTGCCACTTTTCGTTATTTATAATCCCTGATGAGTGAAGAGTAAAGAGTAATAATTTTACTCTTTACCCCTTGACGAAAATCACAAATCTAAAATTTCGGAAATTCTCTTCACAACCCCTTCTATTTTGACCTCTTCCTGCTCCCGCGAGGACATCTTTCGGATGGCAACCTTCCCTTCCGCCAGTTCATCAGGTGCCACGATTAAAACTATGGGAATGCCTTTTCTATTTGCATAGCCCAGCGTTTTTCGCATTGTGTCGGGTTCAAAATAGATTTCAGAATTTATGCCGGCTGCGCGCAATTCTTTGAGGAATGAAAGAGATTTTGTAACTAACTCCCCGTCGAAAGGTGCCACCAGTACCTGCGTGTTCGTTTTGACAGTCGGGAATAGCGAGAGCGTAGTCATGGCATCGACCAATCTCTCCAGCCCAAATGACGTGCCTGTAGCGGGGACATCCCGTCCTGTAAATTGGCCGATGAGTCCGTCCCATCTGCCTCCGCCCATTACGCTACCGATGTTCGCTTCTGGTACAATTACTTCAAAGATTGGGCCCGTATAGTAATCCAATCCGCGCGCTAACCATACGTCAAAGGTATATTTTTCATCGGGTACGCCCAAACAAGAGAGAGCGTCTTTGACCTGTCGCAACTCGTCAATGCCCTCCAACGCTTGCTCCGACGTTTTTAGCTCGCTTTCAAGTTCCGTTAGAACCGCCTCTTTATCCCCCTCCATTGAAAGGATATTGAAGATTTTGTCTATTGCGTCGGGCGGAATCTCGTTTTTCTCCAACTCTGATTTTACCCCATCAATTCCGATCTTATCCAGTTTGTCAATGGAGCGACAGACTTCATTGAGCTTGTCACTCACACCGGCGTATTGGACAAGCCCGTTGAGAATCTTGCGGTTGTTTATTTTTATTTCAAACTGTTTGAAACCCAAACCGGTCATCATTTCATTTATGATGGTGATGATTTCAGCGTCAGCCAGCATGGAAGCCGTGCCCACTGCATCCACGTCGCATTGACAAAACTCACGATACCTGCCCTTTTGCGGCCTATCTGCCCTCCAGACAGGCTGAATCTGATACCGCTTAAAAACAGGCTTGACCAAATCCGGATTCATAGCTATGACTCGTGATAGCGGAACTGTTAAATCATATCGCAACGCTATAGTTTTTCCGTCTCTGTACGCCAGCCGATAAATCAACATTTCTACCTCATCACCGTATTTTCCTGTCAAAACATCAAAATATTCTATTGAAGGCGTATATAACGGCTCATAACCGTATTTCTCAAAAACTGACTTGAGTTTATTTACAACGTACTCGCGATTTATCATCTGTTCCGGCAGATAATCGCGCGTACCTTTGAAAATTCTTGGTCTAATAGTTTCCATATTGCCATACCTCCGTCTCAGAACAATAACATATTTTCCAAAAAAATACAACCAAAATTTTGTTGAATGGATACGCAATTTATGATATGATAATTTTAGTGCAAAAACCAAGATGAAGCATTTGGTTTCTATACCAATTCACAAAAAAGATTAGGGTAATAAAAACCGAGTTTTTCGGAAAAACTCGGTTTTTTAGCCGCAAAATATTCTGTGGAAAGGTATACATATCCTGCATACTACGGAGGAAAATTTTCATGTCAGAAAAAATCAAGTTAGCGCTTGTTGGTTGTGGAGGTATATCGGGAGCCCACATGAACGGCTATAAGGCTCTACATGCGGCAGGGATTCTCGACTTTGAATTCGTCGCCACTTGCGACATCAGACAGGAAGCCGCCGAAACACGGGCGAATCAGATGAAAGAGCTTCAGGAAACCGAACCGAGAGTATATACCGATGTCAATGAGATGTTGGAGAAAGAGCCTGAACTTGACGCTGTTGACGTTTGCTCTCAGCACAGAACGCATCACAGCCTTGCCGTACCGTGCCTTGAAGCAGGAAAACACGTCACCATCGAAAAACCGTTGGGCATTACGATGAAGGCATGTAGGTTGATAGTTGAGACGGCTCGTATGAACAATTGCGTAATCGTTGCCGCCGAGAATTACCGCCGGTCACCTGGGCAGCGGGCTGTCAATTGGGCTTTGAAGCAGGGAATGATAGGCGAACCGCGAATGCTATTTTACCAGCATGTCGGCGAAGCTCTCGGTCCGTGGGGCTGGCGCGACAAAAAAGACCAAGCTGGAGCCGGTTGGTTACTCGACGGGGGTGTCCATTATACGGATATGTTCAGGTATCATCTTGGCGAAGCAAAAGAGGTGGTTGCCGTTGTCAAGAGTTTCGACCAGTTCAGATATGGAGACGGCGAAGCCATGAAGGAGCCAATTTTAGCCACGGTGGAAGATTCATGTTTTGCAATTATCACCTTTGAAAGCGGGGCTATCGTCCAGTGGAATACCGTGCGTGCTGCTCCGGGCAAAGGTTTTGGAAATCAGGTATTCTACGGTAGCGAAGGTTCTTTAGACTACGGCGGAACATTGCAACGCCGCGGCGAAGAGGCTGTGAACGTCAATGAACTGTTCAACCAGAGCCTTTCTGAGGAAGAGAGGGAAAGATTGTTCCCGGCTGGCGTAACGGACGCCATCGCCACCGAATTGAAAGAATTTGGCGATGTAATAAAAAATGGCGGAAAACACGAAACGGACGGAATGGAAGGGCTGAAGGCTATGGCAATCTGCATGGGCGTACTTGAATCTGCGTGGTTCAATCAACCTGTCGATTTGCGTAGAATCGAAGATTGTTTTATCGAAGGTTATCAGAGAGATTTGAACGAGGATTTAGAACTGCGCGACCTAACGTGGAACGTCTGGGCTAAGTTTGGTTAGTTTGGATGTTTGCAATTAAAAGGATGGAAGATTGGAATAGACCAACTTTCCATCCTTTTTTGCGTTGTGTCTCCTACCAACACTATGCGAAACTTATATAAGACGGAAAAATCGGGTCAAAAGTTGATTTTGTCAAATTAAGAAAATTGTGTTATCGGAAGAGTCCCCCACCCGATTTTGTTAATAAATCAAGCAGCACATTCGCTCAAAGCCCTGATTTTCCTCTCGACATCATCCTTTTTCTCAGCGATAGCCGATTGACGAAGTAGAAACTTTAATATATCCTCTTCCTGGATAGATGCTAAACACTCTTTGATAGCATCATCAACTTCGCTAAAGCGAACTTCTATATTGGAAATTATAGCTTGAACCTTTTCTTTTCTTGCAATTTCTATTCTTTCTTTCTCAAGCAATGCTTTAACTACCGATGATTCTCTCATGATTTCCTCCGTTATAAAGGGCTGCACAAAACTAACGTCATGAACCAAACCAGCCAAAACACTTGTGCTAGCGAGCAAGTCTTTCCTATCCTGCTCATTTGGCACAGCCTCTTCAATTGTTCTGACGCATTTGCCCATCCATTCTTGGTCGCTGACGCCTTCAGGTTGCATCAATGGAGTAAGCGGCAGCAACCCCAAGGTGCGTTTTGAAAAAATTTCTTCGCCATCAAATTCCCAAATCTTTATCACATTATACATCAACACGCACTTGTTTGGGAAGGTATATTGATAAACTCCCGGGTCAACAATTTCCTGCGGACGCAAATAGATTACTGACGCATGCACTGGTTTCCTATACATGTCGATTAGTCTGCCGATGTATCCCGCCATCCTGACTGGCATCGTATCATCAGCGTCGGTTTGAAACTCAATGTGGACGGTGACTTCTATTTCCGAACCATCTTCCGAGAGAATGGTAGCATGAGCGGAAGCATCAGCGTGACGTATCTGCTTCAAGGCGGTGTCCGCAAGTTTGATGTTTTTTGCACTTTCTCCTGCTGTAAATTTGACGAAATCCTCTGGGAACTGCCTGAAAAGATAACCTGTCGTTACATCATATTCGCCCATTGATGAATACTCCCTTTGTCAAGATTTAATTGACCGCCAAATATTGAGTGCATGTCTGCCTAATTTGAATTTCCGGTGAATAATTTAACACACTTCCATCACCTTGTCAACAAAATACTTATACGAGTTTTGCACTTGGAACAATTTTGCGCCGGTTGAGTAGGTTTCGATGATTTCGATACGCTCCACTTCGTTCCGAGTCTACTCAACCGGCGCTACAAACTACTTGCTCAGAAATCCTTAACTTAATGCGTATGGACCGCTTCGCTACGGGCAAAAATACACTTCGTTGATTTTTGCACTCCGCAGATAATCTCTAAACAACCGTGGGGAATTTCTGGCGATTTGAAAATTTTCTTGACAAAGCCTAATTTTGTTGGTATGATATTTATAATTATATAATAAATAATCGCGAGGGCGGAAAATGATTATACTTTCTAAATTTGACAATAAATTTTTAGAATCGGTTCCATTGCTGATTTTTCTGGGGGGTAACAACGTTAGGTATTTTTAAATAATAAACTTTGTATTTTTGAATAGAACGCGGATGGCGCGGATTAAGCAGATTTTCGCTGATTTGTTTCATTTTATCCGCGAAAACCCGCCGAATCAGCGTTATCCGCGTTCTATAAATTCCTTTTAAAAACTTACTTCAAAAGCGCAAGTTTATTTTTGAAATCTAAGTAAGAGGTATTTTTGTCTCTACTTTTTGTTTTCAGAAAACTTAGCTTGACGATATAAAACATGTAATCCTGAAAGGAGGATAACGGCCTCAGCGCCTGAATTCCATGAACAAGAAATTACTACTATTAACAACAGTCATGTTTTTAATTTCAATTATCTCCTACGCTCAAAAAGATGAGGTACTTCCCTTGAAAAACCCATCCTTTGAAATAGGAGAAAAAACGCCGGAGGGTTGGAATCCGTTGAGTAGTATTTTCAGAGCTTCTTACATCTGGGATACTCAGAATATTCATGGTGGCAAAAAGAGCTTGCAAATCTCCACCACCCGATACCGGTACGGACGATGGGAAGGTACTCCCATTTCGAGCCAAAATCGCGGTCACAACTGGTATGCCCTTACAGGGTGGGTAAAAACAATGGGCAGCAACGGAGAGGTATACCTTGCATTAGCGTGGCTCGATAAAAAGGGGGAAGTTATTACCACATCCGATAGTGAAATGCTTCCATTCGGAGCAAATGATTGGCAACAACTTTCCGTTTCCGCTCTTCCACCCAAAAACGCAACCAAAGTCTCTATTTGGTGTATCTCCAACCACAACGCAGGGAAAGCTTGGTTTGATGCTCTTTCCCTCTCAACAAAGTTTATGCCCAGTAAGTCTCCTCCCGGGCAACAAAGGCGATACGAATTGTTCATTGAAGATTATCCTACCCACCCAATGGCGGTGGCAGCGAGTTACATGCATGCCAAAAGTTTCTGGACAAAAGCGAAGAAACTGAAGGAAATGGGCAAACACGCAGACGCCGCTTTGTTATATACCCAAGCGGCAGAAGTTAAAGCTAATCAAAAACTGGTAAAAGCTATATTCGCTAAAGATTTGAGTAAAGCGAATCAGAGAATTAAGCGTCATGAAGTATTGACAGACGAAGCGTTGTTGCAAGCGGGAATTTGCTACTTTTACGCAAAAAAGTACGCCAAAGCAAGAGAAAGTTTTGAAACAGTAATCAGTCGTAACTATGATGAAAGAATCGTCAAACGAGCGAAAGATAATTTGGAAGCGATGGACAAGTTAAGTGATTCCAGATAAGTAATTGGACATTGGACAAGGTTTATTCCTATCAATGTTTAGACATAATTGTCCAGAAATATCTCTGGAATCACTTAGGATTATGAAAAGACTCGTAGGTCAAGTTTCCAAACTCGACATCTCTTTGTCGAGATATTCTTCCCTACATATATACAAGGAGGAAAAGCAAATGCTTAGAGTAAAAATTTTCAGTATTTTGTTATCATTTGTCTCCATCTTTTCTCTGTTTTTCATCCATGCCAGCATAGCACAATTCGGCGACCCTTCCCCCAGAGATTTGATGGGAATTGAAGTCGGTCCAACCGTGGTTGCAACGGGGGAACTCTTTCACAGCCAGACAGATTTGGCAATACCTGGAAGGGAATTGTCATTCAATTTTACACGTACATATAAGTATGGCATGTATCTGGATTATCCAACAAAATCGTTAGGCGATAATTGGACACATAGCTACAACTGGTATATCTTCCCAAATGGAAACTACCTTGAAGTATATACAGGCAGTGGTGGGGTAGATAAGTTTCAAGTAGGTTATGGTGGTAATTTTACACCCGAACCAGGTGTGCGGGCCACACTAGAGTGGGCCGGAGATGTTTTGGTATATACAACCAAGCATGGGGTAAAATATAAATTTTCTCATTTCAATCATTGGCCGCCAACAGATTTTTACCGCCTGACCAATATTGAATCTCCCAACGGCAATTCGCTTACGTTACATTATACCGTGGATTATCCACAGGGATACCCGCAAAGCCGGATTAAAGCCATTGTTGATACTGTGGGGAGAGTTGCCAAATTTAGTTATAAGTATTACGCCGACTATTATCCATGCTACTTTGTCAGCAAGTTAGAATTTGGCATAGGAACACCGGATTACCTGACGACAGTCTTGTATACAGTAGATTATGTATATGATGGCTGTTACCTTACCGAAGTACATTATCAACTTGGTTCAGGTGACCCGCGTGGGACGGAATTAGTAACACGATATGAGTATGAATATCCTGGATTGTTGAAAAAAGTTTTTGACCCGCGCGGAAACATAATCCAATATACTTACAACTATTATGGCCAGATTTCTCAAATCCAAAAAGTTGGCGCGGGCGGCTCTCCATCTGTAACCTTGCGAAGTTTTTCCTATACAGATATTTCAACTACCGCTTCTACCGCAGGGAAAAATGAGGTTACTTACTATCCCAACGCCAATGGGGATATAGATACCGCGGAAAATGGGATAGACACAGAATATGCTGTGCTTCAATGGGATAACTATCGGAATCGCGAACAAATCGAAATCAAGAAGACGCCATATAACTACCAATTCAAGCGCGATGAGTTTGAATATCAAACCGATTCAGATAAACAGATGGGGAATGTTACCAGACATATCGAATATGGCTATCAAAATGGCTATTCTGAGTTACGCCGGGTAGAATTAGATTACAACGACACTTACAACAAAGTGACCTGGCAAAAGGATCCGATGAACCATCAGACGACATGCACCTACGACAGCAATGGCAATCTCATCGAAGCGAGAGAAAAAGCCGGCACAGGCAGCCAAGATTACGCCATCGGACATGACATTGTCGTCACCCATGAATACGATTCTTATGGCAATATAGTTAGAACGATTGACCCGAAGAAGACCACCGAATTTTTCTACGACAGCACATACCACGCTTATCCTGTCGAGACCAAAATCGGTAATATCAGCACATACCAGACCTGGGACGTAGACAGGGGCTTGTTGTTGAGCGCGACAGATGCAAACGGGCGCACGACAGAATACGGATACTATAAGGATAGACTTCTCAAATATGAACGTCGTTTGTCAGATAACAGCTACATTGAACATATCTACGATAAAAATGGAAACAATATTCAGACGATAGTTCGAGATGGACAGGGAGGTACTATCCTTGGTAAAGTTGAAACGGAATATGACATCCTGAATCGCGTTGTCAAGGCGAAGGAATACAACAACTACGACTACGCTTCGGGAAATAATCCATCTGGTGTGGGTTCGTCACCCTATGCTATTACAGAATGTACCTACGACGAATGCGGAAATCTCAAAATCCAAACGGATGCAAGGGGATTGGTGACGACGTATGACTATGACGTAATCAGCCGACCAACAAAGGTGACACACCCAAATGGCGATTATGTCGAGACGCGCTACTATGAGGTGTGGAACTGGGGCTCCTTGGAGGTGGCAGTCAAAACGTGGACGAGTGAGAAGGGAAGCGAGTACAATCCAGCGGCGCTGTATAAATACGACAAGCTGCACAGATTGACTGAAGCTCATCACATCACCGGGGAGTATGTGAATTATTATTATGACAAAAATGGCAATCGCACCAGTGTTTCTTGTTATGACACTGGAAGGATAGACTATAAATATGACGAGTTAAATCGCCTGCGCCACCGGGCACATTATGGGTCCAGAGACATCTTCCACGAATACGATGATGTTGGCAACATGTTAGTGTTATGGAGCAAACCGCAAGGTGGAATGTCGGACTATTATGTGACGTATCAGTATGACTCGCTAAATAGGATTACCAGTGTGTATGATTCTAAGGCGAGTAACTCGACCTTTTACACTTATTACGATGGCGGGCAGTTAAAGCGAATCTCTTACCACCATTGTATGTATACCGATTATACGATAGATGCGGAAAATCGCATCTCGCAAATTACGCATAGGCATTCGGGTAACGTTTTTGTCGACTTGCACTATGAATATGACAAGCTGGATAATGTCACTTCGCTTTTGCGCGATGATACAGGCGTAGGAGGTCAATCAAAGTACCACTATTTCTACTACGATGACCTAAATCAACTGGCTAAAGTCGAATACGACAAGTTTGGCAGTCTGGAAACCGTCCGGTATAGCTACGACGTTCTGGGTAATCGCACCCAGTTGTATAGCTCACTACAGGGAACAACCGCATACTCGTATGCGGCGAATGCAAACCAGTTGACTTACCGCTCACAAGCACTGGAAGACCCGGATTTCTCTGATTTGACCTACGAATATGACCTGGAGGGCAACCTGCAACGCCGTAGAAACGCCACTACAACAAACTACGACGACTTCATTTACGATGCTTTCGCAAGCCAGCTTTCGCAGGTCAAAAAGTATCGCAATGGTGGCTTATCGGGAACTGTAGAGTATTCCTACGATTCTGAGGGAAATCGAACTAAAATCGTCGATTCGTCGGGAACGAAATCTTTTGTTTACGACGGAGATTTGATGCTAATGGGAGCAGGATGGTATTACGTCTACGGTCCAGAAGGCGTGATTTACAAGAAGGATATGTCATCTGGCTCCTACGAGTACCATCACAAAAACGCGCTTGGCAGCGTAGTCCTGTTGACTGGCGGCGACCATCCTACGCCCACTTTCGTAGCGCGCTATGAGTATGACGCTTTCGGCAGCATCCGCACTCAAGACGGCGCATCGGATAATACACACAAGTTTACCGGCAAAGAGTATGACGATGATGTTAAGCTCTACTACTACGGCGCAAGGTACTATGACGCATACATCGGACGCTTCATCAGCCGCGACCCGGCAGGGGATGGCATGAATCTGTATGCGTATTGCCTGAATAATCCGTTGAGATATGTTGATCCTGATGGATTAGCCACTTATAATCGACGTGAAGCTGTAAGGTACGCGAAAAAAAATTGGAAGAAATATAATAAGAAGTATACCTTAAGAAAAGGATTATCTAGAATATTCGGCGGCACCCCGCCTGATTGTACCAATTTCATATCGCAGTGTCTGCATGCTGGCGGAATTGGAATGACTGGGGATTGGTATTTCATTCCAGGAGGATACGACTTCTGGGGAAGGCATACAGGACACTCACGGACTTGGACAGTAGCAAGAGATTTTAGTGAGTGGTTAAGGGATTCTGGATGGGTTGCTAAGGAAACTTCTTATACTCTAAAGAAAGAAGATATTAGCACAATTGCCGCTACAGCATCTTACGGTGATTTGATTGCTCTTGTAAATACTGAAGGTAGATTATACCATTGGACAATAATAACGAAGATTACCGGTAAGTTTTCCCCTAAGGGAAAGGTATATATTACTTATCACACCACTGATCGTCTTAACAAAGACCTTGGAGAGCTTATAGGTATAAAAATAATAGTATTTTGCATTAAAGATTACAAGCCAGAGTATAAAGGTAATCCTACGGGTCCAAGAACCAATTAGCAAGGAGGGATGATATGATGCGCATGCTTGGGATTTTTTTGATTGTGTTGATTTCTATGATTGTGTTAATTGTGTTCGTATTCATTTTTGCTAAGATGAAACTGTCCTCGCGAACTCCTAAGTTAGAAGTATCTTTGCTTGATATTCGACTTAAACCGCCAATAGATTACTTGTGGGAATACGAATTAGCACAGAAAAATCTCCTACAATTGGAAGTGGATTTCGAGATATCGAACAGATATCAGGGAGACATACGTCTATTTGGTGTTTACTCCAAAAGACTAAACTCATTAGCATTAGAAGTACGAGATATAAATTTCATTTGTCCTGAAATGCTTGTCGGTGAAATAACGAAGAAGTTCACCATTTATTACCTCATTAAGGATAAGGACAAAGATATAATAACCAAGATAAACCCAGAGCGAGATTTTAGGGCTTATGCATCTTTTAAACTTATTGTGATACCAGACAATGTGGAAAACAGTTGGCGTGGGAATTTTGTTGTTGCCCCATTCTTTGGCATCGGTTTTTCCAAAGTTATTGATGCCAGGAATAAATGAAGGTCCAGATGACACGTAAAATATTTATCCTTTCCCTTCTGTGCTTCGTATGTTTGATGGTGTGGGTTTGTTGGTCTTTTCAGGAAATAAAGATAAAATATCTCATCTGGAAGCTTAGAAGTAATAATCTTTCTGTTTGTCTCAGTGCTTCTGAAAAGTTGTTTCGTATTGGTGAACCGGCTGTCCTTGCGTTGATGGAGGCATTGAATGATAAGGATGCTCGTGTTCGTGCTGGCGCTACTGAAGCGTTGGGTAGGATTAGTAGTTGGGGTGGCATTGATGAACCAGAAAGGACTGTTATCCCCGCGTTGATAGGGTTATTGAGAGATAAAGATACTGGTGTTCGTCACAGTGCTGCTTTAGCGTTGGGTTGGATTGGTGAACCAGCTAGGGATGCTGTCCCTGCGTTGATAGAAACATTGAAGGATGAGGATGCTGATGTTCGTCACAGTGCTGTTTTAGCATTGGGTAGGATTGGTGAACCAGCCAAGGTTGCTATCCCTGCATTGATAGAGGTGCTGAAGAACGAAGCAATTTTTTATCTTCTCGTCAGCGTTGTTCAAGCTTTACATGATTTAAGTGGTCCAACAGAGCTTGCAGTTCCAAGGTTGATAGAGGGATTGAAGGATGAGGATGTGTATGTTCGTCGCTTTGCTGTTAAAGCGTTTTATTGGATTGATGAACCAGACAAAGCTGCCATTCCCGCATTGATAGAGGCATTGAAGGATGAGGATTTGAATGTTCGTCAAGATGCTGCTTGGGCTTTGAAAAAAATAGCCCCTGAAGAACTTAAGGAAATAGAATAGTTCAATCGGAGATTTTAATGCTGGTATGAAAAGTTTCAAGTGTTTTATACTCTCCCACATCCTTTCTAACCTTCCTCTTAGCCGCCCGAGCCCTCACTGATGATGAATTTATAGCAGGATTCATCGTTTTTGGCAGTAGCTTAGATTACTCAAATATCCAAATTGATGTTGGAGGTAAGTTCGCTGGCGCAAGCATTGCGCGAACAATAGGAAATACCATTCATATGCCACCGGGTTGGACTTTTCGGCGCGATCCTTGGCTTTTTATCCATGAATTAACCCATGTGTGGCAATATCAACAAGTGGGGAGGGATTATGCTGCCATGGCGCTTTATGATCAGCTTGTATCCTCTATTCAAAAGCTACTTCTTCCATCCTTTCTTCCTATATATGATGTTTATAATCGTGATTTTGTCCCTAATCAACGCTTGACCGATTACGGTTTTGAAATGCAAGCTACCATCCTTGCCAATTTCTACATCGAATTGACTACAAAAACAAACCTTCCATACGGATGGTCAGATTTAGTATTTGTCGAACTTTACACCTGGGGATATATTAGCCCCGGTGAAGTGCCGGCTAATCTTCGACCATTTATGCCGATTATCGGTTCATTAAGACGTGGTGAAACTGACCTAAAAACTATGTTCGGTACTTTTCCATCCGGGCCGGGCAGACCAAGAAGATAGTTGACTATTATCTTCTTTTGTAATAGTCACTCTCTGATGGCAAATGAGGAGGAGCAATGATAGTGAGAAATACCAATGAATCATCCGGGCGAATATTGCCCCTAATTATGACGCTTGCAATCTTTCTGTTACTCATTGGGTGTGTTCCAGCAATGAAGATTAAGATAGATGAAGATTCCGAGCCTTTCAACCCTACCTTTACCTTCAGTCATTCAATCGGTAGGCTTACGGTTTCTCACACTGAGGGAGACAAACCAAAATACATCTGGCAAATAGTCGAAATTGTCAGAAAAACGGATGTCAGAAAAGCCAAGTATGGTCAAGTACCGAAAGGATTTCGCGAAGAAATGCCTCTATTTCCTTTGCTACCAAACATTGTTTACCAAGCTTGGGCAGGCAATGGTAGGTTTGGTCGCATTCTGTTTATCATCGAAGAAAGGGCTAATGGATATCAGATTCGAGAAATCAATCAATCGGGATGGCTGAGAGGCTGTTTGGACGGATGCTTGTAAGTATCCATTGATTTTTCATCTGTCGCTCACTTTTTAATAGCACACACGCTCTAAGAAGTGGCAAACCAGCGGATAAAGGTTGAGGATAGTCTGTAGATGAATTTCTTATACCACAATAGTGGATATACTACTTTGAAAGTAACCCTACGGTTATCAATCATTTTCTTGGTAACCTGTATCGTACTCACTCCTACGGGGTGTGTGAGAGAACTTTATGTGAAAATAGACGAAGATTCTAACCCGTTTGAACCGGTATTTATATTCAGCAAGGACCCGCATTTTAATAAGCCTCACTCCTTTATGTATTTTGCTGTATCGCGGGAATCTCCAGCGGATAACCTAAGATGTGTTTGGTCTATAGAGCGAAAATCCTATAGTATTTTCAGTCTTAAGGTACCTCCAAAGGTAAATAGACTAAAGTATGCTCAAGCACCCGATGGTTATCAAGAACTACAAAAAGCTATAGCTCTACAGCCAAATGTAGTCTATCGGGTATCGGCTATAGGTGGAGGTGATACAACCGGACTGTCATTTACTATAAAAAAAATTGGAGACAAACATAGAATAGAATACGAATTGCTTTGGCTACCAGGTTCTGGCATCTATACCACAAAGGCTGTGAAGCAATAGGATTTACCGTGATGGTGGATAGTCATTAAGGACTGTCTATGCTTGCCTATCTTATCAAGGTGGAGTCAACTTATGAAAGGTTCCAAGTTTCCTGTCCTTTCTGACCTTCCTCCGGGGTGTGTAAGACCAATCTTTTATACAAGATGATATGATACGCATGTTCAGGATTTTTTTGATTGTGTTGATTGTGTTTGTATTCATTTTTGCCAGGATGAAACTATCCTCGCGAACTCCGAAGTTAGAAGTATCTTTGCTCGATATTCGACTTAAACCGCCAATAGATGACTTGTGGAAATACGAATTAGCACAGAAGAACCGTCTACAAGAATACAACTTAACAAAGAAGGATCTTCTACAATTGGAAGTGGATTTCGAGATATCGAACAGATATCAGAGAAACATACGTATATTTGGTGTTTACTCCCAGTAATGTCCGGTTAGAAAATTGCATAACCGCTATTTAGACTTTTTTAACAC
>CAZRLY010000058.1:0-22488 GCA_964601015.1 uncultured bacterium
AGGCAGTCATAGTGGGACTTGAACCCACATTGCATCAATGCTCTTTAGAGCGCACAAACTTTATTTATCCTCTTTTTATGCCCTATCAGTCTCTTCACAATTCGTTTCCCTTCCACATCCCAGATTATGACACAACCCGGTCCATCCTGAAAAGAAGCGGTTCTTCCCCCGATGGCAAGCAGTTTGCCATCGTAGCTAAAATTGACGCAATAGCCTACAAAGCTTCTCATCTGGCGGGCCGGCTCTAAAGAATTCCCATCATAGACGCGGATGGAATACTCAGGCACGATAACAGCGAAAGTACTTCCATCCGGCGCAAAGGTTACGGAAGGCGTCCAATTTGCTTCGTATTTGAGGACAGGAAGAGTTTTCACGTCCTTGCCCGTAGCAAAGTCCCAGAATTCAACCAAACCCCCGTTTCCTTCTACCGTTACAAATTGCTGTCCATCGGGGCTAACCGTCAGGCGGACATGTCCGCTCCACCTGTTATTTTCCAGCGGAATCTCCTCGAATGTCTCCGTATCCCACAATTTGAACGCCATAAATTCAGCAGTTGCCATTCGCGTCCAATCCGCGTTAAATACGGGAAAAACTGGGTCAACGTAGTGTGGATTAGAGAGAAGCGGCAGAGATTTCACCAGCTTTTGCGTTTGAACATCCCAGATTTTAGCCGTCCTAATCAAATACAAAAATGAGAGTTAAAGTTTTGTGATTCCTTTTGTGAGCGGATAGCGCATTACGAGGGTATGCCGTCGGAAGTGAATAGTAAATTTAGTCAGATTTTTCGGGGTTGACTCAATAGGAGAGGTGGTTCTCAAGTGGCAAGAACAGCAAAAGGAATTGTTAGAGTTCCGGGAGGACTGGTGGAGGGAAAGAGGGAGAATGGAAGGCGGAAAGGACGATTGAAGCCCAACCTTCCGGCCTTCCAACTTTTTAGTCAACAATCAATCAGCGTGACTCGCAGAACA
Organism: uncultured bacterium; assembly: GCA_964601015.1. Lineage (GTDB taxonomy): Bacteria > Poribacteria > WGA-4E > DTYX01 > CAZRLY01 > CAZRLY01. The sequence goes on from CAZRLY010000058.1 coordinate 969, forward strand.
CATTATCTCCCCGAGTTTCGCATACACCTTGCTTCTGATTAATTCTCCATCGCAGTCTATCAAATGACACATATCAATGAACTCATCGCTCATCAGAAATACAGATGCGCTGAAACCTTTAGCCTTACCAAATTTTAATTCTCGTTTGGCGTCAACGACAGCTTGTTTAATTATTGCCATGACAAGTTTGGCATATCCGTCCGCGTCCGCCATATTTTCCTCACTTTCTTCCACGGCATTCAGAAAGCCGCAGAATCATCCACAATCCAAAGACAATCAGTATAACATGATTCTCCCTGGATTGCTTTGTAAACCGTGTCACAGAACAATTTGTTTCGGTTTTACGACTTACGCCTATATATTAAAACCCAAAGGTTAATTTCTGCCATTTAAACATCGCAATTGCGTAAAAGAACTTGCTTTTTTAAGACGTTATTATACTAACTCGGTTTATTAGGTATGATAATTTTTTAGAATAGATGAGCAACGCCGGAGAAACAACATGGAATCTAAGTATCTCCTCCCACAAGAATGATGAATTCATAATTCACGGTGAAACAAACCGCAGGATACCCCAGTACGTTTTGTCTTTGACATACGCCCAGCTTTTCAAGTAGGTGAAGGCGTTCCTGTCGTTATCCACCACTTCCACGTTGAAGGCAAACTCCTCGTTGGCGACATCCCCCCTTCCAAATAGTTGAGCATGAGCGATTCTACCTTCACATAAGTATTTATCAGTGTGTTTAGACGAAGCGTATTCTATGTTTCCAATCCCCTCCAATTCGTTGGGTTTTGGACGCGGAGATGTCCTTCTGAATGCCTGATGAGCGTCGTTGAAGGGGAATATGAGTATCTCTTTCGATTTATCGGCATCTGATGCAGTGAATACGATATAATCGCTTAACAACCTGTCCGAACGATTATTTTCCCTGTAGTATTCGTGTACTTCATCGGGGACTATAACGCAGAAGTACAAATATTCGTTATCTGCCACTATGCGCATCACCGCAGCCGGTTCGTCTTCTCGCTCATAATGGCTTGGTGCCCAACTTTTGGTATAGAGGACGGTTGCCTTCTGCCATGCGGGTTCATTTAGCGAGCCATCTATGTCAATCTCCACCTGTTGTAGGCGTACTTCGGAGGATGGACGTAGCGGTATCCACAACTTAAATGGTATCGCCGCAACCTGCTTGTGTTGGGTTGTATAGAGATATTCGACAAGCAGTTTGGGTGGGAGGATGTCCTTTGGATGTACCTTGGGGGAGTGAAGTTTTACTTTCACATCGGCAAAACCGTTTGGTGCTATAACGAGATTTTGTGGCGGTGAAACCAAATCCCAATGAGCCTTATTGTCATCAAGCCGGAGTTTCACGGGAATCTCTGTGTCCAGCGGGTTAGCAATCCTGATGTTTACCGTACCCGTAATTTCACTCTGTACGGGTTGCCACAGCCAGCCCTCTACGCGCGTATCTCGGTTCTGGGAGGTAAGTTTATAGGCGCGGTCAGCATCCTCTTGAAGCACATAATCATCCGATTCGACGTTACCGAGCTTAACCACGCCCATAGTAAAAGTATCGCCTTCAATGCGGAGAATATTGTAATGATGAAATCTGCCCGTTAGTTCGGTCCCATCGTAGAGGTTGCCGCCGGTGGCGCTCACAGTATAGTATTGAATGCCATCTTTGGGAGGAGACTTTCGGTAACTGTGATAGTGTCCGGCGATAACTGCCCGGACGGGATATTTCTTCAACATTTCATGGATTTTCTCCCAACATCCGCTTTTTTGGTAGTATTCATCCCAAACTGGCTTGTGCATGTAGACGAATATGTTTGTTTTTTGGGTGTTGTTCAGGTCAGATTTTAACCATTGAAGTTGCGCATCTGAAAAGGTAACCCGGCTCTGTGAGGCCTCGTCAGTATACAGACAGATGAAGTGGCTGTTTTTGTAGTCAAAAGAGTAGTACAGTGGGGCGAAATGCTTCTTATACAGTTTTTCAAACGTCCTATCATTTGGGTTTCTCGTCCCGCTGATAACATCGTGGTTTCCCGCCGCCGGATACCAGGGAGCACGCAATTGATTCATGATTCCTTTGAACTCTTTGCATTCTTGCATCCACAAATCAACCTTGCGCGTATACCCCTCTACCATGTCGCCGACATGAATGACAAAATCCGGAGTCAATTGATTAATCTCATAGACAGCCCTACTAAGGTATTTGATGTCTTCAGGCCAGCCGCCAGCCCTATCAGCAATGATGGCGACAGTAAAAACATCCCGTTCTTTGGGTTGACGCAAAAGGATGTCGCTCTCCGTTCCAGCGTTCACTGCAGTTTGTTGCGCCCAACTTAAACTGCTGAGAACGGACATTATTATGCAAATGAAAAACAGTGTGTAACCTTTGCGAGTTGTATACATTTGTGATTTCTCCTTCAAGTTGATACATTCGTAACGCTGTTAAGCTATTTGACTATTAGCATTATAGAGTTTAACAAGAGGTGGACGGACAGAGAAAGTCCACTACGATAACGAAACAACACGTAGTGTCTCCCCTCTGTCTGGACATCTCTCACCCTATTGAAATTGAATTGGGTAATAAAAATGTAGCGGCAGCTCTCTGTCTCGCCATTGTTTGCAACAATCAGGACGGGACGGAGAGCGTCCACTACGAAATTGTCAAATCAAAAGTCAGCGAATGCACTATTGTCTGCAAATACTTCCATTCACGTGCAGGAATTGGTCCAAGACGGTTCACATTCTGTGAATATAATTCGTAAATTTAGTCAATTTAGTCAATTTTTAACCTACGGCTCCTTTACTTCATCCAGCAATCTATCAACCATCCCGTCCGAATCGACACCCGCAGCTTCAGCGTGAAAATTGGTCAGGATGCGGTGGCGAAGGACAGAATGGGACACGGCTCTGACATCTTCGATGGAGACGTTGAATCGACCGCGCAGGATGGCTCTTGCTTTGCCACCTAAGATGAGATATTGTCCAGCGCGGGGCCCGGCACCCCAGTTTACCCAATCTTTGACGAATTGTGGAACGCCGTCGTCTTTGGGACGGGTGGCTCTGGCGAGTCGGACGGCGTAGCGGACGACGTTTTCGGGGGCTGGAACTTTGCGGACAATCTGGTGAAGCAGAAGGATATCCTCCCCAGTGAGTACGCGCTGAAATTCGGGTTGGTGGATTTGTGTTGTGGTGTCAACTATCTCAACCTCTTCGTCCTCAGTAGGGTAGTCAATGACAATCTTGAACATAAACCTGTCAAGCTGGGCTTCGGGTAGCGGATAAGTGCCTTCTTGCTCAATTGGGTTTTGGGTGGCAAAGACGAAGAAGGGCAGTTCCAAATCGTACCTTTCGCCTCCCGCCGTTACCTGGTATTCCTGCATGGCTTCCAGCAATGCCGCCTGGGTTTTGGGAGGAGTGCGGTTGATTTCGTCTGCTAAAATAATATTGGCAAAAATCGGTCCGCGGATAAACCGGGTTTTTCTTTCCCCAGTCGCCCTATCCTCTTCAAGGACATCGGTTCCGGTGATGTCAGAAGGCATCAAATCCGGCGTGAACTGGATTCGACGGAATTTCAAATCAAGAATTTGGGCGACGCTCTTAATCATCAAAGTTTTTGCAAGCCCAGGCACACCTTCTAAGATGCAGTGCCCGCCTGCAAAAAATACCATTAACATCTGCTCGATTATCTCTTTCTGTCCAACGATAACTTTGTCCAATTCGCGGAGGATAACCTCGCGCCCTTCCATTAACTTTTCTACTGCTTGTACTTGTTCTGTTGCTGGCATATTATTCTCCTTTTTGAATAATCCAATTCATGATGGCATAGAGAAAACGTTTTTAACCTAACTAATCTTTTGGTGATGACTTCCCAGACGAGATTCGCCAGTACGCTTGCCGTAACTGCACCACCAGCGGCTATCACCCACTTCGCCCAATAGATGAGCTTGTCCATTTTACTCTCTTGTGCTTCCTGCCACTTTTCCTGGACTTGTCTGATACTGATACATCTCTTGCCTCATCTCATTTTGAGCTTGAAGCATGCCAACCAGGACTTGCTTGGACTGGGCTATTTCTTTAAGAATCTCAGTTTGGGTTTGTTTGGATTCGGTTATTTCTTGCAATATCCCATTCTGCGTTTGGAGCATCTTGTCCTGCGTTTGCAGTATTCCATTTTGCGTTTGGAGCATCTCGTCCTGCGTTTGCAACATCTTGTTCTGTGTTTGTCGCATCTCGTCCTGTGTTTGTCGCATTCCCAAAATTTGTTCGTTTCCGACTTGAATCTGCTTGGCAAGGAACTCTGTGGATTCTTGTATTTGTTTGGCAAGTGATTCCGTAGATGCTCTATTTTGCTCTGCAAGTAAAACTATCACTTCTTTTTCAGAAAGGGTGTTTAATCCCTCTGTGTCCAATTTAATATGGATTTGGGATAGTAGCTCTTTTGAAAATAGCATGCGAATCTCCCCTTTAAAGTTTATAATCTATCAACGAACACAATATATTTTGTCCTATCACTTGAAGCGAGTCTCACAAGCCTTTTCAGTTCATTTATCTGCTCAACTTCAATGACTGGCTGGTTTAACACAAGCGTCTGTTTCATTTCGATTTTCCCCCTGTTTCGCTTATACTGGACGGTTATTTTGCCAAGGCCGGTTTCGATGATGACATCCTCTGGCACGGAAAGTATCTCGAATTTATCGGGTATGTTTATCCGCATTTCGTTTTTCAGCGTGAGTTTTTTTCCGATGTCCACTGGATAGGTTCTACCATTTTCGCTCATCAGCGTTGCGTAGGGGTGTCCTACCATCGGTAATTTTAGTAGATAGGAACCGCCTATCAGGACAAGATAGTCGTCACATTCGTAGTTGATGTCGATGCTAAGTTTATCGTCCATCTTTTTCAGGTCAGATGTGTATACTTCCTTCAGTCTGGCGCGTTTATCCATTTCAATATAATCTCGCAAATACTCCCATCTGTTATCTGGGTTAATGTGTCTCAATTTAGCGCGCAGTCTTGTGTTAAAACTACCTTTTAGCGTCAGGTTCTCCTTTACGCTGATGGACAAATCCTCCTTGACGGTTATATCCGTGTTTGTGTAGCGGAGGTTGTTTTCAGCAGGGAGAGTTGGGCTTTGGGCGAAATAGGAGTTTTGCTCATCAACGATGATGTAAGCATACCTATTTTGGTCGCTTGGCGGCAAATCGCCGTAGGCACACGTTTCCACGGTTGGGTCAAGCCAGATTAACTTTTCTCCGTCCTCTACGACGAGTATCATGTGGTTAAAGTAGGAGAGGGTAGGTATTTCCTTGACAAATTTTTTCGATTCGCCTGCGGAGATTAACGCGGGATAAGATGTGATTCCAGCGGACTTGAGCATAGCGCTGAGTAGGGTAGCTTTGTCTTTACAATCCCCGTGTTTGTCCTCTAACACGTCCTTAGCTGGATGCGGTTTGATTGCCCAGATGCCAAGTTCTATCCCCACATAGCTGATATTCGTAGCTACGAATTCGTACAACCGGCGGATTTTGTCAGTCCTGCTTTTTGCGCCGCTCAGGAGTTCTTTGGTCTTTTTCTCTACGTTAGCCGCGACATAATCCTGCTCTTTGATGAGGGTATAGTACCATTTTGCAAGTTGTTCCCACGATTCTAGCGAAGAGAGCGTGATGCAGTAAGCCAAATCGCGAACAGCGCACATGAATTTTTCTTCTTTTAATGGCGGGATATTTTCCGCTGAAAACTCATAAGTCTTCGAGTACGTTGTCTCGGTGATTTTGGGTTGTATTTTTGGTCCATTTATGTGATATTGAAAATCTTTCGATTTAGGACAGCGTATCTTAAAGCGATATTTCCTTATCGGCGCGAATGTCTGAAAGTACATCTGGTGCCAGTATTCGCCCTTCATCATGTGCCCAGCCCTTTTAACAGAATATGAGTAGTCGATGATGCAACCCTCGGTCATTTTGGGCATGGTAAATTGCATCAGCCGAGCGTCCACGAACAACCCCGCTTCAACCGCTTCAGGAGGGGGGATGTCCTTGATGATGTTCTTCTGGTCAAGTTCAATTACCTGTCCGTTTGGCAGATGCGTTTTAGCGTGGTGGATGGTAATGTCATCGTTGCCGCGCGTATAGGGGATGCTGACTTTTCCGAATCTCTTGCCGGATTCTTTGAAAATTTTGACAATGCGCCGATTGGAATAGAGGTAAGAGATGTCCTCGTTGATGTCTAAGGATTCCGTTTCCAGCAGTATAATGGCGTTTGCATCCGGATAATCTGAAGCTACAGGCGCATCTGTGAATATTTCAGATACGTCCTCATCTTTCTCCACTTTTGCTTCTGCGGGGTTGCCCTCAGATTTTTCACTTAAAAAAGCGTTCTTCGCCAACTGCCCATCTTGAGCAGGCACTTCCTTGTGAGAGCCCACGCCGTCGCCGTTATCATCTAAATGCGGGTGTTCTAACGCCACCGAACCGTCCATTTCATACCATTTTTTTATCTCTTCTTTGGTGTGGAGAAAGGCTTCCAAAAGTGAGATATTGCCATCCTCATCCGCATCTATTGCTTCGTCATATAGAGCATCGACAAAGACTTTACAGAACATGCCGTCGTGTCCTTCGCGTGGGGAGTGGGAAGTAATGATAACCCAACCTGGTTTGCTTATCAGTTTAATAAATGAACCACTGCGAGGAAAAGCTAAAATTACATAGGCGTGCTTGCAGTCAATTTGGTTGAATAGAGTAGCGTAGGCAGTATCGGGAATATCGCTTTTAGGCAAGTTGAATTTTGTAATACCCTCTCTCCTTGCAGCATGTCCCACCATGAATATCACAACTCTATCATCTGGTTTAACCTTTGTTTTTAAATCTTCAAAAGCCGCCTGGACATCTTCCTTGAGAGATTTCCCATCGACAAGTCCCTCTTCTAACCCGCCATCTTCAAACAGAAACGTGATGTTATTCGGATGGTATCCGTATCTATCCGTGAGCAACCGATACAGTTTTGAAGCCGAATACCAGAAGGAATCGTAGTATGATTTATTTGACGCCAGCCCGCCGACAATCAGAGCATAGTTATCGGCATACGCAAAAGACGTTAAAATCAGACAGAACAAAACAATTAGTATGTTACTTTTGAGTCTCATTGTAACTCCTTTCTATCACAAAGAATTTTCCCCAATAATTATACCACGATAGTGAGGGGAGTGCAAGCAAGAAAATAGGTTGAAGGAGATTAGAAAAAATCACAAAGAGATAGAAATTTCGTTGACATTTTGATGATGAGATACTAAAATATACGGAAGTTGTGACAACGTTAGTTTTATTGAAAAGGATGGAGGTTAATTATGCTACAACAACTTAGAGTATGGATGACGGGCGTTTTATGTTTGACATGCTTAATTCTCTCACTGTCAAACACAAACGCAGCGGAAGAGAGCAAACCAAATAAAGATATTGCGATTGCGGATTTTGCAAACATAAGCAAAGAGCCAAAGCTTAATGAATTTAGTAAATCCATTCCTGAATGGATATTCAACCATCTGGCTAATAGTCAAAAGTTATCGTTGGTGACAAGAAACCAGTTGGAGGCATTGTTATCTGAACCAGCATTGGCTGAAGTGGGAATCGTTGATGCACAAACAGCGGTGGAAGTGGGCAGGATGGCTGGTGCCCGCTACATGTTCATCGGCACCCTCTCCCTGCGTGGGCTTGCTGGCGAGGACGCTAACATCCCGATGGCTATCGGCGCTCAACTTGTTGAAGTTGAAAGTGGCAGGGTAATAGGGGGTTGGCAAATGAAATGCGACAAAACAAACGTATACGACATAGCCGAAAAGCTAACGAAAAATATCCTGAGAAAACTGTTCCCACTTTCCGGTCCCAGCGCGGCTGTCCGCTCACTGGTAATCCCCGGCTGGGGACAACGCTCAAATGGCCTGATAAGCGGATATTTCTTCGCTACCGGTAGTGTTGCAGCCATCGGTGGGGTAATAGCGACTCAGGTGATGTTATCCAATGCTGAGAAAGATAAAGGTGATGTCATACCGGCCGAGAAGACGAAAGAACTGGACGACAAACGCTTGCGTCGCAACATTGCGCTGATAGCCCTGGCGAGTGTCTGGGGATTGAACGTCATAGACGCTTATGTCGAATCGCATCTGCTTGCAAAATCACGTAGGCCGATTACCGAACGCGTTGTCAGTTTTGGAGTGGGCGCAGATGCTAAATCTATTGCAATGATGGTTAGATTTTAGTATCATTATTAAGTAAAGAGTAAAGAGTAATGAGTGAAACTGTTACTTTTTACTCTTTACAAATCTGATTTGCATTCAATATACAATAAAAATTCATCTAAGGAGAAAGTTATGAATCTCAAAAAGTTTTTTATCCCACTGTTTATATTCCTTTTCACTATTTCCTTCATCGGCTGCGGTGAGGATGAAGCACTACCTGAACGGCCTGAGGGCTTCAATGTAAAATCTGAGGTAGGGGCAATTGAGTTGACGTGGAATACTGCTAAGAACTCAGACTTTTATCGTATCTATCGCCGTACCGAATCGGAGAGCGAATTTAAGCTGATAGGCGAGACAAAAGATGGAAGTATAACGTATCAAGATAGTAAAGAACTCAAACCCGGGGAAACTTACTATTACAAAGTAGCTGGTGTTAGGAGGGGCGAGGAACTCCAGGAAGGCCCCCTGTCGGAACCACGCTCCGTTACTTATTATACTACTGAACTCGCCCTGACACCTAACCCGCTTGATTTTGGAGAGAGTGATTTACAACTTCCATTAATCATCAAAAACAACGGCGGACAAAAGATGGAGTGGTCAATTTCGGCTAATGAAGATTGGCTGAAATTTGAGGAAACTTCTGGTGAAATTGACGGCGGAAAGGAAACGCTTGTCTATGTCACCGCGGAGCGCGAGGATAAGCAGGAAGGCGACTATGACGCAACCATTACAGTCAAAGACACTGCAAAGGGAGAATCGAAAGAGATTACCGCAAAGATGTCCGTCAGGAAACCGGTAATTGACGTGTCTCCTAAATCCATTGATTTTGGCGAATCACGCGCGGCGAAAACCGTCACGGTTAAAAACGCCGGAGCGGGGACGTTGAACTGGAAGGTTGAAAAGATTAATAAAGAAGAGTGGTTGAATATGTCACCACTATCGGGAAAAGTCAAAGCGGGCGAAGAACAAAATGTCACGCTCGAAATTGTCCCTGAAAAACTCGAAGGTTTGGAGGGAGAGCAAACTGAAACCATCAAGTTTACCAACGATGATGTTCCAGGCGATGAGAAGACAGTAGCAATAACAATCAAGATGATTGATAAACCGCGTGTTGATGCAACGCCGACTGAAATTACTTTCAAATCTCTGGAAGATACGCCAAAAATCACCGTCCAAAACAAAGGCACCGGGACGCTCTCATGGCGGGCAACCAAGGATAGGAACGTTAAATGGCTTAACTTTACCCCGATGAATGGAAAGCTGGCGAAGGGCAAAAGCCAATCGGTAACGCTTGAACTTAACACCAATCTCATTCAGAACTTATTGGAAGAAGACCAAACGGAAACAATAGTATTCACCAATGAGGACGATGAAAAAGACCAAGCGACTGTCAGTGTGAAAATCGGTGAACACCCGCGTCTTAACCTTTCCAAAAAGAAACTGGATTTTGGAACCGTAAAAACAGAAGAGGAAGTCCGCATTAGCAACCTCGGCACGGGAACCCTGAAATGGGAAATCATCACCGGCGGAGAAGAGTGGCTCACAGTCACGCCAACCAGCGGTAACACTAAAATTGACCTGGATAAAGTGACGTTCATCGTTGACCGAACAGTGGCAAAAGAGGGTAAGTATTCCACAACTGTAACTGTGAAGGCCGAGGAGGGCGGCGAGGAAAATATCACCGTTCAGATGGAGGTTGGACAAGGAGAACTACACGTTTCTACCACCTCCCTGCCATTTGGAAATAGCGAAAAGCCACAGATATTTACTGTAAAAAACGTAGGCAAAGGCCCACTTGAATGGAAAGCGGCAACTAACAAACCATCGTGGATTAGGGTTTCACCCGCAGGTGGCAAGCTTGACGTTGACAAACTTCAAATTGTCACAGTTACGGTTATACCCACTGAACTCAATGCCGGTACACATAGCGGCAATATTAGCATAACAAGCAATGGTGGTGGGGCTGATGTCAATGTTAATTTAACCAAAATGGGCTTGCTTGATGTTGTCGTACGCGACGATATAAGCGAAAGAGCGATTCGAAATGCAGAAGTGGAATTCGGAGGCGATACGAAGGATACCAACTTCAGCGGCAAATGCGAGTTTGCTTATAATTCTGAGGGTGAATACTCAACTTCGGCGAAGGCTGAAGGTTACATCCCTGCCGAAAAATCGGTCACAACTAACAGGGGATACGCAAAGGTTGAATTTTTTCTGAAACCCATCCCCCAAAAAGCCGCCACCCTTCGCCCTCTGAAAGATGCTTTCGATGTGCCGAAACGGGTGGCATTTTCAGCTAACGGAGACTGGGCTTATGTTACCAATGACGACGGCGACAGCGTCTCCATCATCAATACAAATGGGCCGAACGTTGATGTTGTCGTTGAACTCAAGTGTGACGAGTTCGGTTGCGCACCGAAAGGCATTGCCGCAAGCCCAACGCGCCCTGAAGTCTATGTCGCCAGTGAGGGTTCAGACCAAATCTCCATCATTAACACCGATAGGAAGGAAGATGTCGACCAAATAGAAGTAGGAAATGCGCCTACCGATCTGGTTGTCTCGCCAGACGGAGGGATGCTATACGTCGTCAACAGTCTTGGCGATAGCATTTCCGTAATTAATTTAGGTGCCCGCAAGGTAGTAGACGAAATCTCCGTTGGCGCAGAGCCGGTTGCCATCGCCATATCTACGGACGGTCAAGAACTGTATGTAGCGAACCAAGGAGAAAGTAGCGTTTCAATAGTTGACGCCACCATCCAACAGCAAGTAGACCGAATTTCCGTCACCAAAAAGCCGAGTTCCATCGCTGTCTCACCAGAGGATGGTCAATTCATCTATGTTGCCAGTGAGGTTAGCAGTGAAGTAAGCGCCATCGACCGCGACAGTCACAGCGTCTATTCCCTCTCCCTTGATGCCGCAGCCAGCGGCATAGCCGTCCGCCGGTACCGAGAAGGTGAAGTGGTATTCGTCGCATGCACCGACGGTTTGGTCACGCTGATAGATATGACAACCAAAAAGGTAGTCGAAGAAAGAATCAACGTCGCCGCCGGTGGCGCTCTCGAAGACATCGCCTATAATCCGAAATTGGGACAATTCTATTTGCCTGATTCGATTAATGGGAGCGTGGAAGTATTGGGATTTTGATAAACGGGAAGGGGGGAAACTAAGGGATAGCTCCATAGTTTTCCCCTATCTTAAAGGTGGAAGAAATGAACAAACAACGACGCACATTCCACACCTTTGGACCGGTTGACCCAGATTTCATACATACAGCAGACTCCTCGGAGGATGGTAATGGTTAAAAAGACGATGAATTACCTGGAAAGGCTTATGCAATTTTCATTCCCACACTTAACTCTGAAGAGCCAGGAAAATTACTTCGTAAGTCGCAAAGAGGAATTGGAGAGATTTCTGGACAGGATTGAAAGGGGACGATATGCTGTAATCTTCGCCCCGCGTCAGACGGGTAAAACGACGTTTTTCAAGCAGGCTATCAATGCGCTTGAGCAAAAACCTTCATACATTCCTATCCAGTTAGATTTTCAGATTTACGTCAATGCTTCTGCCGAAAGATTTTACCAGCATTTTCAGCGAGTTTTTTCTGATAGTTTAATAAAACGCTTACGGGGAATACCAATATACAATTTGGCTGAGATTGAATCTGCGCTAAAATCCGATATTGTTACTGATGACATCTCAATGTGGGATTGGTTGCAAAAATTGCCCTCGTTGCTGCCTGGCAAGAAAGTCGCCATGGTTATCGACGAATTCGATGGCATTCCCCAAGATGCGCTCAAGGGTTTCCTGCATACGTTGCGAATGTCTTACACAACCGGCCCTAAGGTTCTCCATAGTATCGCCATTGTCGGCGTCAAGAGCGTGGCGCAGTTGAATTATGATAGGAGCGTTTCACCGTTCAACATTCAGGACGATTTCGTCTTGCCAAACTTCACGCTTGAACAGGTGCGTGAACTCCTGACGCAGTACACCGACGAAGTGGGACAGCCCTTCGACGATGATGTAATCGAACTTGTACGTGAAAAGACGGCAGGGCAGCCGTTTTTGGTGAACTACATAGCGCGGATGTTGACCGATGAGATGGAGATTCCAAAGGCAGAAAACATCACCAATGAGCATTTTCGTATAGCGTATAAAGAACTTTTCACGCGTGACAACACCCATTTCCAGCACATCAGACACAATGTCAGACGGAAGGAAGAGTACAAAAACATCTTGCTGGGGATACTTTATGACGATAGGGGCATCAGGTTCAATATTCAGAGAGACGAGTTGAGTGAGTTAGTAACGTATGGGCTTATTAAAAAAGATGCAGAGGATAAATGCGTCATTGACAACCCAGTATACCAGCAGGTAATTCTTGATATCTTTGCGCCGATAATCAACGGCGTTGAAGATAAATACCTCCCCTACGACACGATGTTCTCTGATTATCTCTCACCCGATGGACATATCCAGATGTCCTCATTGCTTGAAAACTTTTGCGCTTTCGTCAAACGAGCCGGTTATAGAATCTTGGAAGTTCCGTCCATTCCTAAGGAGTTTGTCGGACAGTATTTGCTGATGAGCTATCTTGATATGTTCGTCCTTGAGATAAAAGGGTTTATCTATCCGGAAGTGCCGACCGGACGCGGAAGGATGGACATCATCATTTTGCACAACGGAAGGAAGTACGTCATCGAAACTAAACTCTGGCGTGGCGAGAAAATCTTCATGGAAGAAAAAAAACAACTGGCGAAATATCTCGACAAGGAAGGCGTTGATGAAGGATACTACGTCATTTTTGACCACAGAATACGTGACGCTGAAGAGAAAAAGGGACGGGATGTCGTTGAGGGAAAGACTATTTATAGCTTTCAGATCCCCATTGCCAATTTTTGAGCTATGTGGTATTATGACGATAAGACTTATCTTGACAATGTTAGATTTCTATTTGGGAGTGCGACGATTCAATCGTTGAAGGCAATGGCTGAGTCATTGCACTCCAAAATAGCGAAATCAAATAGCGGGAGAATCTGAAAATTACCCAAATGCAATCAAAATCAGTGATTCTCATAATAATCGTTGGAATGCTTACTGAGATGTTTAGCAGCGCGTGTACACTGAACAGCCACGCCGCAGAGCCTAAAAAGAAACTGATGGCTCATTACATGCCTTGGTATGTATCCGAACCTTTCACTGGCTACTGGGGATGGCATTGGATCATGAACTATTCCAAAGAAAAAGCTGTTAACTATGGTCAAGCGGTGATGTGCTGGTTGCAGGAACACTGTTTCAGTAGCCAGGCCTATCTTACAGTAGATAATCGCCCAGCGCTGTTTGTATTTGGCCCCCAGTATTTCACAGACGGCCAATGGAATCAACTGTTCTCTGTATTACCCCAAAGTCCTTTCTTCTACACGCTTTCCCGTTCAAGAAAATGTGGAGATGGAGTGTTTGGCTGGCCTCCGATGCACGGACACACAACAACTCTTGAGCAATGGCACGGATATTTGGCTAACCTTTATGCTGAGAATAGAAATGGAACAACTTGTGTTGGCACCGTATTTCCGCAATTTCACGATATCTATGAAAAAATGGGAGTGCATAAGAGTTATGGCTTTCTTGATGCTCAAGGTGTAAAAACCTTTGAAGCAACTCTTGATATGGCACTCAGAAGTAATTGCGAGTTCATCCAGCTTGTGACTTTCAACGACTATGGTGAAGGTACGATGATTGAACCAACTGTCGAGTTTGGGTATCGTTATCTGGAAATCATCCAGCAACGCCGGAAACAAGAGCATGGTAGGTTGTTCTCATACAGCGCTGAAGACTTGAGACTTCCGGTAGCACTGTACCGATTGAAAAAGAAACACCAGCATAACCGATTAGTCATGGAAGCCTTGGCGACTTAGGCTGCCAAAGCGAACAACCTGATAGCCGTAGCGGCGGGCTCCGCCATGTAGGTCAAAATTCAGATTTCGACTTCAACGATTGGAGATGTCGATTTATGAAAATCAACCTACAACTGTGAGCCAGGTTGTTCGGCGGATGGTAAAATAGATATTCTCGGCAAAGATGAAAAACCCCGTGCATTCTGCGCGTTTTTTTTTGTTTTTGGGCTTGCCCATGTAAAATCACCCGTCGACGTCTATATGCGGCTCAACTCAGCGGACACAAAATGAGAATTAAATCCCTTTTCTCGTATCCACGCGTAATCCAACCTGAAATTCCAAATTTTAACGCCAAGCCCGCACGTCGGGTGATAGTCGGAAACGCCTACTCGGAGATAAAAACGTTTTTTCAGATTGTATTCAGCGCCTAAATAAATTTCAGGGACGGCACTTTTCAGCACAATATCAATCGGCAAGGTTAAATCCCCGAGTCGGTACGAAAAGCCAAGGGTAAGCAGATTGACATACCGTTTTTGTGGCAGATTTTGTGCGAGCAGCCCGATTTGAATGTTCGGAACCGGGCTGCTCAAAAAGGCTATGTCGTAGGAAAAATTGTAACCGAAAAATTGATAGTAGTTTGACGGGTGTTTCCGCTGAAATTTGAGGCTCAGTCCAACGGCTATGTAGGAATTTAACTGTTTAGCGAATGAATAGTAATTGAAGTCAGGTATACCGCTTGAAATACCCATCGCAATTTTGTTGCCCCAGAAGAAGGCGTTGCCGCGATATGAATAGCCGATTCCCTTGGGGTCGAACGCATAATCCTTCCGATTATAAAACTTATTCACGCCAAAAATTTTAACCCCCTGCCACTGAATCAACCCCGCCGGATTCCAAAAGCCTGCCGTTGCGTCATCAGCGATGGAGGTAAAGGCGTTGCCCATTCCCAGTGTGCGTGCGCCGACATATAACGGACGAGCATCTTCAAAGGGAAATGTCTCTGCTCTGCAAATTGCAGAAACGCTAACCATAATTAGCAGCCCACGGCATAGTGTTCCTAAGAGCACATTCTTCTTGAAACTCCTTCTCCCTTTCCCTATCTTCTCCATCCTAATGACAGTTCCTTTTCATTTCACGCGACCGATTACTAAGTCACCACTGGCTTCGCCTTTCCACATCGGATGTTGATTTGCATACTTGGGGACTTTGTGAACCACATAATCATAGACTTCAGCGATTGTGATAAAGCCGTCGTCATTTCTATCGGCAGAACCACGGAGAGCCTCCAGCAAAACGTAGGTGAAAACACCGTGTTTCAACTTAGGAGATTCACGACTGAGTTCGTTGCCACGACTGGCGGTCAAGATAATTCGCCCTTTACCTTCCGCAAGTCGAGACAAAAATCGCTCATAATCGAGCGTGGCTCTGTTGCCGGTCATTTTTTTCGCAACAACCGTTTTTCCTCCCGTTGCACCGGAATAGCATGTATCGGCGATGAAGATGACACGTTCGCTGGCGAGGCGTTTGAAAACCCCAGCTACCTCATCCATCGGCAAAGCGGTACCGTAAAGATTATCCAGAGCAGCTTCGTGAGTAAGGAGATATTTGTCGATGCCGTCGCCGTCGGGACTTGATTGATTTGGTGTAGGAGCGCCGTGTCCAGAAAAATAGATCACGATGCTTGCTGCTTCCTTTGCTTTGCCCATCAACTCACCGAAAGCTCGACGGATAGCACCTACCGTAGCTTGCCTATCAAGTAAGAGTGTGACGCGGTCAGAAGGAACGCCGATGTTACGGAAATAATCAGCGACGGCCTTGGCATCATCATCTGCGTAATCTAACTTACGGATGTGCTGGTAATCGCTGACACCGATGGATAATACCCACAACTCGCCCATTTCACGCGTTCGGGTAGCGTTAAGGACGAGTGGTTCGGAGCGTTGATTGTCCGTATCGAAGGCGATTAGTTTGATTTGATTTTCACCGTGGGAGAGCGGAATGGCTTTTTTTATCGTGATGCTGGTCAATGATGTGTTAGATTTCCGTGGTTGGACTGAGACTGCACGTCCTTCGATTGGCTTTCCGTTGACTGTAAGCTTGATTTTTGCAATTCCTTTGTCATCGGTAGCAACGACGATTAGATTGATTGCCGCAGTGTTGACTACCAGTTGATTCCGTTCGGGTGCTATTAAGGTCAATTGTGGAGGCATACGCTGGAAAACTCTGATGATGGTGGGTTTGGCAATCTGCGATGATGCGGCGGACGATGCTGTGATTTTTTGTGTTGTGACCGATTTGGCATGGAGCCAACCTGTGAGTTCTTTATCCATTTCGATTCGGGACCAATCTCCGAGTTGGCCAGTTATCTTGACGTGGGACTTTTGAGGAATCTGTGCGATGATTGGCGTTCTGAAATCAGCGCCGCTATGAACTTCAGCGGAATTTGCCGTAATCGTTCCATCAAGATGCACAACTACAATCTTCGGAGCGACTTTCCTATCAATTGGTAATTTAATCGAATCAATCAATTTGGTTTCATTGCCAAATTGCCTTTCTGTGACCAACAGCTCCAAGGATAACGATTTAACCGAAGCATTTGGTTTGATGCCGACGTTGAAAGTCGCAATCTTGGAATCACCAGCAGCGATGTTTCCCATCTCAACTGACGAATGGCTAAACATTTTGACTCCGCTTACACTTGACAAATTTAATAATCTTGTTGTGACTTCTTCAGCCGTTCCTTTTCCACTGTTACGAGTGGTCAACACGATGTCGAACGACTCGCCACGCTGAATTATCCCATCGCCATTGCCAACGGAGTTTGGCGTTCTACCGTCAATGATGCGATAGGCGTAGTTAAACTTAGGACGCGGCTTTTTGGCGATGTGAAGTTTTGCCTCAATGTTGGGGGGAGCATAATCGTTGTATTCCTCAAAGCTGAGGCGGATCGGGATGTCTTGCGTTCGCATCAGCTTATCCGTTTTGAGTGGCAAGTCTAAAACCTTTGATTCCCCTTGCTCAATTTTGCCAAACTCCAAGTTTCGATTGTCAAATGCTTTGTATGAACTTGCGGTTTTGGCGGTGAAGCGATAAAGTTTACCCTTGCCTGTATTTTTTACTGTGACTTTTAATATTGCGCTTTTCCCTGCTTGCACTTCTCCTTTGACCCATTTTGCGGATGCTTCTGCTCTCGGCATCAAGCGTGGTTTGCCTGTCGAAACCATGTCGACTCCTGTAGATGCTAACGCGGCGTTGTGAAAAGCTCGTAGGGCTTTTTGATCGGTAATTTTGATAATTTCTTGGTAATTTTTTCCATCAATTTTTGTTGAAGCCCGAACACCAATCGAACGCACATTCATAAATCGTTGCGGCTTTGGCATATTGGTCGCAAATTCAAACAAATCAATCTTTTCATTGCCAGACTGAGTACGGTAGGTTTTGCTGGAGCCGTATTCTGGCAAATCAACCCGATAAGGTTGCTTGGACATCCATTGAAGTTTTCCTTGGACATTCTTTCCTGACGAACGCCAGGAAGTGTGTATAACCGTATCCCTACTAAGTATTATACCAACAACTACTATATTGGTAACAACAATGATTGTAGGTATTATGAAGTATAAGAGGCCATAAAAATCATCCTCTGGATCAAAGTCACCCTTGATTTTACTGATAACTGTAACAGGAAGCCACACGAGAATAAGTCCTACTACTCCTTGACCTACTATAAGGAAGAGAATAGCACCGAGAACCTTTAACAATTTTCCTAAAAATGAGTTCCACAGCTTATCATCATTGAACGCATACTCAATGACATCTCTTTGCTCAATCTTAAAATAGGGCAAGTAGTGCAAGCGAAAATTCAACTCGCTTCCGGTTAAGTTGAACGCCATCTGGATGTCTTTTCTACTCAACCAATTTGTTTTCCGTGTTTCCGTTTTAATAACCCATTTTCTACATCCGATACCTTTTTGCATTATTAGAATGCTCATACCTGCGGAGGTAATCACCGAAATCAAGCCAATCACTGCGATGATGCTCAAATTGCGTTTCATGTTTTTCCTCCTCGGAGAGGAGTGCTCCCCTATGCGATGGAATTAGACTACAATCTGTCGAGTTTGGAAACTCAACCTACTTTCTCCGCTCTTATCCGCCGATTTAAAACAAGAATTTATACGTCGCCGTCTGGAACACCACTCCCCTCAGCGTCCAGAACCCACCGACTACAAATTCGCCTAAAATCAACCCTAAGAAAAATGGGATTACCTTTCGATACAAATTGACCCCACCGTGTTTTAAGATGATAAATTTGACCAACCAACTGATGAAGATGGACGACCAAAACAGGTTTATCGACCAACTGCTGGATACGGCGAACCCGGCGGGATGAAATACCCACCAAACGAAACGCGTACGCATGCCATACAAAAATAGAGTAGCCAGAAAACCAACAACCATAGCAATCGTTGCCGGATAGTCTGCCGGAGCAGGGCTTTCCAACCAGCGTTCGAGGCGGCCGAAAGCTCTCCATGCGTATCCTGTTTTGCCGCCATATCGGTAAGCGGCGTCTAAATAAGCCACCGAAGATACGAGACAACCCAAGGCGACAGCGAGAACCAAAGCTCTGAACAAGCGTTTGTTATCCATTGACGAGCGTTCTGCCAGCTTGAACGCTTCTAATTGGTGGGGCATGGGATGACTGCGGTAAGCGCGGTTGAAGAAGTGAAAGAACGACATCACCGTTAGGTCATTTGTCGAGAAGTAGCGGGTTTTCAGGGCGGTTGTCATTATCAAATCCGGCCCTGAGAAGTGCAGATCATGTACCGGCGAACCCAATTCTGCGCGCATCCGGGTAATGCCCACAGACAGAGCAAAATATAAAATGAAGAAGACCAACGCCACCCATATCGACATCCCCGCCTGTCTGCTAAATAAAACAAGAAACACCATCCCACCCACTATCCCCAACAAGGCGTTTCTGTATGGCAACGGCTCTTCGGAATCGGGTAGAATTGTCTTGTCATTTGTGAAAACCTTCTTGAAAACCTGAGCAAGATAACGTCTGCTTGCCCACAACCCGATGACGAATAATCCGAAATACGCACCCGAGGTTTGCCGGTCGATGTACGGAAAGCCAGGTAGATTTCGCAATCCGAGTACGCTTGAGAAGATGAGTTCAAACTTCCAGAACAGATAGAAAAACCAGCAGGAAAACGCTAAATCAAGCGGGATGAAAAATGCCATGCCGACGGCGTAGGGAAACAGTGCTACGGGTGTCCAACCGATGGCGTTGAACGGCTTTTCCGTGAAAGACGGGGCTAAGTCGTAGAGTTTGCCGCCGATGCCCGGAACGACGGGATATAAAAAATGCAAGCCGTTGATTAAATCCAGCCCGCCTGCTATGCCGAAGCCAATCCATAACAGCTTGTTCTGGAAGAACCCTTTTCTCGTCATCTCTAAGGGCAGTTGAATGATAGGATAGCTGAGTTTTTCTCCCTCCGTCCACCGTCGGCGCAAAAGGGCGTTGATGCAAACCATCACAAATAACAGCGCAAATATAAACGCACACCAACTCAGTATCGGAACCAGCCAGCTTTTGAGATGTTCTGGAAAATACAGACTCGACTCACCAAAATTGTAGGCGCGCAATACCTCCTTATCCTTCACCGATAGCCAGTCCGGGATGTACTTTGAGAAGAGGCTTTCCCACTCGTTCTCAGGCGTCGCCAGTAGAGTTACGCCGCTGACCAAGGGGATTAAAATCTGCATCATGTCCAACCCGCCTATCGCTGAAGATAAACACAACATCGCATAAACCATCAGCAATTCAGCCTGGTTCAACGCTGCCCTGGGCAAATATCTTTGAAGTAGGACGTTGATGGAAGTCAGCAGAAATAGGATGAAAATGACGTTGTAGTACAGGGATACAGTAGTCGGATAGCCTGCGCCCCACATAGACGCCATCTCCATCCAGAATGCGTTTGCGACGATTAAAATAATGCCGATGAATATGGCTCGAAAGCCTGTGCGCATTTTCACCTCACTAATAGAACGCGGATGACGCGGATTTAACGGATTCTCGCTGATGAAAAACCTAAAATCAGTACAGAACCGCAAATCAACACGTCTGCATCAATGTAAATCGGCACGGGAGCTGGCTTAATTTCCATAGTGTTTCTTGTAGTATTTTGCGCGTTCCTCATCTAAGCCTTCCATCATCTGTTCGACTGTTAATCCAGCGGATGCGCGCAGGTATTCTAATTGCGCCGCCGCTTCACCCACACGCGAATGACCGGGAATCAACACAATCACCTCGCCGATAGGAACAATAGAGAACGTGGCACCCGGCGTCACATGGCAGGCATCGCGGACTTCCTTTGGGAGTGTAATTTCACCGCGTTGGCGGACAGTAACAGTGTTCATCTGAAAACTCCTTGCAATTTCGTATTACTCCATGTTATGGATTATACCATGTTTATCCGACTTTTTGCAAGAGCACGGTTAATGATTACCACTATTCCCATAGCAGAGCAACCTTTTCGCCACTGCTATGAATAAAGCCCAAAGAATGCTGGATCATCCTCTAAGTCAGGATAATCCTTGCTATAATATGAGCGTAACTCCTCTGGTTCAGGAAGAAAAACAATGTTTTCGTCCGGCCGATTCAAAGCAAAATGAATTGCGTCAATAACAATTTGGTGTTCTGACCTTTTGAGCCTTTGCTTTAAAATATCTTCATAATTCTCTGGTTTGGCTCTTGCAATAATCATTGCGATATTTTTTAAAAGATAAGGGCGAATATCGCTCTCCCAAAGGCGAAGAATAGTTTCCATCGGTGCGTGTTCCCATGAATCTATTTTGACCAGGGATTCTGAAGCCATCAATCGCTCTAACAGCGTAGCATCACTATCCAGCATCCTCACCAACTCTACTACCGATGTTTTGGATTGCATCTCGCCGAGTGCCCAAGCACATTTTGCTCTAACAAAGGCATGGCTGTGAACTAAGCCTTCCAAAAGAATCTCTTCTGCTTCATAATTAGCTAAAGCCTTTGTTAAAAGATGAAGGTTCACCAGCCAGGGTTTTTCCAGTAGGATATCTCTAAAAACACCTGGCGCGGCATCATTTTGCAAAATGCCTAGTCGGAAAACCGTAAATCTCACGCGTCTAAGATGCTTTTTCTCTTCGTCTTCGGATATTGAATTTTCAAGAGCACTTAATGAATCCCGTAACACCGACAGGAGCAATTCGGTCAAACCCGACTTGAGTTGTACCCATTCAATATTTTGGGTTTCGAATTCTGAAACCCATGTCTCGATATTCGAATAGTCGGGTGCTATCGGGAGAGATGGAAAATCGACGGAAACGAACGATTTATTCACAGTAGATTTG
>CAZRLY010000059.1:0-22362 GCA_964601015.1 uncultured bacterium
TAATCCGCTAGCCAAAAGCGAAAAAACTTAATTGGAACTCACTTAAGGATATTTTACTTAAGTTTCCTCACTTCTTCCACAAATTCGTTCCATCCGTTTCTATTGAGCTTTTGACCTCTTTTTTTACTCCAAGCATATAGGTACCAAAACTTTTCATACCCAAAATCCAGAGCTTTCTTCTGGATAGTCTTAGCACTTCGCGGCCCGCAACATTCAGCAAATAGCCATATTTTTTCGACTAATGGTTTCATTGATTCACAATATTCTTTATCAATTTTACTTAACCTTAAGTAAGATTTGCAACTGATAACCGCCACTGCTTTTTGTTGCTCAATAAATCTAAAGTCCATAATTGGGTTGTCGGTGCCATTCCATCTTCGCAAATGTCCCTTGCGATGAATAATTACATCGCACTCGGGTGAACAAAAAACACTGTCTTCATCAAGCAAGTGTCCCCAATTAACCTCCAAGTCTGTACCCGACAGAATCTCTCTAACAGCATAAATCAGGTGAGCGGAAAGCCTTAAACCTCGTACAAATGGCAATATCCTACCCTTATGTTTTGTAGCTTCCAATTGCCTTATGAAGTCATTCATTCTCCAACTTGAGAAATCCGCACACATCATATTGAAAGGCTCTTCGCATAACAACCTTCCATGTCCGGTTTGTGGGTTATTGTTCATGTAGCATTCTCCTCCAATCTTTTATTCCAGCACTAGAGATCCATTGTCTTCCAGCCACTCGGACAGTGCTTTTACTGCTATTGATTCTCTTTCTATTGAAAACTGTTTTGCAGCTTTATTTAACGCATTGTCGAGTTCTTTGGGGAGACTTAGGATGACAGTGATTTCTATCCTTGGCTTTTTAGCTTCCTCAATAATTTCATCATCAGAGGCTTCCGGGTGGCTCTTCCCATATTTAACGGCGCGCTCTTTCTCATATCTGGAGAGCTTGGGCATTTGGTCCAACAACCTGTCAGCCTTTTCATTATCTCCCTGGGCAGCATCTATGACTCTTTTCACATCTGCCTTGTAAACCTTTCGTTGCCGTAGCAATTCCTTTGCTTTTGGTGTTGCCCGTTCTTCGATTTTGATGTAGTCTCTCACCGTTTGCAAAGATAAACCTAATTCTTGAGCAACGCGCCGGTCATCTCTATCGTAATGCACATACAACGCCGTAATTGCCTTCGCCTTATCGGCATGGTTCAATTCAACCCTGTGCATGTTCTCAGTCAACGAAAGGATTTTAGCCTCTACATCATCCTCTAAGTCTTCATAAAAAACGGCACAAATAGTCTTTCTACGGAGTACTTTATGCGCATAGAATCTTCTCTATCCAACAATAAGTTCGTAAGGAGGCTTCCCGTGTATGCCTCTTAAAGTGACCGGTTGCAATAGCCCGTACTTTTTGATACTGTCGGCCAGTTCCTTAATATCTGTCCTTTGGTTAGTCAACCTAACATTAAACTCACTTATCTTGATGTCTTTCAAGGGGATTGAGTATATCTCTTCTGATATGCCCATCAGTTACCTCCTTCTCACACCTCATAATACATCACTCGCGTTGACTGCAAGTATTTTGAAGATACCTTTCGGGTTCCGATGAGTTTTGCTTGTTTTAGGTGCATTGGCCCAATGGACTATCCATCCACCTTCTAGACACATTTGGGGAGCGAAAGCGTATAGATAAAAGGCACGTTTTTTGCTCACAGAGCGCACTGAGAACACAGAGAACACTGAGTACAGCGAGATTTTACTCTGTGAACTCTGTGTCCTCTGTGGGAAAATGTCTATACGATTTAAATCCCCAAATCTGTGCAAAAGGTTCGTGGATAGTCCAACTTGGGGACGTACTGGTTCGTCTGTTGCCGGATGTCGTAAATCCAATTCCGAAAGTTCAACAGTTCTTCCATCCATTCTTCGCCGTTATCCAGGATTCTCAACAAGCGTATCGTTGAAAAGCACATGGATTTCTTTGGATAGTTTTTCTTTGGGTAAGGCGGAAAGCGCATAAAACACCATTTGCAATACGGTGGTGCTGTCTTTACCTCCTGAAAAACCAATAACCCAGGGAATCGTATCTGCAAGATATAGTTCTTGGAGTTCAGATAAGATGGACTCGTAATTCACCATGCTGCCTCCTCATACATAAATTCGCTACGTTAGCCGCCATACTTCAGGGATAAATGCTCAACCTATATCGTTCTTCGTTAGTAGTCTTAATCAATCTCCAAAGATTTGGGTCAAAATAGGTATTTTTAGAATTTTTCCGTCTATTTCTATTGAGTCCAATGTATAAAATATGATAAAATAAAGAAAGTTGTTTTTCAATTATAGCATTGCAAAACAATAAAATCAAGAAGATAATTCAGTTTCGCAGGTAAAGAAATGGGAGAACGTCCAAAAGTTCAACGAAGAAGAAGTAGGAGGTTAGCATGCACATCAAAGGTATAGCAACTCAGATGTATGTTTGGGGACAGGTTTATGGGAAAGAAGGAAAATCGGTAGAAGAGAATTTGGACGAGGTTTTTGGATACATAGCTGAAGCAGGATTTGATGGCGTTGAAGGCGGGCTTGGTTTAGCATCAAGCCCTGAGAAAGCCGAAAGCTTGCGCCAGTTATTGGACAAACACTCGCTACGGCTTCCAAGTTTGTATCACGGCGGAGTTTATCATGTGCGCGATGAAGCAGAGAAGACGATAAAGGATACGCTCCGTTTAGCGCACTTCGCTGCTGAAATCGGTTGTCCCGCTGTCAATGTGAATCCAGCGGCGATAGGCCGGGAGAAAACCGATGATGAGCTAAAAGTACAGGGCGAATATCTGAATAAGATGGGGGAAATGCTAAGAGAGATTGGGATGTCATTTTACATTCACAATCACACCCCGGCCATCACCAATAACGCCAGAGAATTGCGGGCAAACTGCGATAAAACTAACCCAAAATTGGTAGGGCTTTGTCTGGATACTCACTGGGTGTTACGGGGCGGAGTTGAGCCATTGCGCCTGATGCGGCAATACCCGAACAGAATCAAAAGCCTGCATCTGCGAAATTCAAGGGATGGGGTTTGGATGGAGGATTTTGGCGATGGAGATATTGACCACAGGGAGATGAACAAAATACTAACGCAAATCGGATATGACGGATGGTTGATTCTCGAACTCGCCTACGAGCAGAAAACACAATTGACGCGTTCCATCCAGGAAAATTCCCGGCGGAGCAGAGAATATGCCGGAGAGGTGTTTGGGGTTTGAATGTGTTATCACATATTGTTTTAAAATAGCACCCAGTGAATAGTAAAAAGTAAAGAGTAAAGAGTGAGAAAAAACGTAAAGCGGAAAGCGTACAGCGTGAAGCGTGAAAAAACGTAAAAAGTAAAGAGTAAAGAGTAATTGCATTATGACTCTTTACTCATTACCCTTTAATCTCAAATAAAATCTGTGTTAATCTGTGTTTATCCGTGTCCTAACTAAAAGTTAAAACGGGTGAAAAATCTCAGTAATCCAAAAAAACAATCAAGGATGCACAAATGTCTTTATCCCAACTTTCCACTAAAAATCCTGTATTTGCCAACATGATTATGATAGTCATAATCGTGTTGGGCACGTATTCCTTCATAACGCTTCCCAGAGAGGTAGTGTCAGAGATGTCCTTCAATTGGGCTTTAGTTTTCACGCAATATCCGGGCGCATCGCCCGAAGAGGTGGAGAAATTAATAACCATCCCGATTGAGGACGAGATTGCGGATATAGACAAGATTGATATGGTAACTTCGAGTTCATCTGAGGGGTTCTCCTCGTTGAGTATCAAGTTCAATCGTATGAGCAGGGACAAATTTGACAAGACGCTTGATAATCTCCGCGCAGAAGTGTACAAGGTGGATTTGCCTAAGGACGTTAAACCGCCAGAGGTTATTGAATTGACCACGAGCGAGTGGATTCCGATGGTGACGGTAGTTTTGTCAGGCAACATGCCAGAGAAACAGATGTGTGAGATTGCGGAGGATTTGAAAGATGAGTTTATGCAGATTCGCAATGTTGAGAGCGTGGCGGTGAGCGGTTTGAGGGATAGGCAGATTTGGGTGGAAGTTGAGCCTGAAGCACTCGACCAGTACGATCTGGCTTTGTCGTACATTGTACAAAGTTTGGCGACGGAAAATTTGAACGTTCCTGGCGGTACTGTAGAAGTCGGCAGGGAGGAATACATCCTGCGCACTATGGGCGAATTTGAGAATATTGAGCAGATAAAGGATGTAATCGTACGCTGGCGTCCGGACGGCAAATACATCCGCATCAGGGATATTGCAAAAGTTTCGGATACTTATGAGAAGGCGAGGACGCTCTCGCGTTTGGACGGGAAAAAAGCTATCAGTTTGATTGTTAAAAAAAGACCGGAAGGCAGTACCATCGCAATCATCGACGAAATCAAAAGGATTAAGCAAGAATTTGAAGAAGGGCGATTGCCGGAAGGGACGAAAATAAACTTAGTGGCGGATACGGCGACGATGATTAAAAAGATTCTGGGCGTACTACAAAACAACGCGCTGTTCGGCGTTTTGCTTGTATTAGCGGTTTTGTATGTGTTTTTAAACTGGCGTAACGCGTTGTTTGTCGCATTGGGCATTCCCGTCACCTTCATGGCTACTTTCATATTCATGGACAGGATTGGAGAATCCGTCAACAGCCAGTCGTTGTTCGGGTTGGTACTTGTTTTAGGGATGATAGTTGACGATGCCATCGTCGTTACGGAGAATGTGTACCGGCATTTCCAAGAAGGCAAAAACCTCACAAATGCAGTCGTAGACGGAATTCAAGAGGTAACATGGCCCGTTTTTACTTCATCATTGACCACAATTGCGGCTCTGATGCCCTTAACATTTATGCCCGGGATAATGGGGCAGTTTATGAAAATCGTTCCGATTGTCGTCAGCATAGCGTTAGTAGCCTCGCTGTTTGAAGTCTTTTTTATCCTGCCTGCACACATCGCCGA
Organism: uncultured bacterium; assembly: GCA_964601015.1. Lineage (GTDB taxonomy): Bacteria > Poribacteria > WGA-4E > DTYX01 > CAZRLY01 > CAZRLY01. Next base: position 4,989 of record CAZRLY010000059.1, read on the forward strand.
ATGGGGTAGGAAACTCCAAACGACAAGGCGTTCAACTGACCGACTTTTCAGCCGTGTGGCGAGTGTTTACTCAAGGCTGTTGGCAAAAGTCATCCGCTGGAGGTATATCGTCATTGTGGTTATGCTCATCGTAGGCGTTGGAAGTACGCTCATAGTCAAGGTACGGGGGATGGAACTCTTTGCCACTGATGAAGTCGCTTTGATTTACGCGCGTTTGCAGATGCCACCGGATACAACATTGGCGGAAACTAACAGAGTCCTCAACGAACTGGAACGGTTAGCGATGGAACTTCCGATATCTGAGGTAGAGGCGATTATCGCTAATGCAGGACATTTGGAGACGGAGACTTTTGAGCTATGGGGGACGAACGTCGGACAAATAATAGTGGATGTGGTTGAGCGTGAGGAGAGGAGAAGGGGCATTGACGAAATTCTTGATGAACTGCGCAGCAAAACTCAGGACATCAGGGGAATTGACCACCTTGAATTTGCCAAAGTTGAAACCGGTCCGCCGGCCGGCCCAGATGTGGAGGTAAAAGTGAAGGGGAAACATCTGGCGGAACTGGATATCGTCGCTGAATTGCTCAAGGCAGAACTAAAGAAAATACCCGGCGTTTCCGATGTAAACGATGATTTCTCCCAGGGCAAGAAAGAGTTACAAATCAAACTTGATAACGATAGGGCTAAACTTTACGGATTGAACATAGCTCAGGTTGCAAGGGATGTGCGAACCGCTTTTGAAGGGGAGGTGGCTACTGTCTACAGGGAAGGTGACGAGGCAATCGACGTGATTGTGAAACTGCGGGAGGAGCCGGCGAAGAACAATCCTGCGGAAAACCTTAGGAGAATCGAAAATCTCAAGTTACTCACACCTATGGGCGTACGAGTATACTTGCGAGAGATTGCAAAATTAGAAGTCAAACGCGGTTACACTCGCATCAGGCGATTTCAACGCGAACGCGCAATCACAATATTCGCCGACGTAGACAAGCGCGTAACCACCGCTGTCGCGGTCAATCAGGAGATACAACGCCGATTCGCAGACATCAAACGCCAATACCCGGGCTATGATGTGGATTTTCGCGGGCAGTTCGCTGAGTTCAAAGAGGCGATGGCAAGTTTACAAAAACTACTTATTGTGGGCATCATCTTGATTTATATAATTCTGGGCGCGCAATTCAAGTCTTTCATACAACCGCTTGTAATCATGTTCACCGTGCCATTTGCCTTCATCGGTGCCATGTTCGGATTGCTGATTTCAGGTTATCCATTCAGCGTAGCCACCATGTTCGGCATTATAGCGTTGGCGGGGATTGTCGTCAATGATTCGGTAGTGCTGGTAGATTTTATCAACAAACAGCGGGATTACGGACGGAGCCGATGGCGGTCAATTTTAATAGCAGCGCGCCTGAGACTTAGACCAATTCTTTTAACCACTATCACTACGATTTTCGGGTTGCTGCCGATGATGATAGGTTTGGGTGGCAAATCGCCGGTGTGGATGCCGCTGGCAAACACAATCGTCTGGGGGTTGTTCGTGGCTACTATCTTGACACTGTTTGTAATCCCCGCGTTGTATTCAATCGTAGATGATATTGTAAACCGCATCCAGTATAATCCAAAAAGAGGTGAACAAAGATGAATCAGATTCGGCGTTTTTCCGTTGCTGAATACCATAAAATGGGCGAAGTAGGCATCTTTTCTGAAGATGAACGAGTTGAACTGATTGAGGGGGTAATAATAGAAATGGCTCCAATAGGAAGCAAACACGCTGGCACCGTAAAAGAATTGAACTGGCTTTTTTCCAATAATCTGCAGCGTAGCGAGGCGAGGGTAGGCGTTCAGGACCCAATTATCTTAGATGATGGAACTGAACCTCAACCGGATATCTCCATACTCAAACCCAAAGATGATACATACACAAGCGCGCATCCGCGCCCTGACGATGTGTTGCTCATCGTGGAGGCAGCCGATACGACTGTCGAAGATGACCGCGCCGTTAAACTGCCCCGATACGCGGCTGCCGGTATTCCAGAGGTGTGGATTGTCAATATCCCCGAAAGGAAGATTGAAGCCTATCGCATACCGAGGGGTGAAAAAGAGGATGCAGGATATAAAATTCGAGTGGAATACTACGAAGACGAGACGTTGAACCCCGAGGCCTTCCCGAACGTCAAAATTGGCGTAGCGGATGTACTGCCGGAGGCAAGAAAGTAGAATTTGGTTTGTAAACATATTTACCCGAAAAGAGGTGAAAAAAGATGAATCAGACAGAGTTTTCGATAGCAGAAGAAGCGCCTGAAAAAATCTCTTTTCTGAACCCTTCCCTTCCCATTCGGCGCTTTTCCATTGCTGAATACCATAAAATGGGCGAAGTAGGCATCTTTTCTGAAGATGAGCGTGTCGAACTGATTGAGGGGGTAATAATACAAATGAGTCTAATAGGAAGCAAACACGCTGCCACCGTGAATAAACTGGCTCAGTTCTTTTACAGCAGATTGTCGCCAAGCGAGGCGACGATAGCCGCACAAAATCCAGTTGTCCTGGATGATGGCACTGAGCCTCAACCAGATATCTCCGTACTCAAGCCTAAGGATGATGCTTATGCAAGCGCGCATCCGCGCCCTGACGACGTGTTGCTCATCGTGGAGGCAGCCGATACGACTCTCGAAGATGACCGCGCCGTTAAACTGCCCAGATACGCGGCTGTAGGCATTCCAGAAGTGTGGATTGTCAATATCCCCGAAAGGAAAATTGAAGTCTACCGCATACCAATTGGCAAAAAAGAGGACGCGGAGTATAAAATTCAGGTGAAATACCGTGAAGGCGAGATGTTGAACCCTGAAGCGTTTCCAAACGTCAAAATTGATGTAGCGGACGTCTTACCATAACATAGAGTAGAAACCGAGTTTTTGGCAAAAACTCGGTTTCTAGCATTACAGAAAGGAGAAGTAAAATTGAATAGTATATTTGAACCAGCACGAGAGATACCTGTCATTGCCGAGGCTGACGTTTTAGTCGTCGGCGGGGGCACAGCAGGTTTGCCCGCGGCGTTGGCGGCAGCGCGAGCAGGTGCGGACGTATTGGTGCTTGAGAGGTATGGGTACGTTGGCGGTGCATCAACCGGTGGCTTAGTTATCACGCTGCCAAAGGATAGGCAGGGAGTGATAACGGGTGAACTGGAAGAACGATTGCGGGAAGTCGGTGGCGCAGCCACGATGGATAACGGTGGGTTAGCCTGGTGTCCTGAGACGCTAAAATGGATGGGGTTGAAGTTGTTTGAAGAGGCTAAGGTGCGAATGCTGTTCCATTCATGGTGCGTCGAGTGTTCAGTGGAAGACGGCAATATCAACGGTGTCATCATCGAAAGCAAAGCAGGCAGACAAGCCATCAAGGCAAAGGTATTGGTCGATTGTACAGGCGACGCTGATATCGTAGCGTTCGCCGGCGCGCCCTACGTCAAAGGCGACGAAGACGGCAAGATGCAACAGGTAACGATGATGTTCATGATGTCGAATCTGGACGAAGAGAAATTCAGGTCAAACAAGTCTGGTCAAAAACCACCGCGACGTATGCACAATGTCTTGACAAACATCTATCCCGGACATCTCAACGTATGGGGTGGCAGAATTGACGACATTGATGGCACGAACCCCTGGGATTTGACCAGAGCTGAGAACGAGTTGCGCAAACAGATTTTTGAATGGGCAACATGGATGAAAGGGAACGTATGCGGTTGTGAGGAGGCGTATATTTCGATGACATCGCCGCAGTTGGGCGTCCGCGAAACCAGACGTATCGTTGGGGAATACTGTTTGTCGAAAGCCGATTGGGATGCTAAGACGATGTTCGTCGACCACATCGGTTTCGCATATATAGACAAATCCATCCCTTATCGAGCGATTCTGCCCCAAAAGGTGGATAACCTTCTCGTCGCAGGGCGGTGCATCTCACATGATAGAGATATTCTTGACCCAATACGACTCATCCCGCCTTGTATGGTAACAGGGTACGCGGCGGGGACGGCAGCGGCCTTGGCGATACAAGACGACGTTCCGCCGCGAAAGTTGGATGTTCCCAAATTGCAAGCGTCTCTCAAGAAAAATGGTGTGCCATTTCCACAAAGAATTGACTAAATTTGACGGAACAATTATAATTTCGGCAAAATTAGGTAAGTTTTCAAAAAGAATTTCTAAAACTTACTTTTTACTCTTTACTTTTTATTTTTTACTCTTTACTTCTTCAAAACCCGATAGTGTTCGGTATAACAGGAGGATTATCACCATGCCTGATAAACGACCAAATATACTTCTTTTCACAACTGACCAACATCGAGCTGACCACATCAGCATATCCGGCCACCCTGTGGTCGAAACGCCCAACGTTGATGCCTTTGTGAACCGAGGCGCTTACTTTCCAAACGCTTATACGGAAATCCCTTCGACGACGGGTGCCAGAAGGTGTCTTCTCGCTGGACAGAGGAGCTATGTATGCGGATTGGTAGGCTACGCGGCAGCGGAGTGGAACGAGCGAAACACCATCGCCCAAGTGCTTGCGGATAACGGTTATCATTGCATCAATGTCGGTTGGCGCAATCTGCACCCAAGACGCAAACTCTTCGGTTTCCACAACGTCATCTGTCATGACTTGCGCGAGGAGGAAGATGACTACTGGGATTGGTTAAAGGAAAAGTTGGGACCAAACGTGTTGGAGCGTGGGCACGGCTGCGATGCCAACGGCTGGCTCGCACGCCCCTGGCACTTAGAGGAGAGATACCACCCCACCAACTGGACAACGGACGTAACGATAGAACAGATGAGGAAACGCGACCCAACTCGCCCCTTTTTTATCTGGACGTCGCATCTGCGCCCCCATTCGCCGTTTGACCCACCGCAGTTTTTCTGGGATATGTACATCAACAGGAAATTGCCAGACATCCCAATAGGTGACTGGGCTGCCAAACACGATATACCCAACCCAGGACTGGATTTGACCGCTTGGCGCGGGCGTCTCACACCAGAGCAAAACCAACGCATGCGCGCCGCTTACATGGGACTTTGTACTCACATTGATTATGAGTTGGGGCGTTTGATGCAGACGATGGGCAAGATGGGAGTGTTGAACAATACGCTCATCCTCTTTACTTCTGACCACGGTGATATGATGAGCGACCATTTTTTGCACCGCAAAACCTACGCTTATGAGGGTTCAGCACGCATTCCATTTGTCATACGCTATCCCGCTGGACTCAATCTTCCAAGCGGAGTCTTTGAACAAACGGTTGGACTACAAGACGTTATGCCAACGCTACTTGAAGCAACGGGCATCGACATCCCTGATTCTGTCACCGGTATGAGCGTTTTCCGCGCCACACGCGGAGAAAAATGGCGCGAGTTCATTCACGGGGAACACTCCCCCTGCTATTCCGCCGACGAGGCGATGCACTACTTGACCGATGGAAAGGAAAAATACATCTACTTCCCTAAAAGCGGGGACGAACAGTTCTTCGATTTGGTAAATGATAGACAGGAACTGCACGACTTGTCAAAAGACCAATCGGTCAAAGACCAAATTGCGATGTGGCGTAAGCGACTTGTTGTGCTGCTCGCTGAACGCGGCGATGGCTTCTCGGACGGCGAGAATCTTCTCAGAAAGGATACCTGGAAGGCAGTAGTGGAGAACCAAACGCTAAATCAAATTTGATGTCTTATCATCAGTGGAATATTGTTACTGGTGACTGGTAGACTGGTGGATTGGTGACTGGTGCAATAATCACTCACCAATCACCAGTAACCATTTATGGGGGTAAACTGTCACGCTTAAAAGAAATGAATTTGGGGCAAAATAAACTATCCCCAGAAAGGGCATACCAAAATGGCTAAAAAAAATAAGGACGAACTTTTAGGATTATCCAAAATATTGGGTGGATTTCCTTATGTAGCAGGAAAAATTAACGCCAGAATAGTTAAAGAATACGACGATAGAGAAGTCCTACAGATAAGAGATTCCCCTGCTGGAATCCATCAATACGAAATAGACGGCAATCCGCTCGGAATTACTATAGAAGGTAAATTTGAATCGTACCTTGATTATTTAGAGCATCTCCTCAATAAGTACAAAAAGGAGAAAGGAAACAGTGTGGGATTTCGATTCGATAAGGCCTTCTGTGAAATCCTGAGAATTGAAGGATTGCGATATTATGAAAGATATGTGAGTTTCTTTCTGTTAGAGGATTTCGAAAGGTCAGCCAGGGACAGCGATAGGAATATCAGGTTGTTTGATATAATGAGCAAGTACGCTCCTGAAGAATATAAAAATTATTTTGAGCAGTATAGGACGTATATCATCTCCATAAACACGAGGGCAAAATGCCTTCAGCAACTCAGGAATGAAAATAAAGAGCAAGCCGTAGAGATTGCAAAGCAGGGGTTGAAAAAGATTGAGGAGTTTTTTGCTAAACACAATGCTAAAAATGGCAAACTGAGCGATACAAACTACATTATATTAGCAAATATGAAGGAGAATTTGGAAAAAGGCTTGGCTTACGAGGAGATAATGAAACACCCTGGGTTAGAAAAGGCAATCAAAGAAAGGCAATCGGAACTCAAGTTAAAGAGCCTATCCGAAGCGGAGCTTGATAGATACAAGGTTTGACATCCATTTTTCTCCCCTCAGCTCTGCTCAGAATCGGGTTCGCCGCCGTAAGTTCTTTTCAACCTTTCCGCCAAACCTGTATATCGTCTGACCACTTTATTGTTTCTGACGGACATGCCCAGTGCGCGTTTTGTGCCGACTATCACCACCAATTCTTTGGCGCGGGTGATACCCGTATACAACAGGTTTCGCTGTAACATCATGTAATGTTGCGTCAAAAGTGGCATCACGATGGCTTTGTATTCGCTGCCCTGCGATTTATGAACTGTAATCGCATACGCTAAAGTCAATTCATCTAAGTCGGCGTATTCATAATTCACAACCTTTGCAGGGTATGTCACCGTCACCTTCTGCGCAGTTGTGTCAGCTTTTGTGATGCATCCAATGTCGCCGTTGAACACGTCGTAATCGTAATTGTTGCGTATTTGCATTACCTTGTCGCCGATGCGGAAACTCCGAGCGCCCTTTGGAAGATGTTGGGAATCCCTGTTCAGCGCGTCCTGTAGCAGTCGGTTGAAATTTAATACGCCCACCGTCCCGCGACGCATCGGACATAACAATTGAATGTCATCAATGGGATGGTACCCATAGTATGACGGCAGGCGTTTGCATGTCAAATCCAGTACCAATTCGGCGACTTTTTCCGGTTCCTCCTCTTCAATGAAGAAGAAATCCCTATCCTTCGTACCCGTCGATAGCGGCATCTTCCCCTGATTGACTCTGTGCGCGTTGGTTATAATCATGCTTTTTTGCGCTTGACGAAATACCTCAGTGAGGCGGACTACCTCGACGCATCCTGATGCTATCAAATCCTTCAATACGTTCCCCGCGCCGACAGCGGGAAGCTGGTCAATATCTCCGACCAAAATTAAGCTCGCTGCCTTATGTACAGCCTTTACCAGATTGTTCATCAACAATAAATCCACCATTGAAATCTCGTCGATGACGACTACATCCGCCTCCAGCGGGTTATCTTGATTCCGTTTGAAGGTATTGCCTTTTGGAGAATACTCAAGCAATCGGTGGATGGTTTTCGCCTCTCGCCCGGTGGTTTCACTCAAGCGTTTCGCCGCCCTACCTGTTGGAGCCGCGAGTAACACCTTTTTGCCCAGTTGTTCAAACAATCTGATTATCCCGAGGGTAGTGGTAGTTTTGCCAGTCCCCGGCCCGCCCGTCAATATCATCACCTTGTTTGTCAGTGTTTTTTTGATAGCTTCCCGTTGTTTTTTGGCGAAGCGCATCCGCATCTGCACTTCTACCTCGTCAATCGATTCTTCGACATAATGGTGTGTTTGCACTGAACCCGGAGCATTAAGCAATCTTGATATCCCATTTGCTACGCCCACCTCCGAATAGAAGAAGGGGACAAGGAAGATGGCGGCGTTCTCGACTTCGTTTTCTTTCACATCCCCGGTTTCATCGGTTGGAACGTATTCTGTATTTGCGTCTTCCGCAACGGCTTCTTCAAACAATTTCGCAAAATCGGGTACTTTTTTCCTCTCGAACAGACTGGGCGACAGCAGCCCACCACCTTCACTTTCAGCGACAATCGCTTTCTTTTCCAGCAAACCGTCGATACCCTCTTTTATTTGTTCGTCGGTCACTTCGAGAATCTCACTGCTTTGTCCAATCAATTCCCGCGTCGGCAGATAGACATGCCCGTCGTTCGCCCGCTGATTGAGTACATATTGAATCCCCGACATGATGCGCGCCGGTGCATCTTTATCAATTCCCAGGTTTTGCGCAATCGTGTCCGCCGTCTTAAAACCGATGCCGTAGATGTCATCCGCTAAACGATATGGTTCTTCGCTAACTACCTTGATGGATTCTTGCTCATAAGTCTTGTAAATTTTGACGGCGTAGGTTGTGCTGACATTGTGCGATTGCAGGAATAGCATTACATTCTTAATCTCCCGTTGTTCCTCCCAAGCATTCATAACCATTTCCACTCTTTTGCGTCCTATGCCGGGTATTTGTTCAAGTTTGCGCGGGCTTTTTTCGATAATATCTATTGTATCCACCCCAAAATGGTTGACAATTCTGCCCGCCATGACGGGGCCAATCCCCTTTATAAGCCCAGAACCCAGATATTTCTTGATACCAGCAAGGGTAGCGGGCATGATAGTTTCGTAATCCTCAATTTTAAATTGCCTGCCATATTTCGGATTAACTATCCACTGCCCCTTGAGCAACAAGCACTCGCCTGGATTCGCAGACATCAAATCTCCTACTACAGTGAGCAATTCATTTGGATAATCTCTTGATGAAAACCTCGCTATCGTGTAGCCAGTCTCCTCGTTTCCATATACAATTCTTTCCAGCGTTCCTTCTAACGTATCCATTTTTATTATCAGCATCCAAAGTTTATATCAATGCCGCTAAAATCCGCTTTATCCCTCTCTTTTTTCTCAATGTCTCATGGGCAGATTTCTTCAGCGCCGTTAAAGCCAACTCCTTCGCCCTTTTTCTGATAGTCTCATTCCCACTGTTCTGCGCGCATTGTAGGAAAAAATCTCTGTTCCCTGCCACATTCATGAATGCGATGTGTTCCAACAGTTCCATCTTACATACATCATTGACAAGCGGATAAATCGATATCAACATCGGCACGATGCGTTCTTCGGCTATATTCGATAGGGCATTAAGCACATACACGACTTTCTCTTGGTTATCTAAATACTTTAACAACTCAGGCACAGCCTCCTCACCTAAACTTTCTAAACAGAAATGCCCCAGCCTGTTCAGTCGTTCATTCAACTTTCCATCGTTTTTCGCACACAACATATTAACATAATCGTCAATATTCTTCACATCAGGATTTAATTTGTCTTGAAGCGCATTTAATATTTTAGCGGCATTTTTTCTCACTTTCCTATGTTTGTCATCCAAACGTCCTTCTAAGAATCCAATGTAATTTTTTGTATTCTTGCGACTGATGTCTTTTAAGATAGCCAATTTGCCCTTTAAATCAGTTTCAAAAAATTGGGCTTCTAATGTATCCATAGTATTTTCTACCTCACTTTCTGTAGATTGTAACCTTGAGATTGTCAACATGTAATACTCTGTTTCCATCCTCGTCCCGCTCTTGCGCGCCGTGAGCATATTTCAACGTTTTGCAAAAGATACCGAGTTCCTTTATACCCTTGTTGCGAATTTCACCAGAATTTATTGCGGCTTTTAACTGCTTGACGGCATCGAGTATATCTTTTGTTTTTGCTTCATAGATGCCATACTGTTCATCCGGAAATTGCGCTAAAAAATCAGGCGTTCTACCCTTCAAACCAAGATAACGTCTCACATCCTCATCATTATCTGCAATGATTATTAATTCGCCGTTTTTCTCTCTTTTTTGCAGTTGCTTCCTCGCCCAATTTTCCAAACGCTTTGGTCCAAAACTTTTACGACGCTTCCGTTTTTTTGATTTCATAATGCCTCTACAACCTCAACCGAGTGCCGCTAAAGTCCGTTTTATTCTTCTCTTTTTTCTCAATATCTATTGAAACGTTGGACGGATGGATGGAAGGAAAGGTTTGGCTTTCTATCCTTCCAATCCTCCAACCTTCCATATCAAACAATATGTGATAATCCGATCTTCTCAGCGATGGCGCACCGACAATTGATAGCTGTGTTTAACCTCTCCGCCGAATTGATTGAATATCTTCAGCAATACCGTAGAAGTTCCCACGTCATCATCCGTTGGTGTGCCGCTCAAAGTACCTGTTTTTGGGTCAAGATTGAGCCAACCTGGCGCTTCCAAAAGTTCATGGGAATATTCCTCTTTTTCCCAGAACTTTTTATGTGGTTCTTCGTAGCGGTGTTGCAAGTCGCCCAGCGAAGCAAGATATTTTGGCGTACAACTGTAATTTTCTCCAACTTTGGCATAGGCAGTCCCAGTGAGGGGAATTGAATAAACGAATGGGTGGGGCATTTCGACATAGTCTGAAGCCCCGCTTTCTGTACCATTTTTATCAACAGCTACCACCCTGTAAAAAGTTTTGTTCACGTTCGCGCCCACTGCGTCCGGCGCTACGACGAGCATTTTCGTTTCTGTCGTTCTGCCCACGTAATTTGCCTCGCATTTTCCCAAACCCATTACTTCGTAGGGTTCTTTGCTGATGGAAAACCCTTTTTCGTCGCTGCCGTATACCTCATAGTAAATCGGTCTATTTCCGCGCGGATTGGGCTTCCAACTTATCATTATGCGATTTCCCTGTACCTCTTTCTCAACATCAATCGGAACTCTCGGCCCATCCCATGAAAACTGCCAAATGTCGCTCCATTCACTCCAAACGCCGTTTTTATCCCGCGCCCTAAGTCGCCAATAGTATGTCTCATCGGGGCTGAATATGCCCGTGAAGGGAATGCCGAATTTGGTTGTTTCGACGATTGTATCGAAACTTGGCCTGTATGGGATTTTCATGTCGGGATGCCGGCTGACTTGAATATGGTAATGTTTGCAGTTTGGGACGGGTTGCCATTTGAACATCAGGATTGAATCTCTGACGACAGACTTATCCGCTGGATATTCCAGTTGATGTGGCGCTTCTGGAGGCTGGACGTTAGCGCACTCCTGCCAGCAGTGCGTTACGATTACTTCGTGTGGTTCTTCTGTTTCGTCCGTGTAGGCGATGTTGTTTTCGCCCAGTTGCAATCTCGGAAGCGCCAGCGGAGACGCCATGATGTCCGTGCTGATTGTGAGCGCGACTAACTTCGCACCGGATGCAGAAGGGAGTTCAACACGGATAAAATATTGATATTTTGGAGGCGATTCGTGTACCTTCAAAAATTCATCAATGGGTAGAGTTAATTCAGCCTCTTCCGTCCCTTCCCAGATTGTCTCCCAATTTTCGCAATCGAAGGAGATGGAAAAACCGAATCTGTTCGTTGATTCGTAGGTTAAATCCGTATCGGCAGGATATAGTGGACGCTCTCTGTCTCGTCCACTGGCGGGACGGAGGGGGGCCATTGCGTTGGTAGAGAATTTTGCCTGAATCTCCCCTCCGCAGATGACGTAGGGCGTGTTGATGTTATAGATGATGTGTGCATCGGGAGAACTGCCGACAATCCCGGTTTCGCCATCTGTCACTGACATAACATCTCTGGCGCTCTCTGCGCATAAGTCTAACAATTCAAATGACGGCGTGTAGATGAGTTTGGAGTTACCGTAGAATCTCCGGGATAAATCAGGTTTCTCTGAGGCTAACTTTCCGATGTTATCCCAACTGTAGACTAACTTTTCGCCCGGTCTGAGCGTAATATCCATTCTATGTCCGGCGACGATTATGGTTGTTCTGGCATCGTCATTCCCGAACAGCGACGCCGCGCTCTCCCCTGTTTGCCATCCCTGAAAGATAGGCCCGTAATGGCGTTCTCGCTTCGCCAAATCGTGGTCGCGACAGACGGCATCGCCGCTGACAGGCTTTTCATTTTCCCTATCTAAATAGAAAACGTCCTCGTCGATGTCCATAAACTGATAATCGCCATCGTAGAAGACTTCGCACATCATGTGTCCGTGCAAACACCTTACAAACGGGTTCTTTCCGCCTTTTTCGCTATTGAATCCAGCGTGATAGTATAGCGATGAACCGCAACTGCCAGCGTCGTCGCACAACCCGCCCGCGTAGGTATTGAGCATTTTGACCGGGTCATGTAGTTCATTGGCGGAAGAATGCCCAAAAACCGGGCTATCATGGTATCTATTTTTCCGCATAAAATCCCAGAGCAGATATATCTTCTCCTGCTCGTTTTGAGCATCCTTTAGCGCTTCAGCCAATACCTCCTCCATACTGCCCCAATTCCTTTGGCCGTTGACAATAATCTTCGGATTTCGCACCAGCGTTCTGCCCGTGTTCTCAACGGTTAAGGAGATATTCGGTTGAAAAGCAACCTCCCAATTGCTACAATGTCGCGTGGAACTGTTCTCAAAATCAAGATTGCCTTCCATGTTGATGGAATATTCTTTGTGGTTCTCGGTGATGTTTTCTGTGTGAAATTTCGGCGGCGAAGGGTTTATCCCTTCGTCCGACTGTCCTGTGGATAAAAAGGTACTGAGTAAAACAAGCATTATATTTTTCATATCTATGTTGGGGGGGGGACAAGCCTTTTGGTTTCGATACGGCTTTTCATTTCGTTCCGAGCCTACTCAACCCAAGCCCCCAAACCCCCCTTTTCATTTTAACTTATTGTCTTTAGACCGGTGAGCGAAGAAGGGATACATAGAACCCTGTTTTTTTTGGGACAAACTTGGGTTCTGCACCGAGCTATCATCGGTCAATGAGCACTTCGCTGACCGCAATCAGCGCAGAACTCAGGGTCTGCCCCGTCGTCCGCTTCCAGGCCTCACGCGGATAGGGGCTGCCTGCTGCTCGTCGTCCGTCAATTTCAACGGTGCCGTTCTGCGCACCACGTTCTTGCGAATCCAGTCCGTCAGCCCTTTGTTGTCGGTATAAACGGCGCGCAAGTCATTGTCACCCCAACCGTCGGCTTCTATATCGCTCAAGACCAACGCCGTATGGCCACCTCCTGCTGGCGAATAGAGCGTACGGTAGTAACTGACCAGCGTCGTGTCCTCAACAGTGCCCGGTGGTTTGAGATACAACAGCAGATGGTCACCTGCCCATGTAACCGTGCCGGGATTAACAATTGGTCGTGTCATTACGAAATACCTCCTTGCTACTTCCCTGCCTTTATCTTACCCCAGGTAGCGGCGAGTTTTCCTCCTGAGGAAACAGCAGCCAGACCAAGCGCATCAAGAAGCCCTACCTCCATGATGTTCTTAATCTCTTCCTCATCCAGAGCATCATTGAAAAGACCGACATCATCAACGACGCCATTAATGTTCTCATTCCCGCCAGCAGCAACCTCATCAGCACCAATCACCAATGGTCCATCATTCGCGACGGGTTCCTGGTTGTTGGGCATTTCCGCATCTAAAGCTCCGTCTACATACAAGCGTATGTTACTCATGTCATACGTTCCAGCAAGATGATACCAGTTGTCATCAAATAACACCTTTTTTCCATTAAGGTTCGTCCAAATTTTGTTGATAACAATTGACACCATAGGTGTCCCATTGCTGGGATGGATAAAGAGAACATAACTTTCCTCATCCCAGCCTGCCGTTTTTACAATAACGCTCTGCCAGGAGCCTGCGGGATTTTTACCTCTTACCTTTACCCAAGCTGTCATGGTAAACTTTGTTAAATTCAATGAAGCGTCGTGCGGTATTAAGACGAAATTCCCTTTCGTTCCAAGAAAATCCGGAGCCTTGCCAAACTTCCCTGTTACCCACTGAGGACTCCCTTTGATTTCGCCGTTATGCCCATTCCCAGAAGCATCTGTACCCGTGCCATCAAGGGGCCACGCACCCACAACCGCTTCTGCCGGGCTAGCTTGAACATCAGTTTGTCCCGCTACCACACCAACGACAGTAAACACAAGATATATCAGGATTAATCTTGCTACGATGTTCTTCATTTTATATTCTTCCTCCCTGTATAATATTGTAGGTCGAGATTCCCGAGGGGGCAGAGCGAGCTTTTCGCATCTCGGCAAAGATCTGTCGTAGAGTAACTTGATGTGCTTGCCCGAAACGCGGCCTACTTGTTGCTTATACCAAAGAAACGTCAGGATAATTTGTCCTGACGTTGACCGCTAAAATTCTTACTGTTTTTTTATGCTTGCCCAAGTTGCGGCAAGTTCACTAATCGGCTCTACAGCAGTAGCCAAAGAAATCTTGAGTTCTTCAAAAGTCCTTTTGTCGCCACCGCGAGGTTTATCATCTTCATACTCGTCACCTACCCGAGTCCAACTCTCGCCGTCAGAGCTGATTTCAAGGTGGAATCTCTTCACTGCGTTGTCACCGCCTGGCTGGCGTGGAAGCCACTCTATTTTAGTTATCTGCTGTATCCCACCAGCATGAAACTCGAAGACGATAGGCACAGGGTCATTTTCGGTGATTTCATCCCCCTTGTCTCCGCCATGGGCGTTGTTGGTTATAACGAAGAAGGTGTTTGTATCCCTGTCAAGCGCATTGGCGAATTTGAAAGTTTCCCCATGGGTGTGGTCCCAGTTATAACCATCGCTGCCGCCTTCGCCTGCGCACTCAGGCGCAAAAATCTTGATGGTGTTAGGCAGAATTTCCTTGCCCTTCTGGTCAAAAAAATATATCTCCGCTAACTGCGCATTCGTATGCACAGGGCCGTGCTCTTCGGTAACTACCATCTTCAGGTATTGCACAGCCAGTACATCAGCGGCGCAGAAAACAAAGCAGAAGGCGAAGCACAAAGAAATGGTTAGTGTCAAAGAAGTTTTCATTTTATGTTCTCCTTCCAACGGGCAGGCTGCCCGTTCTACGATGAACTCTCTACGCTCCTCGCCCTACAATTTTCGTGTTATTCACACCGAACGCTCAACTGTCGTATCCCTGGGGGATACCCAGACTTCGTTCTGGTGGAATTGGTTGCGGGCCCGAGAGCGTACTGCGTGCTGTTCCCACTAATTTTTCAAGCTGCTTCTCAGCTTCAGCGAAGCCCTTGGAGTCTTTGTCCATAGCCATAGCCACAGCAGCCTTGAGCACGGAAATGTAGCCATTGCGGATACCTGAGAAAATCGAGTTATTCGTCAATTCGACGACAGTCCGGGCATAGTCCTTATATTGTTCCACACAGTATTTGCAGAAGGCTGCATAGATAGGCTCTCTGGTCATCTCGTAGGCAAGGGCGCAGGCTGTAGCTACATGGCTTGCGCTACCCCTGGCAATTGCGAAGTCAGCTTCTGCCAGGATGGTTTCACGCAACAGAGGGCTGTCGAAATGTCGCAATCCCTCGTAGAAGATGGGGTATACGATGCCTCCGTGAGAAAGGGCTTCGTCAGTCGGCTCAATTACCGCCTCGTCTCCCCGCTCCCCACGCGTGAAAACGCTGATGGGGAATATGCCCGGCTTCTCCTGAGTACGCAACAACCAGTTCAGGCTCCGCCGAGCCAAGTCACCGTATTTGGCTGCCCAAGTATCCAGATAGCCCTCAATGACACATACCAGCGGGCCGGTGAATTCTCGATTCAAGCGTGCGCCCCGACAGGAGATGATGCCTGCCTTTTCCTGGTTGCGCACTCCCCAGTCTGCCACTTCCAGCCCGATTTCCCGCATGCGTCTGTCTCCGGTGAGGTAGTAGTGGAGGAAAAGGGTGGTATTAAGGGTATGTGATGGGCTATGTCCACCGGTCCACTGGTGAGCGCTATGGTAGTGCATCAGCCCCACCGCAGAAGGCCTGGTGGGATGTGCGTGACAGATGCCCACATCGCCCATTGCCCGGCTGAAACCGCTGGCGGCTAAGAAGAAACGCCGGTCACCTGTTCGCAAAAACTGCGTCCATACGCCCCAACATGGGGCATCGGCTTCGTTGTTATATGGACCAACGTGTCGCATGCCCTCCACCGGGTCAATGTGGTAGTGGAATTCGTAAGCCAGGCCTGACCCGGCGGTATGTGAGCAACACATGTTGCCAAAACGCCAGAACCCCCAAAGACGACTGTGACGCATGGGTTCTATGGCAATCTTCTCCACTATGCCGTCCAGCAGGGCATCCACCTCGGCAAACCGCGAGTCGCGACCGCCAAACACCCCGCGGGCTGCCCGGGTACTACACATATAGGCAGGTTCCGGTGGTGCAATCACAGGCTCCTGCACACATACGCCCAGCGTTTCGGCTTCCTCGTCGCTGATAGGTTCGGCAGAAAAACGCATCAGAAGTTCATGCGTTTTGGCGGCACCAGTGCCATCCTGTGTACCGGTGTCGTTGTGGGAAGCCGGCCGGTCAGGGGCGTATTTGTCCACCATAGACTCAATCCACGGAATGTCGTCAATGGTTTGGACATCAAAACTCTTCAGGTTGAGCGGTGCTGTTGGGTTCTCCTCAAGTATGCGCTTGACGGTGGCTTCGTCTCGCGTACCGCCGAAGCGAACCGCTGTTTCCTTCCACGGCGTGGAGAAGACGAGCGGTTTGCCGTACGATGTGGGCCAAAACTGTACGTCAATGCCGTCCGCGGTCAACTCATATCCTTTGGGATATTGCTGCCAGAAATCTTGGATGGCGACGAAAGCCGACGCCTCACTGCCGGATATGGCAGCCCAGCCTCGGGTTTTTTCTCCATCGCCGTATGGTTCTCCGTCCCGTGTTATTTGGTACTCAATGTCAGAAGACTGTAGGAACCTGGCATTTTTCCATCGTTTTGCCCAGTGTGTTGTATCCTGTCCGCCGAAAGCCATGCGCAGGGCGTCACCCAAATCCAGCGGGAATGACATCCCGACTTCAGAAAACTCCAGCACATCAGGATTCTGGTCAAATACAAAAGTGTGGAACAAACGCAGGGCATTTTTTCCCGCGTAAGCGTGGATGCGCAGAGTATACGGACATAAATACAACCCTGAAACCGAGGCGTGGTATCCTTTGATGCATACCGAAGCCCGCATAGGCCCATCGTCCTCCACTGTAACGTTGGGTACTGGTGCTGCCGTGCAGGAACTATATCTTGCCCCATCAGTGCCAATCATGTAGAGATAGGGGCCCGGGCGTCCCCGAAAAACATCTCTCCAACCTTCGTCGGTTTTAACGCAGCAAGCCGCCAGAAAATCGGGAGAACCCCTACGAATTTCCAGCCTCAGAGTGCCGGTGTCAAGCCGGATGCGCTGTCCCTGGCGGGTTACTTTCACCGGTTGGCT
>CAZRLY010000060.1:0-22234 GCA_964601015.1 uncultured bacterium
TGTTGGATTTATGGGTAGAAACACATAGAAACTCATAAGTCAAATTAACCAGGTACTGATAATGACTGAAATATTAACGATGATAGAAACTTTGCTGCTCACTACCCTGACGCTTGCTACAAAACTTGACTGTGAACAACAACCGGGTGAAATGAAGGCGATGGAGTTGCCGGCGCATCCGCGGCTGTTATTTAACAGCGACGGCATTGCACAATTGAAGGAACGCATCAATAGTTGCGATTGGGCAAAAGCGCGCTGGGATGGGATTAAGCGCAACGCCGACCAACTGCTTGCCCAACCCGTTGAACTTCCGCCGCGCGGCGGCAACTGGTGGCACTGGTATGTTTGCCCCGAACACGGCGCTGCACTGCGTACAGGCAAGCAAATCGACAAATGGCAGTGGGAACATATCTGCCCTGTGGATAATGAGGCTCTACATTCTGACCCAAATCGCCCTGACCGGGACTACGATGGTTGCGTGCTCATGGGCGCGCACGGGAGATGGGCGCAAGCAGTAAGGGAACTTGGGTTAGCATATCAGGTCAACGGAGACGAACGGTATGCAAAAAAGGCTGGCGAAATCCTGTTGGCTTACGCCGAACGCTACCTCACCTACCCGCTTCACACCATTCGCGGTGAGCCAAAAATCGGCGGAGGGCGCGTCGGCCCGCAAACGTTGGACGAATCGGTCTGGCTTATCCCGTTCTGTCAGGGAGCGGATTTGGTCTGGAAGATGTTGAACGAAAACGACCGGAAGTCCATCGCTCAGAAGTTGTTGCTGCCCGCTGTACGAGAAGTCATCCTGCCACACAAAATGGGTATACACAACATCCAGTGTTGGAAAAACAGCGCAGTCGGGTTGGTGGGATGTTTGCTTGGCGATACAGAACTCATCAGCGAAGCCATCTACCATCCCGAACGGGGTTACCAAATGCAGATGCAAAAAGGCGTTCTGCCCGACGGAATCTGGTGGGAAGGAGCGTGGGGCTATCACTTCTATACGCTGTCGGCACTGTGGAGTTTGACGGAAGCCGCACGCAATTGTGGCATCAACCTCTACGGAGAGGAACTCAAGAGCATGTTCGACGCTCCGTTGAGGTTCGCCATGCCCAGCCTGCGATTGCCTGCCTTCAATGACAGCAGCGAGGTGAATTTGCGCAGTTCTGCTTCGATTTATGAACTGGCGTTCGCCCGCTACCGCGAACAACGCTATGTTTCTCTGCTGGCAACGAACAACCGCCAAAACGATTTTGCGCTGTGGTTCGGCGCGGGTGAGTTGCCCAACACAATTCCTATTCAGTGGCGGAGCGCCAACTATCAACGCTCTGGCTATGTCATCCTCGCTCGCGGAGAAGGTGAGCAAGCCACCTGGCTCTGTTTGAAATACGGCCCGCATGGAGGTGGACATGGACATCCAGACAAACTGAATTTTGTGCTTTACTCTCGCAGACAGGTTATCGCAATTGACCCGGGTACTGCTCGCTACGGCGTACCGATACAACGCAGTTGGTATCGCACCACCCTGGCGCACAACACCCTGACGGTGGACGAAACGCCGCAGAAGCCAGCGGAAGGCAAGTGCATCGCCTTTGGGAATAAGAGTGGGGTGGATTTTGCTATCGCTGACGCCGGCGACATTTACGATGGAGTTCGCTTCGTGCGCACCGTCGCGTTGTTAAGCAAAGACTTGCTCGTATTCATCGACCAGATTCGTTGTGACCGCGAGCGTTTGTTGGATATTGCCTACCACAATCGTGGCGCATGGGATACGCTGACTGATGGAACGGCATGGACGCCTCCTGACAAAGATGGCTATAGCTATTTGCGCGACGCAACGGTTCGGCAAACAATCAAAGGAGCAACGTCTATCGTATACGTTGACGACTGGCGTATTGCCCTCACGCTGGCGGGTGGAGAGCCGACGGACATCACCACAGCAACGGGTGTCGGCGCTCACGTTGAAGACCGCGTACCTGTTGTACTCTTTCGTCGCCGAGCGAAGGAGACGGCGCTGGTATGGTACGTTGCTTTGGATGGAAAGGCGGCGCAAATTGAGTTGTTGCCCGTATGCGACGCAAGCGGCAACGTCCTTTCTCAGTCCATCGCAGTCGCCGTCCAAATGACATCCACTGATGGGCGGGTGTGGCATTTTGTCACCAACCCCGAAGTACGCTCATTATGCGTTCAACTTCCCGACGGTTCCGAATGGCACACCGATGCGGCCTTTGCGGTGCGATGAGGTTCACGCATTTAGGTATTTTTGAATGGAACGCTCCTGACGCTGATTTTCGCTTGTTTCTTTTTATCCGCGAGTATCCGCCAAATCAGCGTTATCCGCGTTCTATAATTTTTTTTAAAAATCACAAAAACTTCGGAGTAATCATCATGGCAAAAAAACTATCTAAAAAACATCGCGAACAACTTTCGGAATGGTTTGGAGAGCGGGTTAATTTTGACAAGGTTGAACGGATGTTGTATGGACACGATATTGCTGCCATCCCCAGTCTCATGAAGCCCTTAGTTGGCAATACCACTCCGTATGCAGTGGTTCAACCGACGGAAGAATCGCAACTTGTTGATGTAGTACGTTGGGCGACGAAAGAAGGGATACCGTTGACGCCGCGTGGTAAAGCTTCATCAGGCTACGGCGGCGCTATCCCCATCAAGAAGGGGATTGTCGTCGATTTTTACTGGATGAAGAACGTACTGTCAGTGGACGAAGAGAATTTGATTGTAACCGTCGAACCGGGCATTACGTGGGAAAAACTCGAAGATGCGCTACAACCCCACGGTTTGGCTTTGCGGCTTTACCCCACCAGCGCGCCCTCGTCCACGGTAGGCGGTTGGTTAGCGCAGGGCGGAGCGGGAATCGGCTCTTACCGCTACGGCTTCTTTCCCGAGAACGTCATAAAAGCGCGCGTAGTGCTGCCCACAGGTGAGATACGCGAGTTCTCCGACGATGAACTGGAACTTGTCGCTGATGCCGAGGGGATTACCGGTTTCATCACGCAAGTGACACTGCATGTTCAACAAGATTTTCAACCGTCCGTCGTCGCTGCTGCCTTTCCCAACCCACATGCTATGACTGCTGCTATGCAGGAGTTGGTTGAAAGCGAACTGCCCGTTTGGTCGACGGTGTTCATCAACCCGAAGATGGCCGAACTGAAGAACCTCGCACCTGTGATGTTACATCACGGACATCCCGCCGAGCACAAGGTTTTGTTGCCAGCGGCGTATACGGTTATCATAGCTATGCGCGATGACGAAAGAGATGCTACCATCATGGCAGAACTGCCGGCTATCGTCGAAAAGAACGAAGGTGAGATACTAAGCGACCAAATCGCTGAACATGAGTGGAAAAACCGGTTTAAGTTGATGACTGTCAAACGGCTCGGCCCATCTTTGGTGCCAACGGAGGTAATAGTGCCGCTGGAGCGTCTGGGCGACGTGATGGAGGAAATTGAGCGCAAGGTAAATCAGCCTTTGGTCAAAGAGGGGGTAATTATCGCAAAGGGACGCGATGGCAAGCCGGAAGCCGTCATCCTTGGTTTTATCCCTCACGACCAACGCAAATTCAGCTATAACATCGTATTCGGACTCTCTCTCACCGTAATCAAGATTGCCAGGGAACACGGCGGGCGTGCTTACGCTACCGGGCTGTATTTTTGCCGCTGCGCTGATGAAGTATTTGGCAGGGAACGCGCCAGACGGCTGCGAGACTTCAAAAAACAGGTGGATGCTAAAAACATTATGAACCCGGGCAAAGTCCTTGAGGGCGGTATGCTCGCACGAGCGGTGGGAGTAGGCGCAGCGATTGAACCCCTCATCCGTCCCCTCGGCAACCACGTCATCACACAGGTAGGTGAAAAGATTCAAGATAAACCTGTGCGCGGCATTCCACCCGACGTCGCCTGGTATGCTTATTCCTGCTCGCAGTGTGGATATTGCATTGACGATTGCGACCAATTTTACGGGCGAGGATGGGAAAGCCAGAGCCCGCGCGGGAAGTGGTACTGGCTGCGGGAATACATGGAGGGCAAAGTCAAATGGAACCAAAAGATGGTGGATACTTTTTTGGTCTGCACCACCTGTGAAATTTGTAATCTGCGTTGTTCTTCCGTCCTGCCCATTGAAACATCGTGGATGAAATTGCGTGGCAAACTCATCAACGAGGAAAATCGGATGACGTTCCCGCCGTTCGAGATGATGGCAGCGTCATTAAACAAGGAAGGCAATATCTGGGCGGGCTATCGTAAGGACAAGACGAACTGGTTCCCTGAGGAACTGTGGGAAAAACACGGGACTGAGCGGCAAGCCAAAATCGCTTATTTTGCGGGTTGTACTGCAAGCTATGTGGAGGCAGATATAGGACAAGCCGCAGTAACCGCGCTGGACGCCGCGAATATAGATTTCACCTACATGGGCAACGCCGAGAACTGTTGCGGTACTCCCATGTTAGTGGCTGGCAAGTGGGATGTATTCGAGGAGATTATGCGCAAGAACATAGCGATGATGCAGAAAGCCGGCGTTGAAACCATAACAACGTCATGCCCCGCGTGCGATATGATGTGGCGGGTGATTTATCCGCAGTGGGCAGAAAAGTTGGGCATCGAATACAATTTGCAAGCCAAACACTACAGCGAAATCCTTGCAGAGGCAATCGCCGAGGGAAAATTCCAATTCACCCACGAAGTACACGACATCGTGACATGGCACGATTCGTGTCACATTGGCAGAGTTTCGGGCATATACGAACCGCCGCGGGAGATGATAAAAGCAGTCCCCGGCGTGGAGTTTCGCGAGATGGCTCACAACCGAGATAAGGGGCTCTGCTGTGGCTCTGTGCTGACGCTCATTAAAGAACCAGAGGTGGCAAAGGAGATAGGTTATCACCGTTTGAAGGAAGCAATTGACGTGGGTGCTGAGAAAATGTTGGCTCTGTGTCCCTGCTGCGAATTTCAACTGCGCGTCTCCGCAGAAAAAACCGACGCGCCGTTAGAGGTAATGGACTTAGCCCATTTTGTCTGCCGCGCGCTTGGATACGAGTTTCCCAATGCAAACCCTGAAGTTCAGCGCCAGTGGGCGGTTTTTGAGGCGATGATTGAGTTGATGACACCAGAGGGTTTTGCCGAATTGATGGATACGATGTGGAAGGAACTCCTTGATGCCATGCCTTTGGGTATGGGTGGGATGATGCGATTTATGGGCAAATTGGGTCCGGTTGGCAAGGGGATGTTGTTTATGATGAAGCCGATGTTTCCCATATTGTTTCCGCGTTTGCTGCCTGGCATGATACCCAAGGTAATGCCGACGATGTTGGAGCGCGTAGGTTCGCGCATCCCCATGCCCGACTACATGCGTGAGCAGATGCCCGAACTAATGCCTGAGGTGATGGACAACCTGATGCCCAAAATGCTGCCGGATGTTGTACCATTGGTTACGCCAAAACTGATTCGGTATATTACAACTGCCGATTGAAATGTAAAGAGTAATGAGTAAAAAGTAATCATGTGCATCAAGTTAAGTAACTTTCCATAAATCTTGTCAACTTTTAGCCGCAATATTATACCGTGAGTGGTGTGAGTTGTCTGAAAATCAAGGGTTGTTGCGTTTTAATTCACACCAAGCGTTAAAGACTCGGTGCTGGTTTTTTATTGGCATAACAAGAAAAGCCAACACCGCTACTTTAGTCATAGTATTCAGTCCGGTGACTTGTTACCTACGGGCCAACGGAATGTAGGTAATATTAGAATTCATGCAATATTTCTGGAAAGTTAGCCTGCAGGTATCTTCGGAGTTCTTTGTTATGGGGTTCAAGTTTCAGAGCATTTTGCCATAATATTTTGGCATCCCTATGGTGTCCCATTCGATAATAAAGGTTACCGAGATTTTGATAAGCGACGGCATATCGAGGTTTTAAGTCTTTTGCTCTGACAAGTTCGGATTCTGCTTTTCTAAAAGCGTCCTTTGTTTTGCCTTTGATGATGGTTATAGTGGCAGTCAGTTGATGTGGCTCAATATATGCGCCGCAACCGGCTTTGCGCGCCTGAGCTACGAGAGCATCAGATATTCTTTGGTCAGCTTTTTCAAATATAATAATATCTGATTCTGCCTGCGCTAACGCTTGTTCTAACTGCCTGAACGCCTCGAAACCCGTCATATCGCTTACATCCTCTTCCCAGGGTGGTTCGGAGGCTTTTACCCCCATATTGAGATAAGTTGCGCCTAAGTCATTGTGTACTTCAGCGTTTTCAGGGCGGATTTTCAAAGCCTCCGTGAAGTATCTGATAGCTCTGGTATAATCATTGGCCGCCGCGTACCTTCGCGCATTTTCGTAAGCCTCTCTAAATTCCGCACTCTCTGTGGTGTAAGCATCTTCCTGTGTACCCTTTCTTATAACTAATGGAACGATAATCAACAAACATACACATATTCCAATTATCGCTGGAATGTGCATTCGCATAGCATTCACTCCTTTAAGAAAGATAGAACACCCCGCAATCAGTGTCTTAGCCCTTCCGCATTATGGTTTACCTCACGAGCCAATTTGAAATAAAATATTCTTTGCCACTTCGCTCTATGTAAATGTTTATTCTCTGGTTACGCGCAATTTGTCTCGTCAGCTTTACAAAAGTTGCAAGGGAATCTATCTGACGGTTACTTATAGCATAGATTACATCGTTTTTGTTTAATCCGGTTCGTCCAAGGCGGCTGTCGGATGTTACATGAGCAACCATAACGCCCTTGTGCTTATATTTTCTTTTCAGTTTATCGGGAATTGGTTGAACGACTATTCCCCAGACTTTATGGACAAGTTTTGTTTTAACAGAAATTTTCTTTCGGCTTCTATCCCTGATGATGTGAAAAGTGGTGATTTGCTCCGGTTTTAGCAATCTAATGATTTCCGTAATTGCACTGACAGTATGGATGTGTTGTCCATCTACAGCTTCAATGATGTCTAAATGTTTAATACCCGCTATTGCGGCGGGGCTATTCTCTTCTACCGATGTCACAAGAAGCCCTGTCATATCACCTAATGTGAGTCTTTCAACAATTTCCCGCGTCAATTCCTGATATTTAAGTCCAATCCACGGTTCTACGATAATACCATACTCAATGAGCTTATTTATCACCTTTTTAGCTGTGTTTATTGGAAGTGCAAACCCGATTCCCTGAGAGCCGCCGCTGGTCGAATAGATGGCAGTATTAATGCCAATTACCTGTCCAAGTGAATTCACTAATGGCCCGCCGCTGTTTCCTGGGTTAATAGCGGCATCCGTTTGGATTAGGTTTTGATAGGTTCTGTTTTCACTTCGCAACGCTCTATGAGCAGCGCTAATTACTCCTACGGTAACTGATGGTTCAGGACTGCCGACAACAGATGCAAAGGGGTTGCCGATAGCAATAGCCCATTCGCCAATCAACAGGTTATCTGAATTGCCTAATTCCACTGCTGGTAGCCCGGACGCGTGAATCTTCAGGACAGCTAGGTCAGACAGAAAATCTTCCCCCACCAATTTAGCTTCAAATTCGCGTCCATCGCTCATAACTACTTTGATTGAATCAGCATTTTGTATGACGTGCTGATTTGTCAGAATGTATCCGTTTTTGTCAAATATCAACCCTGAACCCAATCCCCTGTATTCACGCCTTCGCGGAATGCCAATGGGGGAGCTAAACATTTCATAAAACGGGTTGATACGCTCAACATGGATAGCGCTAATATTGACAACGGCGGGGCCGGCTTTTTCAACTGCTTGAACGATTCCATTATATCTGCTGTCATAAATACTTTGAACTGCACTCAGTTTGTTACGCGAAAAGGTACTGCTTGTTTTGGAAGTGGAGGATTCATTTGCCAGGGATTCAGAGGGTGGATACGATAGTAACTTACCATTCAGAACATAAACGGAAAACAGTCCGATGAATAAACAGAATAAAACTGCAATTGAAAACAGAAGAGTTCGATTTGAAATGATTCTACTATGTTGAAATTCTAACATTGACATCTTTTCTTGGTATACCAATGTCTCTCTTTCCCTTCCGAGGGGCTAAACGATGAATTGCCCGTAGGAAGGGGACAATTCATCATTCATTAGGACGAGTTACCTGTGCTTTCTTTGCGCTGTGATAATTCTTTTTCGCCTACGCTCGCTGGGTTTCTCGTAACATACGCGCCTTTTCATTTCCTTGATGAGTTGTTCTTTGCCACATTTCTTTTTAAAACGACTAAGCGCTTTGTCTAAACTCTCATTTTTTTTGACTTTGACTTCGAGCATTGATGTCCCTCCTTAACTATCGGAAAATCCAAAAGGATTATTAGCTTTTATTATAGCATTAAGTTACTTTAAATTCAAGGTACTAATTAATTTTTCTTAAAATTTCAGTTATGTGGGTGTTCATTGTGGAAATCACTAAATCTAAAAATTTCTATTGAATTTTCCCTCCGAAAATGTTATAATAATATTGTTGGCTTTTTACGGTGGTGTGTTTTCTCCCGCAAGTTAATAAACGTTGCTCGAAGCGAAGCGGTAATTCAGGGAAACAAGGAACGTTGAATTGTATTATCCTACCTTCCCACTTCCTAAGGGGGGCGTCCAATGCGTTCTGTTGATTTAAACCAAACACTATTTTATCAATACAGGGGTTTCAACAGAGCGACTTTTTTCAAGTCGCTTATAGAAGCCAAGCGTTTTTACCAAACTCTCCGTAGTAATGGGGAAGATATAGATACTTCTACCGCTGTGGAAGAGGCATCAAATAGTACGCCAATTAACAATCACATTTTATTTCCCTCGGTTTTCTTAAATCAAACAAACGAGCCCAAAGAACTTTTTGCGAGTTACAATTCGGCTGAAAATTATCAGCAATTTTCCGCTTTCTTTGAAAAATACCATCAAATAGATACTTATGCTTGAATAGAGGAGATAGCTATGCCGAGAATTGATGGCAGGAAGCCCGATGAATTGCGCCCTGTGACGATTATTAGAGATTACACGAAATATGCTGAAGGTTCTGCATTGATAATGTTTGGTGACACTATGATTATCTGCACCGCGTCTGTAGATGAAAAGCAACCCAGGTTTATGGAAGAGCAACAGATAATGAGCAAAGGTTGGGTGACAGCAGAATATTCGATGCTGCCCCGCTCCACTTCGACAAGGATGATACGGGAAGCTGCGCGAGGGAAGCTCGGCGGACGTACGCAGGAAATTCAGCGTTTAATCGGACGTTCACTGCGCGCTGTTGTTGATTTACAAGCACTGGGTGAAAGGACAATCTTCATAGATTGTGATGTCCTTCAAGCAGATGGTGGAACACGCACCGTAGCGATTACAGGCGGATTTATAGCACTTTCCGACGCTTGCACTAGACTGCGCGATGAAGGCTTGATTAACTCTATACCGACGACCGATTTTGTTGCCGCCGTAAGCGTTGGTATTGTAAAGGGCGAACCTCTCCTGGATTTGTGTTACAGGGAAGATTCCAAGGCTGATGTGGATATGAATGTAGTGATGACGGGCAGAGGCAACTTTGTTGAAATTCAAGGTACAGCGGAAGAGAATCCCTTTTCAAAAGAGGAAGCTGATATCATGCTCTCTTTGGCGTCAAAGGGAATCTCTCAACTGATATCTTTACAACGAAAGTTGCTCTTAGAGAATCTCAATGAAATTAGTAGTGGCGACGCGTAACCGACATAAAGTGGAAGAAATAGAAAAAATTCTTGATGGGTTAGGTTGTGAAATATTATCGCTGGCTGGTTTTCCGGATGCCCCTGAAGTGATAGAGGATGGAAGCACATTTGAAGAGAATGCCCTGAAAAAAGCCACGGCAATATGTAAATACACAAAATTACTCACGATAGCAGATGATTCTGGGTTGGAGATAGACGCATTAAACGGACAACCGGGTGTGAAATCCGCCCGTTTCGCAGGTGAAAACGCCTCGGATGATGATAGAAACCGGAAGGTGCTTGGCTTGCTCGAGGGTGTTCCTGAAGGTAAGCGCAACGCTCGATTTAAATGTGCCATAGCGTTATCCACACCACAGGGGGATAACGAAATCGTTTTAGGTATCTGCGAAGGACGTATTGCCTTTGAGGTTAAAGGGTGCGCGGGATTCGGATATGATCCAATTTTTTTAGTCCCAAAGTATAATAAAACCTTCGCTGAACTCGGCCCTAAAATCAAAAACCGCATCAGCCACAGAGCCATCGCCCTTCAAAAAGCCAGAAAACTTCTGGCACAACAAAAATAAATTATACAAAATCAAAATTTTTCCTTGACTTTATTGCGTTGTATTTGTACAATTATCAGGGTAAAATTTTCGCTTGCAACCCTTAATAAAATATGCTATCCTTTTACTCTTAAATTATTAAGAACGCGAAAGGTAATGATTCGGGGCGTGGCGCAGCCCGGTTAGCGCGCCAGTTTTGGGAACTGGAAGCCGGAGGTTCGAATCCTCTCGCCCCGACCAAATTATCAAAAATGGCCGCCGGTAGCTCAGGCGGATAGAGCATCTGACTTCTAATCAGGTGGTCGCAGGTTCGAGTCCTGCCCGGCGGGCCAAATTTATGGTGAGCGTAGCTCAACCGGTTAGAGCTCCAGATTGTGGTTCTGGGGGCTGGGGGTTCAAGTCCCCTCGCTCACCCTCCTTTGGTACGCGCCCGTAGTTCAATTGGATAGAGCATTTGACTTCGGATCAAAATGTTGGGGGTTCGAGTCCCTCCGGGCGCGCCTTGTTTGCGCCGTTAGCTCAACCAGGCAGAGCAGAGCACTCTTAATGCTAAGGTTGAAGGTTCGATTCCTTCACGGCGCATCAAATAAATATCCTAAGGCGGGATTCCGATGAGGATGTGGGAGAAAAAAGAGTTAGCTCAAAAGCTACGGCGCGAGGGGTTAAGTTACAAAGAGATTTTGGAACAAGTTCCTGTATCTAAAAGCACAATTAGCCTATGGTGTAGAGATATTGAGCTAACCCTTGAGCAAAAGGAACGCCTCAAAGCAAAGCGCGGTAGTTTGCGAGGAGCGAAAGTTCAACAGGCCAGGAGAATTGTTGAGACTAAACGAATTAAAGCTGAAGCGCGGGCGGAATTAAAGTCTCTGACTGACTACGAATTCAAAATAGCAGGAATTATGCTTTACTGGGGAGAGGGCAATAAAACCCACAATGTTGGTATCTCTAATTCTGACCCGGGCTTGATAAAATTTATGATGCGTTGGTTTAGAGACATTTGTCATGTCCCCGAATCTAAATTCAGGGCTCAAGTAAATATTCATTCAGGACAGAATGAACTCGGAATAAAACAATTTTGGTCTGAGATTACAGGAATTCCGCTTTCTCAATTTAGGAAAACCTATGTGAAGGAAGAGGGTACTGGACACAGAAAAAATATTTTATACAATGGCACACTGAGAGTTGTAATCTGCGATGTGCGTCTCCTGCGAAAGATTCTCGGTTGGATTGAATATTTCGGCATGGATAATCCCGTCGCTAACACATAACATTCATGGGCGAATGTTGGAATTGGGAGACAAGACAGACTTAGGATCTGTTGGGATAATACCCGTGGGGGTTCGAGTCCCCCTTCGCCCACTTTGTTTGACTGAAAATACGGATATGGTTCGCAATATCATTTGTGCTCCCTGGGTTTATTTGGGGGATTTTCGCGTTTAAGGTTGATGGACAGGCACTCATGGCGTTCAACTAAGTTTGGTAACCTTTTGCCGGCTTGGTAGGGACGCCTTAAACTTATATGTTTTAGTAACTCGGCTTCTACAAGAGAACGGGTACTTGAACCATACCCTATGTTTTGGAGGATAATTTGAAGGTTGAGGTTGAAACGTTGGGGCCAAGTCGTAAGTTGTTGCGGATAGAAATTCCAGCGGAGGTTGTCAATGCAGAATTAAACCGAAATTATGAAGAACTAAGCAAAAAAGCTTCTGTGCCTGGATTCCGTAGAGGGCGTATCCCTCATCGAATATTGAAAGCGCGGTTTGCTGAATACGTTAAAAACGAGTCAATTCAGAACTTAGTTCCGCCGGCCTGCGAAGAGGCGATTAAAGAACAGGGAATCATTCCGCTTGGTAATCTGGAACTAAAACCCGATATTACCGAGATAGTGCTGAAGGAAAACCAACCCCTTATCTTTGAAGCTGCTGTTGATGTAAAGCCGGAGATGCAACTTCCGTCGTATCAAGCGATTGAGATAGATAAAAAAGACGTTGATGTGCCAAGGGAAAATGTGAATGAATATATAGAATTGTTACGCCACCAGAAAGTAACATTCGTCCCAGTCGAAACTGACCGCGCTGTTGAAGCAAATGATTCTGTCAAAGTAAATTGGGAATATTCCGTTGCAGGCGAACTTGTGGAGGATAGCAAAAGGGAAGGCGTTATTCTTGAACTAAGTAGTGGTGACAATCTCCCTGATATTGAAAAAGGGCTTGCCGGAATGAAACCCAGTGAAAAAAGAGACGTAAAAGTAAATTTCCCTCCAGAACATCCCGATGAAAATTTAGCCGGTAAAGAAGTAACTTTCCATATTACCCTCCAAACGATTACTGACAAAAAGTTGCCTGAACTTGATGATGAATTCGCTAAGGATTTAGGTTATGATAGTTACGAGCAACTCGTAGGCGCTATCTGGAACAA
Organism: uncultured bacterium; assembly: GCA_964601015.1. Taxonomy (GTDB): domain Bacteria; phylum Poribacteria; class WGA-4E; order DTYX01; family CAZRLY01; genus CAZRLY01. The sequence continues at coordinate 12,655 of CAZRLY010000060.1, forward strand.
CCTTGTCGAGGAAGGTAGAGTTATCATCAGACGAAAACAGCGTGAAGAGGTTGTCCAACAACTCATAGAAAAAACCCCCTTTGATGCCCCAGAATCTATCATCCAACAGCAAATTGATGCTATGATAGCTAATATCCAACAGCAACTCAGACGTGATAAAAGAACGCCAAGCGAGGCGGGAATCGACATGGAAAAGCTTCCTGAAGAATTGCAACCGGAGGCTATCCAGCGTATTAAACGAGCTTGGATTTTTGAGGCGATAGCGGAAAAGGAAAATATTGACGTGACTGAGGATGAGCTAAATAGGCAAGTCAGATTGATTGCTGAAGGACAAAATAAAGATCCGCAGAAATATGCAAGTTTGTTAAAAGCAAACAATCGCATTGATGGCATCAGAGAAACTTTGAGAGAAGAGAAAATTTATGATTTTCTAATTCAGAATGTTAGCGAAAAACGCTCTTTAATTGTCCAACCTTAGCGATATTGAAACCGGAGAGAGGATGCACAGATGAATCTAATTCCAATGGTAATTGAGCAAACAAGCCGCGGTGAACGCTCCTATGACATCTATTCAAGGTTGTTAAAAGACAGAATTATTATGATTGGTTCTGCGATTAGTGATGACGTCGCTAACTTAGTCATTGCGCAGATGTTGTTTTTAGAGATGGAAAATCCAGACGGGGATATAGAGTTATACATCAACACTCTGGGTGGCGAGGTGAACGCAGGACTGGCGATTTACGATACGATGCAAATGATTCGTCCCGATGTGCGTACTTATTGCGTCGGACAGGCATACAGCATGGGTGCCTTACTTCTTGCCGCCGGCGCGCCTGGGAAGCGTCACGCACTGCCACATTCTACAGTGCTTATTCATCAACCTATCGGCGGCGTTCGCGGGCAAGCTACGGATATACGCATCCATGCGGACGAGATTGTACGAGTCAAAGACTTGATAAATTCTATCATCGCCCGACATACTAAACAACCGATAGAAAAAGTCCAAGAAGATACGGATAGAGATAGATATATGACAGCGGAAGAAGCAAAGAAGTATGGAATTATTGACCGCGTGATGACAAAACGCCCTGAACCCCCCCCCGCTTAATCCGATAACCATTAATGGTTATCGCAAGCGTTTACCCGTTATTTGCTCTATCTACAATGTGAGGTATTGAATGTGCATTCGCTCGTTAAGTAACCAGCGAGGAATGCAGACTATTCTTGGAGGAGTAAATGTCTGAAATTCTTCAACGTTGTTCCTTCTGTCAGAAGGACAAAGATGAAGTTCGAAAGTTAATAGCCGGGCCAAACGATGTTTTTATTTGCGATGAATGTGTTGACCTTTGTAATGATATTCTTGCTGATGAACTTAGCCATGAGGGTGAAGTAGAAGAACTTGATGTTCACGTAGATATTCCCTCACCTGCTGAGATTAAATCAGCGCTTGATGAATATGTAATCGGACAAAATGAAGCGAAGAAAACAATATCATTAGCCGTATACAACCATTATAAAAGGCTCCAGATAGCCCAGAAAGATGAAGACGTCTTGCTGGACAAAAGCAATATTCTTCTCATCGGCCCAACTGGCACGGGCAAAACTCTAATAGCCCAAACTTTATCGCATTTCTTGCGTGTGCCATTCACAATAGCCGACGCTACAAGTTTGACTGAAGCAGGATACGTCGGAGAAGATGTGGAGAATATCATTCTGAAACTGCTTCTGGCATCTGGTTTTGATAAAGACCAAAATGCCGCTGTTCAACGTGCGCAAATCGGAATTGTCTATATTGATGAGATAGATAAAATCGCACGAAAGGCTGAAAGCCCGTCCATTACTCGAGATGTTTCCGGTGAAGGAGTACAGCAGGGGCTACTCAAAATTCTTGAGGGGACAGTGGCAAACGTACCGCCACAAGGTGGTAGAAAACATCCGCATCAGGAATTTATACAAGTAGATACGACAAATATTTTGTTCATCTGCGGAGGAACTTTTACTGGCATAGAAAAAATTATTGAACAACGAACCGGTAAACAATCCATCGGTTTCGGTGCCGACATCAAAAGCAAAACCCAAAAACGTGTGGGCGAGATATTGGAACAAATCGAACCCAATGATTTGCGGCAGTATGGATATATTCCAGAGTTTATTGGGCGATTGCCTGTGACGGCGACATTGCATGAGCTTGACGAAACAGCTTTGAAGAAGATTTTGGTTGAACCCAAAAACGCCATTATCAAACAGTATCGGAAATTTTTTGAGTATGAAGATGTTAAGCTAACAATCCAGGAAGATGCCCTCACAGCAATTGCCAAAGAAGCTATAAAACAGGAAACAGGAGCCAGAGGACTGCGGTCGATTCTTGAGAAGTCAATGCTTGACATCATGTACAAAATCCCTTCCACAAAAGATATTAGAGAATGTATCATCACTCCCGACGTTATCCTGAAGAAATCGGAACCAACACTGATTTTTGACCAGGAAAGAAGGGCGCTAACTGCTTAGTCTGCCACTTTAAAAGAGAGAAAGCGAGCGCAGACGTGAATTGGAATGGGATTCATCCCTCCCTTCTGAAAGGGGAAAGGGAAGAGCAAATCCGCAGTTTTTATTGCTTCTGCTTTCGCCTTTCACCTTATATTTTTGTCCCTCCCGCAGTTTTATTGTGGTGTGAAACAATCTTTTCCCGTAGGTAGGGGCAATTCCATCTGGTTGCCTGAAAAGGGCAAAGTGGTAGTTCCCAATTAAACAAAATAATAAAACAGTCGCATTCATTCCCTTACTTAATTCCCCCAATCAGTAGGGGATTCTATTGCGAAAAGTCAAAAGTACCTGAAAAAGGAGCTTCCCATGAGAGAAGATTCCAAAATCACAAACCGGCGTTTGAACGATGTTGCATACCCCGTAGTTCCTCTTCCACCAGACAGAGTTTATTTTCCCCATCATTCATCCATATTAGTTACCGACAAGAAACAGATTATTAACGCAGTGAAGTACGCTCAACAGAGGGATAGCTATGTACTCCTTCTGAATACAAAGGCCCCTAATGTGGAATCTCCTAAACAAGCCGAAGATTTCCATCAGGTAGGTGTTCTGGCGCGGGTAAAGGGGCAGACTGAAACAGGTAACGAACTTAGATTAGCCATTGATGGCGTGGACCGGGTGGTAGTCCTTGAGTGCTTTGAATCGAAAATTGATGACTTTCTTCACGCAAGGGTGAGGATTCTTCCCGAAAGCACCCCCAGGACGTCTATCACTGATTCCCTCTTGAGAACTTTGTACGATAATCTTAACAAGTATGCAAAGAATTACAAGAGAAAACGCCCAATGAACCCAATATCTATTCCGGAACTGAAAGCAAACCCTCCAGGCGTTGCAGCCGATATTATTGCAGGCATCCTCTGGGAGCATACCGAATTTCAACGCGAACGATACCGCCCACTGCTTGACCTACTTGATGCCCAAGAGCGGATTGAAAAGCTAATCGAAATCTTGAATCAAGAATTAGAATTGTTGAATATTGATAACAAGATAGAGTCAGATGTGCGAGAGCAATATCAGAAACAACACCAAGAGTTTTATCTCAATGAAAAGATGAAAGCTATCCATAAGCAGTTGGGTAAGGGTGGACGAAATGTTGTTGAAGAGTGCGAGGAATTGCGGAAGAAAATCAAGGAAAAGGGTATGTCTGAAGAAGCGCAGGAGAAAGTGCTAAACGAAGTCGACAGGTTGGAACAGGTACCACCTATGTCCGCTGAGGCTGGCGTTATCCGCACCTACGTTGATTGGTTTCTTGCTTTGCCCTGGAATGATAGAACCGACTGCAAGATAGACATAAATGAGGCTGAGAAGATACTTGATGAAGACCACTATGGTTTGGCAAAACCCAAAGATAGAATATTGGAATACCTTGCCGTCCTCAAGTTGGTGGATAAACTAAAAGGCCCAATTTTATGTTTCGTAGGGCCGCCTGGTGTTGGCAAAACTTCACTGGGTAAGTCGATAGCGCGAGCGACAAACCGACAATTTGTCCGCATGGCGCTCGGCGGCGTCCGTGATGAAGCTGATATTAGAGGACACCGAAGAACCTACATCGGCGCAATCCCCGGAAGGATTCTCCAGGGCATCCGGGACGCTAAGGCGAAAAACCCGCTGTTCTTGCTGGACGAAGTGGATAAAGTGGGCAGGGATTGGCGTGGCGACCCGGCTTCTGCCCTCCTCGAAGTTCTTGACCCGGAACAGAACAGCACCTTCCGCGACCATTATCTGGACGTGGAATTTGACCTTTCAGAGGTGATGTTCATCGCCACGGCAAACGTACTACATACGATTCATCCTACCCTGAAAGATAGAATGGAAGTAATCGAACTGCCAGGTTACACGGAATATGAAAAGCAGAAAATCGCTGAACTGTTCCTGATACCGAAAGAGTTGGAAGCGCATGGGCTGAAAGAAGCTTCTGTAACCTTCCCAGAAGAAGCTACACAGGAGATTATCCGCGCATACACACAGGAAGCCGGCGTGCGAAATCTGGAACGTGAAATAGCTTCCATCAGCAGGAAGATAGCCAAGAAAATTGTAAAAGAGGGTGAGTTGGAAGAAAATATCATCGTTGAAAAATCCCACCTTCGGGAATACCTTGGCGTTCCCAAACATAACTACGGCAAAATCGAAGAGGAAGATGGGATTGGCGTTGCCATAGGTTTGTCCGTCACTGAACTTGGTACCAGCGACATCATCTCAATAGAAGCCACGACAATGACAGGCGATGGTACACTAACACTCACAGGCAGGCTGGGCGAAGTGATGCAAGAATCGGCTCAAGCCGCGCTGGGCTACATCCGCTCTCAAGCACCCGAGCTTAACGTGCCCGATGATTTCGATTTTGAAAAAAGGAACATCCACATCCACGTCCCCGCCGGCGCACAGCCCAAAGAGGGCCCTTCCGCAGGAATCACAATCGCAACCGCTATGGTTTCCGCCCTAACTGAACGCCCGGTCAGCCGGGACGTAGCCATGACGGGAGAAATCTCCCTGCGCGGAAAAGTGCTTCCTATCGGCGGACTCAAGGAGAAAGCTCTCGCCGCACACAGGGCAGGAATCAAAAACATCATCATCCCAAAAGAAAACGAAAAGGATATGCCCGATATCCCACAAGAAATCAAAGATTCCCTCCACTTCCACACAGTTGATAATATGGATAAAGTGCTGGAAATTGCGCTCAGGGATGAACCTGATGTCAGTCAATGATGTGAGGAGGCAATGATGCACCAGAAACGGGCCCAGATTTATCTGAGGCCAGAACAACACGAAGCACTTAAAGCAGAAGCACGGATGTTAAAAATCTCCTTTGCTGAGTTGATGCGACGCATTGTGGAGGAACACCTGAATACTTGCAGCAAGCCTCCTATTTTTGCCAAAGAGGACTATCTTTCCATTGTTGGGTTAGGTGAGAGTGGCATTCATGATATTGCTGAACAACATAATCATTACCTCGGTGTCGCAACCGCCGCCGCTCATTCTGATTGATACAAGTGCCTTCTATGCCCTTGCGGATAGCTCAGATGCCCATCATACAAGTGCCAAAGCAGACAGCCATAAGCACTGTCCTTCGCCTGTTCCTAATAACTACAGAAACCGAGTTTTTCCAAAAAAACTCGGTTTCTATGTTACGATTTTTGCTACTTGACGATGAGCATTCGTCTTGTAGCAAAGAATTCGCCCGCTTTTATATTATAGAAATACACGCCAGAAGCAACTGGCTCACCGGCACCGGTCATACCGTCCCAGTAAGCCGTCTCATTTTTGTTTGTGTAAAAACCAGCTTCTTTCTCACCCAAAGAAATCGTTTTGATTAACTGCCCAAAGGCGTTGTAGATTCTTATCGTAACGAAAGCATTTTTAGCCAACTGATAAGGAATCCACGTCTCCGGGTTGAATGGGTTCGGGTAGTTTTGAAGCAAACGAAATGCGTCTGGCACAAGCCTGGCGGGCGGAACGACTACCTTGATAAGAAAGGATTTGTTTCTTGAACCCGCTATGTCAATATCTTCAAGGTAGTAGAAATAGGTTTTACCTGCTTCCGCTTTCTTGTCGGTAAATTTATAATCTATAGGCATCCCCGAATTACCTGCGCCTTTGACAAAAGCAACCTTAGTATATTTGCCATCTTTCTCTTCGCTACGGTAGATTGAAAAGCCGACGTTGCCGACTTCCGTCTCCGTCCTCCAGCGCAATGTCACTTCCCCGTCTAATACCTTTGCCGTGAAGCTGGAGAGCGTCACGGGAAGCGAAGTATCCCCTGATGACTCCCCCATAGCAAATTGGGCTTCCGCGCTGAAGTTCAGGCACAGCGCGAAAAACATAATCGCGAAAAGCAAAAAGCGTTTCATAACATCCTCGTAGGAGCGAAATGTTATTCTTGGGAAAATTACCATATAAAAGGTTTACATGCCGCTCCTACGGAGCTAATAAATGTGATGTGATATCTACGCTATAAACATGCCGACCCTACGGGTCTAAAAACTACCCCTACCAGCTTGATACCCCCCCCGAAAAGGGTAAAAGGGTTAAAGAACAAAGGGTAAAACTACTGAGCCCTCGCCGCCCGAAAACCGATGTCGCTACCCCGGAACGACGGGGTGTCGAAGTCACGGGACGCCGCACGCATCCACGTAGCGTCGCGGGTCCAGTCGCCGCCACGGAGGACACGGCCCGAGCTACCGCCATAGCCCGCATAGGTGTCCGAGTCCGTGCTGTAATTGCTGTTATAGTCACCCGAATACCAACTCGTGAACTGCCACTCATACACATTCCCGCTCATCTCAACGGCATACACCCGCACTCGCACCGACTTCGTCTTACGGCACTTCGTTCTGAGCGATAGCGTATTATTGAAAAGACCGCTTCGCCTGTGGTTTCGATACGTCACTTCGTTCCTACTCAACCCAAGCGGAGGGGCGAAGCGGTCTTTTCACTCCAGACATATCTAAACAACGCGTGGGGAATTTCTGTGAATAAGTTATCTTGCTTTCATAGAGTTCAAAAGGTATAATAATGTTTGCCATTTTGCGAATATTTGGTGATGGTATCCTGTTATCAAACCTGAAAAAGAGGAGGCATTGACTGAAATGGTCGAAAGGACATACGAGGAACTAATGCAAATGCCAGATGAGGAATTTGTTGAATTCTTAATAAATGAACTGCCTGTCATCTTAGACGAACGTCCACACTTGCGCCCTCTCATTTACCAAAGCATTATGAGAGCTTGCCCTAAGGAAATAAGGGAGATACTCAAAGCGATAACGTCCCCATACGTGTGGCATTACACCTCCGTCCTCCCCCAAAAGGAAGGAGACATTGACTGAAATGAACCGAATAACAGATTATGACATAATTGATATAGCTGGCAGACGATTACCTGCTCTCATAGAACAGCAACCAGAACTGGCGTTTAGCATCAGCCGCTCCTTCACGGAAGTCTTTGCTACGAAGGAAGATGTTGCCAAGGTGCAGGAAGAGCTACGAGAATTCCGCGCCGAAGTTGGAGAACGCTTCGACCGGGTAGAAGGACGACTCGACCGGGTGGAACAGCAAGCAGAAGAGTTCCGCGCCGAAGTTAATGAACGCTTTACAAGCCTGGAAACACGCATGGAACATGGTTTCCGCGACTTGGAAACACGCATGGAAGACGGTTTCCGCGAGGTTGATGAACGATTTGCCGATTTGGAAGAACGCATAGATGATGGTTTCCACGAGGTGCAACGAACAATTGACCGACTCGGCTCCCGTTGGGGCATCCGTAATGAGAGCATATTCCGCCAGACAATGGCTGAACTATTGGAGGAAACCTTCGGCTACCATGTCGAAGAGCGCAAGATTCAAGGCGAGCAATTTGACTGCGTCATTCACGATGGAGAACATATCCTTGTGGAAATCTCTGCCAGTGTTGGTCCGAATATTCAGGAACGGTTGGAACGCAAACGCCGTATTTATGCAGAAGATACAGGGGTGGTTCCTGTGCGTGTCATTCTGGTAACAGCCGCCATTCATAGCCGGCGAGCGCAGTTGTTGCGGGACGCCGGCTTCAAGGTGATTGAGCCAGAAGAAGACACGCTGGTTAGTTAATTTCAGGTGTTAATCTCCTTTCTATTTTGCGTTACCCTCCTTCCAAAAGGGCCGCCATCTCCCTGTATTCCAACCCACCCGTCAGTTGGAGGAAGATGTCCTCAAGACTTAAACCGTCCGCGCCTTTGCTACGGCGCAATTCCTCCATCGTGCCGACAGCGATGAGTTTGCCTTTGTTGATGATGCCGATTTTGTCGCACATTCGCTCGGCAATTTCCAAAATATGCGTTGTCATGAATACGGTTCGCCCTTTATTGCACAGCGTACGCAGGATTTCTTTCGCCGTGCGCGCACTTTTTGGGTCAAGTCCGCTGGTGGGTTCGTCGAGGAACAGAACCTTCGGCTCCTGCACGATAACCGAAGTCAGCAGGAGTTTCTTTTTCATACCGTGAGAATAGCCGCGTATCAAATCGCCCGCCCGTTCCGTCAACTCAAACAGTTCAAAAAGCTCCTCCATACGGGCTTCTGCACGCTTTGGGTCAATTTCATATAGGTCAGAAATGAAACGCACAAACTGGCGTCCCGTCAACATTTCGTATAGGTAGGGCGTATCAGGCAGGAGTCCTGTCACAGCTTTTGCTTCTAAAGGCTGCTCCTGTACATCACATCCACAAATTATAGCAGTGCCGGAGGTGGGGCGTAGCAAACCTGTCAGCATGTTGATAGTGGTAGTTTTACCCGCCCCGTTTGGTCCGAGAAATCCAAACAACTCGCCCGGTTCGATGCATACTGAGAGGTTATCCACTGCTGTAAGATTTCCAAAACGTTTTGTAAGATTTTTTGTCCTAATCATTTGCGGTAAAAAACCAAGTTTTTTGGACAAACTTGGTTTCTGTGTAGTATCACACTACATCGTTATCGGATACTGTCCATACTCAGCTACCATTTCCGTTGTGCGTTTAACGCGTTCGATTTTGGCTTCAGGCATGACGTTGTCTGCCACGCCGAGGATGAATGCGTCGCCTGGGGCGATGGTTTTAAACAAGTCGAGCATGTATTCTTCAAAATACTCATCCGTGATTGGCTCGCACATTATCGCAGACGGTATGCCACCCCAGATGATGACGTTATTTCCCCACGCTTCCCGTGCTTGTTTCAAAGTAACCGGTGCCATCGGTTGCGTTACAAAACACTCTGCCATATCGAAACCAGCCTCCAAAATCAGGTCAAGCAGCAAGCTGGTATCGGAGTCGGCGTGGCAGGCGAGCAGTTTATCCTTTTCGTGTATCAACGCTGAGAATTCCTTAAAATACGGCAGGAAATATTGCGAAAATAACGGCGGAGGCGTAAACTGCGAATCGAAGTGAACGCCGTATAAGAGTAGTCTCGCTGGTGATTCTAAGACTATCTTCCAGAGTTCTTTGGCTTTGTCAACCAAAATAGCATGCAGATGTTCCACCTGCGTGAGGTTGTCAGCCAACTCAAAGTAAAAGTTGTTGTAGCCGATGTATTC
>CAZRLY010000061.1:0-22189 GCA_964601015.1 uncultured bacterium
GGGGAAGTTGTATAGTAAAGCCGCGATGTTGTAGCCAATCGCCCAATTGGTCGGTCTTCCACCGTATTGATTCTTCACCAAGTACGGCTGTATTATTTTGAGTTTTTAGGGTTTCGCCCGGGGTCAAATGCAGTATTACGTGCGCTTCGGCTTTTTGGGTTGAATTCATCTCCAGTAGCAATCCATCGCCATCTGGCGCGACAGTAATATTGCATTCTGTTTCCCCATAACACAGTGACAGCGAGTCGGCGTGTTCTGTTTGCGATAAACTCGCCTGGTTGGGAATGTAAGTATCCTCAACCACAAAGTTACTCCATTCCGGCTGATTCTTGGAATTGCCGCCTCCTACTATCAAACCACTGTCCTTGTGCCAGATACTCAAAAACTGTTGCCTATCCTGTCCCCATCTGCTTTCTACCGAAGGAGTCACAATGCCGCTCATACATACAAACCAATCGCCGTGTTTTCTAATCAGTGCGATGTTCGGTGGTTTACGTGCTGCGTCGACGATGTTTGTAAAATACCTCTGTTTTTCCTGTAGGATGTCGTTTTCTGCGCCTTCATGCCAGTATGTGAAGGCGGATGCAATTCTGGGGGACAATCCGAATCTGTTGGGGTTATCGCCTAACAGGAGCTTTTTGACGTACCTTCTGCCCTCTGGAAAAATGCTAAATGCCGCATGCGCTGAGTCGGAAGGTGTTCCTCTGTATTTAACCCTTCCGTCGATTGTCTCTACTGGAACACCGTCGGGATAGGTGAAGTTTATGTGAAACTGCGTAGCTTTGTAGAGCGCGTCTATAACTCCCTCATCGCCGGAGAATTCGTAATATAATCCGATTGCGTGTACATAAACGTAATTGTAACTGGTAGTCGGGCCGCCGTGTTCTGACCAATAGCCGCTTGCTTGTTGTTCGCTGACCGCTTTGTAAATCATGTCCCTTCCAACGTTGAGCCATTCTGTGTTGTCAAAGGTTTTTCCAGCGCGGTATAAACTCATGCCGTTCCATGTAGGTATGTTGTGTACTCCTGCGGAACGTGTCTGTTTAGCGATGCCATTGAACGCTAAATTCAACCCATCTTCCCACCTTTGCTTTCTCTGATTGTCCAGTTCATCCCGCAAAAGTATGTATGTCTCTAACCAGTGATACATACTCCACGGCATGTATGTCGGGCCCCACTTAGAACCGTCAACCTTGACAAACTCAACGCGTCCATCGGGATATTGGAAATCACGTAACGCATCACCGCCGCGCATGGCATAGTCAAGTATCTGCCCGTCCTCATGATGCGGATTTTCTGGCTGTTTGTATAGCAACGCTAACGGATAGATTACATCCTGATTGGTGACAGCCCAACCTGTGCCGCTCATGAATCTGCCTGTGTCCTCGTCAAATCGAGTCAGAGCGCCGGCCACGCCATTGGCCAAACACTGTAGGTAAACATTTTTAGTATTAGTTGTCATTTATATCTTTCCTTGTAATTTTCACAGAAATCTAATTGGCGAAATTTTGGACGTGATATAATGATTTTTGTTGACATGCTTTTGAAATAAAGAAAAAGAGCAGAAATTTATTTGACCTGAGTGAGAAAATATGTTAATATTTGGGGCGAATATCTGCGTTGATGGTATTTACTGCGTGAACGTATCACCTACCATCGACAGTTGTACCTTCTCGGACAACAGTAACTCACCGTTGCATTTGTACCAAAATTCTTTTCCTACCTATATGGGCGAGAACACATCGACAATCTCTACGACTGACGGTAGCGTCAAAAATGGCATTTTCGTTGATGGCGAGGTGACAGCGGGGGACTGCGAGGCGATGTGACGCTGACTATCGCACCGGGAACAATTCTGAAATTTAAGCTGGGTAATTTTGACCTAAATGTCTGCGACAACAGCACACTGATAGCTGTGGGCACAGCAGATGAGCCAATCGTATTCATGTCGACGTTTAGGCGCCGGGTTTTATCGGGGGGTTAGGGGGGATTAAAAACGTGAACCTGGGTTCAAGCCCACAAAAGGAGAAAGGAGCCTGTCTCCTTCAAAATAAAAATGAAACATGAGAATAATCAAGCAAATAGCCTCATCGGACGAGTCATGAAACCTGTTGACTTACTGGACTACCAGGAAGGTGCTGTGGTAAGCAGGACAATAATTGACAAGAATATAGGAACGGTAACCCTGTTCGCCTTTGATGAAGGACAGGGATTGAGTGAACATACGGCACCGTTTGATGCTTTGGTTCATATTCTTGACGGTGAAGCAGAAATTGTTATCTCTGGGAATACATTTTGCCTTCAGAAAGATGAGATGATTATAATGCCTGCAAATGAACCTCATGCGCTGAAAGCCGTGAAACAGTTTAAGATGGTTTTGGTGATGATACGCTCTTAAAGTCTGTGTATCGTATCCAAATTGGATTAGGCGGCCAAAAGGCTGCCTAATGAAATAATATTACTTTTAAGGAGGAAAAAATGTTTTGTTATCAATGCGAACAAACGGCTCATGGAACGGGCTGTACGAAGGTTGGAGTATGTGGGAAGAATGAGGATATTGCCAGTCTACAGGACATCCTGATTATTGGTTTGAAAGGCATTGCCGCGTACGCCTTCCACGCTAAAGAACTTGGAGCGACGGATGCAGACGTTGACGCGTTCATGCACGAAGCGTTGTTTGCTACCGTCACGAATGTAGATTTTGACCTGGGGCGTTTTGTGAATCTCGTCCTCAAGGCGGGCGAGATGAATCTCAGGGCAATGGAACTTTTGGACAAGGCACATACCGAACGGTTCGGCAATCCAGTGCCGATGGCGGTGTCCACAGGCACGATTGAGGGGCCGGGAATTGTTATTACTGGGCATGACTTAGTTGACTTACATGAACTTTTGACACAAACCGATGGCAAGGGCGTAAACGTCTACACACATTCTGAGATGCTGCCTGCTCATGCTTATCCAGAGCTAAAGAAGTTCAAACACCTTGTCGGCAATTGGGGAGGCGCGTGGTTCAAGCAAAAGAAGGAGTTCAACGACTTTCCTGGGGCACTCCTCGCTACAACTAACTGCGTCCTCATTCCAAGAGATTCTTACAAAGACCGGCTTTTCACCTGTGGCATTACAGGTGTCGAAGGTGTCACCCATATCGAAGGGCGTGATTTTACGCCAGTCATCGAAAAGGCACTGGCACTCGGACCGGTTCCGGCTATGGAGGGTGGCGAGGTGACGACTGGATTCCACCACACTGCCGTACTGGGGCTTGCGGACAAAATAATTGACGCTGTCAAAGCCGGGAAAATCCGTCATTTCTTCCTCATCGGCGGGTGTGATGCTCCGGGCAAAGGCGGCGAATACTACCGCGAATTTGCCCAACTTGTACCAGACGACTGCGTAATCCTGACGCTTGCATGCGGCAAGTACCGCCTAAACGACATCGACTTTGGCGACATTGACGGCATCCCGCGTTTGTTGGATATCGGGCAGTGTAATAACGCTTATTCTGCAATTCAAATCGCCGGTGCGCTTGCGGGTGCGTTTGAATGTTCAGTAAATGACTTGCCGCTGTCGCTTGTGTTGTCATGGTTTGAGCAGAAGGCAGTCGCAATTTTGCTTTCGCTCCTCCACCTTGGAATCAAGGGAATTCGACTTGGGCCAAAACCGCCGGCATTCGTTTCGGAGGGCGTATTCAAAGTGCTTGCTGATACATTTGATTTGAAATTGATAAACAACCCCAAAGAAGACTTAGCGGAGATATTAGGATAAACAATTTCAGAAAATGGATTGAAGATTGAAGAATGAAGAGTGAAGATTGAAAAGACAAAAGACAGAAGCCGCTGTTGACAGTTTTTTTTTTTTCAATAGTCAATCCAGAAGTCTCCCCCACGCAAGGTTTGCGTTGAACTGCGAAAAAATTCGCACTCCTGTTCACTTTTTTCCAATAAAAAACACCGCTTGAGCCAGAATATGCGAATTTTTGTTAAGCATGAGCAAGCTATCAAGGAACACGATTGGGTAGGTAATCCACCCGACAAGGATGGAGATTAGCTTCTGTACCCACAGGTTTCCGAATGAAAGGAGACAGCCGATATATTCTCTTAGAATCAGGTGCAAAGCTGTCGAGGGACCGGAACACGCGCCACTGTCTACCTTTTGAAAAGCGGAAAAAAGCAGGTCAAAACCGGGCGTGGTGTAGCGTTGGTAGTCGTGTGGAGAGGCGTGGAATGGTTGCAAAAATGGCACAGCAGCGCAGATGTAACCGTCCTTTTTTAATACCCTGCGCACTTCTGCCACAATCTGATTTGGATTTCTTACGTGTTCCAACACTGCTTCCATGATGACCGCGTCGAATGCACCCGTGATGAAAGGGAGATGGTGTCCATCTGCGACAACATTAACATTGGGCGCATATTCAATATCCAAGTTGATGATGTGTGGTGTTCTTTGTTTAACGCCGGCACCTAAATCAAGAATTTTGGCATTTGCTCCTAAATCCCTCATCAATTTTCGTACCCACCTATTCCATCGGGGGGCTGGATAGGGACAGCTTGCGAGAAAGTGGAGAAGAGGATGTTTTTTGAGTTTGCTCTTTAAACTGACAATGCCGTTGATTGTAGTCATTTGAATTTGCCGTCACCGTTCATTTGGTATGGTTAATGCCAATAATTTCAAGATAGCGCCTCAATTGCTACAGTAAGGTAATAAATCCTGCCTGTTCAAAATGGTGGTCATTTGTTATAGCATGAAGGACGCCACGTTCTTGCATCAGTACGAAACTAATGCAATCCACCAAACCCCATTCCTTATCTGGGCGTTGTTCATAGAGTAACCACCCTCGTTCAAAGAGAGAGCTATCTATGTGAACAACATCTATGCGTGTCGATTGTTGCAGCCGCTGACGAAAAGGTGCCATCAAACGTCGTAGCGGGAATCTCGAAAGTCCATTGCCTACCTCTGCAAGCACCAACGAAGTGGTTAATAAGGGTGTGTTAGATTGGGCAAGTAATTGAAAACAACGTATCGCAGCAACATGCAAATTATCTGAACGATTTAAAGAGGCAATCCAACCCACTGTGTCAATAAAAGTTAGGGGCATTTCTTGGGTACTCCATAAAGATAGTGGTCAATATTGGTTGCTAAGTCAGGAACGCCTGATTCTTCCGCAATCTCATAGATTGTATAAATTGGGTCAAGTTGTTCTGCTTCCTTAGGAAGTGGATGAATAGATTCATAGATGTTCAAATAAGCGTTTGCGATGTTTTCCCAATCGTATTTTTGTACGCGTCTTATGCTTTCCCTGCCCATTTTGATTCGTTTTTGTCCATCGTTTATAAGCGAGACGAGCTTCGTTGCCAGAGAATACCAATCGCCGGGTTTAAAAAGATACCCGTTTGCGGCTACTAAATCTTCGATGCCCTGAACACTGCTGGCGACAATCGGCAATCCAGACGCCATCGCTTCTAATACCACCAGCGGCATCCCCTCTGCAAGCGAACACAACACGAAAATATCGGCCTCTTGGTATGATGTAGCTAAGTGTTCATAAGGTACAGTGCCGACAAAATTTAGCTTGTGGCTGACTTTGAGTTCTGCGGCGAGTTGTACCAATTCCTTCCTGTATGGGCCGTCACCGACAATTTCAACCTCAAAATTCCGATTAGCGTTTTTGATGGCATTTGGCAAGGAACGGATGAGAAATTGAATCCCTTTTCGCGGTATCAAACGTCCTATGGTTAAAATACGCACCACTCCCGGTTCAACTTCTCGCCGGACAGGACGAAATTTTTTCAGGTCAATTCCGTCAGGTATCACGGATATTTGGGCGTTGGGGGCAAATTTCAGGGCGAGGTTCCGCAAACCATCGCTGCATGCTACCACGCGGGTTGCGTGTCTCCAGATGCTCTTTATCGCTGGCGCTAAAATGCCGTAGAGCAAACGATAATAATTTGGGTCAGGATTAGGACGGGGAACGTCTCTTCCGCCGAGAAATACGACGTATGGAAGCCCATAAACTTTCTTGAGCATCCACCCAACAGGACCGGATGGTATCCCGAAAAACACCTGTACGACGTCAGGATGAAATTCTTTGGCAAATTTTAAGCTGTAAAACCCGGCGCTTACGATGTAACTGAACATCTCGTATACCTGACAGATGTCGGCTCGCTTGCGCAAAACGGGTACGCGGTGGACAAAAAATCCATCTACCTCCTCATCTTTGGGCAAACCCTTAAACTGAGAGGTAATCAAATATACTTCGTGTCCCTGCCGCGCCATGTTTTTGGCGAGATAGTAAGTGACGTATCCGCCGCCACCGCCAACCGGGGGGAATTCGTAGTTTAACATCAGGATGCGCATGGTGAGATTCTCCGATAAAGCCCGATGACTTTATCTCACGTATTTTGGATGAACGAATCAACCGTTATGCCAACCGTTCTTCAAACTCGTCTAACCATTCAGCCGGCCCGCCGTGTTTGCCCATCAACCTCTGAATATCGTTATCGGAATGACAGTCGCTTCCCCCTGTGGAAATCAATTTATGTTTGAGGCAGTAGTTCCGATAAAACGCCGTCATTTCCTGCTGCAAACTCGGATGTGCGCATTCGATACCATCAAGCTGACATTCATCTCTGAGAGCATCCATGCGATTCGTGTCGAGTCCCTTGAAATATCCCGATGGATGGGCAATCACGACGAGCGCTCCGACTTCCTTCACAGTTGGAATAACGCGCTCAACGCGCGGATACGGCGGCAAAGATATTTTCGCTCGCACTGTGCTCAGAAGTTTACTGTAATCCCCTTCGCTGTCGATGAAACCACGTTCAAGAAAGTATGTTCGTTGGATTCCGTTTTTTACGTGGGTATATCCTTGTATCTGAATAACGTGAGCCGGGCGGTAGGATTCCAACAGTTCCATCCTGTGTTCATCGGTATAGTCGTAACCAGTCGCCTGCATTCCCCGGCAGACGGCATTGCCGTAATCACGCTGCCATTGATGGTATTCGTCAAGGACTGGCTGAAGTTCATCGTCGATAGCATCTGGAAAACCATAGCAGAGCATATCCACAGAGCCAATCGAAGTTGTGACGGTAAGTTCCGCAGACGGCACATAGCGTATGTCTGGGAAATCTGCCGCTACCTTGCGAGCCTCCGTCATAGAATCCAGGACGTGATGTTCAGTTATGGCGATACATCGTATCCCGCGTTCGTATGCACCTCTGAAAAGCACATTGATGTTTGCTTCTGCATCGTAACTCCAGTGCGAGTGCAAATGCAAATCGTAGGGCGCGAAGCCAATATCTTTATTCATAGTAAATATTTTTGGAGTGCAATGATTGAATCGTTGCACTCCGAAAGCAACGATTGAATTGTTGTACTCCGAAATGTTACCAACTTAGCACTTCCAGCAACGCATGTGCGATAACTGCATGCCCGCTGAAGAACGGATGAACCGGCTCCGGGCAGAAACGGGATGGTGGACGGTAGCGAAGTTGTTCCTTGAATTTTTCGTGCGTCTGTACGTGAAGTGCATCAAATTCCTTCGCCAATTCTTCCACAACGTCCAGATAACCCGGCAGTACGGCCAACACATTTCCCTGATGGACGTCAGCGTCAGCTTCGACGCTGATATAAAATGGGTCAATTAGGACAAGGCTCGCTTTGGTGTGTTCCTTTGCGCTTTGCAATATCTCACGATAAAGTTTCTCATATTTCTCAGGCGGCAGTATATCAGGCTGGTTCAACGTGCGATGTAAGTCATTTATGCCTATCTTTACAGTCAACCAATCAGGTTCATGGGCTATCACATCGGACTGCCAGCGGTTGTGCAAATCAAGAACTGTGTTACCGCCAATCCCCTCGTTGAAGAAGGTGATATTGCGCTCTGGATAACGAGCGGTTATCAAGTCAATTGCAGTTTTGACGTATCCATTACCAAACGGCGCTGCATCCCCGCGGCGTCCACAATCGGTAATGCTGTCACCAATTAAAACAACTGTCTGTCCATCTTGAAATAAAAATTCACTCATATTGTGTTCCTTTCGCTATAAACATTTGCTTAACTCCGGAGTTTGATTTTCCTGTACTTCTTACCCAACCTCTTCACCATCCAGCATTCCAACCTGCAGTTTAATTTCCTCGCGTCGTCTTATCCGTGTCAGCTTGCCATCTTCAATGTCAAAAATTCGGTCTGACACGTCAAGCATTTTGGTATCATGAGTAGCTGTGATGATGGTAACACCGTTTTCTTCATTCAAGGTTTTGAGCAAGTTGATAATATCAAGTCCTGTTTTCGTATCCAAATTGCCTGTAGGCTCGTCGGCCAGTACGATGGCCGGGTCATTTGCCAGAGCGCGCGCTATAGCGACTCGCTGCTGTTGTCCGCCTGAGAGTTCCAGCGGTTTATGTTGGATTCTATCACCCAACCCCACTAACGTCAACAGTTCTATTCCCTTTTGAATGCTTTCATCGGGCGTTCTCCCCGCAAAAATCATCGGCAACGTGACATTCTCAATCGCTGTCATAACTGGAATCAGATTGAACGCCTGAAAGATATACCCTATCTTTCTACATCTGAGCCATGCCAATTCATACGCATCTAACTGGGCTATATCCACTTCGTCGATGTATACGCGCCCTTCTGTTGGCTTATCCAAACCACCAATCATGTTGAATAAGGTTGATTTTCCTGAACCAGATGGACCCATTATCGAAATATATTCACCGCGTTGAACCTCGCAACTGATTCCACGAAGCGCATCAACTACCACGGTGCCCATTTCGTATTTCTTGATGACATTCCGAACTCTGACAGTATTTTCTTCAGGTAAATCCCGCCTCCTGGCTTTTTTCTCTTCAGGTTTTGCTTCAGCCACTGTATCAACCTCCCTTCTCCTAAATTTGAATTAATTATACTATACGAAGCGCATAACGGCAACCAAAATTTATACAACAAGCACAACATTTAAATCAAATTTTTGCTTGCGCTTTTTTTTCGTATGGTATAATATACTTCATATTATTCTCGGTTATTATATTTTAATTTTGGCTAATACCGTAGGTCGATTTTCAGAAATCGGCGATATTCCTGTCGACCTACAATTCAGGACTTTTTTAACAGTTTTACTACCAGAAAGTGAGGAGGGAGTGACATGGCTAACCAAAAGGGTACCTTGTTTTCGCAGGCTTACCATAGAAGGAAAATGCAGATTGTTGGCGGCAGGGAACTGGCGTGTGGGGGACGTTGGGCTTTGGGTGAGTTGAGAAATGTTTTAGAATCGCAAGGGTGGATTGTCCAGGAGAGCGACGGATTGGAGTTTGGTCCTGCGGTTGTGGTAGGGTTAGCTGAATCGCCAGCAGTTCAGGGCGCGCTGGCGAAGGCTCACATAGATGTGCCGGAAGAGCCGGAGTCGTTAGTTATTCATAGGCTGAATCAAGGCCAACTAATCGTTGCTGGACGCGATGTACGCGGACTGGTTTACGCTCTGACGGAACTCGCCCGAGCAATCGAACTGTCTCCCGCAGACGCAGAACCGTTTGCCGAAGTGATTGAGGCAGTCGAGTCTCCCGAACTGACGTGGCGGAGCATGCAGTTGTTCTTGTGCAATGTTGACCTGGAGCGCGAGTGGTACTTCCGGGAGTCGTTCTGGGAGGGATACCTCGGGATGCTCATCCGGTGTCGTTACAACAACTTCAGCCTCACATTTGGTCATCAAACGTCGTATTTATCTCCTCCCTATCCTTTCCATGTGGCGCTTCCGGAATTTCCCCAAGTGCGGGTACCCGGTTTAAGCAAGGATGAGCGACAGCGTAATTCGGAGATGTTGCGATGTATCTCAGAGATGGCACGAGAACGAGGCTTACATTTCACCCTGGGCGTTTGGTCACAGCATGACAGCGGCTACGGAGCGCCAATGGTTGAGGGATTGGACGAAGACATCCGCGCAGAGTGCAATGCACTGGGGCTTAGAAAGCTCCTTGAGGCTTGTCCAGCCATTGATGGAGTACAGTTTCGTATGAACAGGGAGTCTGGCGTACCGGAGGATGAGCAACTAAAATACTATGGAACACAGTTCCGAGCCATAGCCGAATGCGGACGGCCAATCCGCTTAGATTTGCGCGCTAAGGGATTGTCAAACCGTACCATTGAGCGGGCGCGTGAACTTGTCCCGAACACTGTCGTTTCGACGAAGTTCTGGTGCGAGCATCTTGGTCAACCGTATGTGATGCCGGCGATTCAGAGCGCGGACGCGAACAACTACCGACGTTACGGGGTTTGGGATTTGCTCGAAAAGCCTCGAAACTGGGAACTCGTCTACCGGCTGTGGAGCGTCGGAACCCAGAAGGTTTTGTTGTGGGGTGCCCCGGAGTGGGTCAAGCGGTTCGTGCGAAGTTGCCATTTCGGTGCCATCGGCTTTGAGGTGATGGCACCGCTCACCAACAAAGGGTTTGGAAACAAACCCGGCTCATGGCGAGTCATCACCGACACATCCTATCAACCCTATCAGGAAGAATACAAACGATACTGGATGTTTTATCTGCTATTCGGGCGGCTCGGTTATCGTTCCGACACATCCGGCGAAGTTTGGCAACGCGAGTTGCGTCAGCGATTCGGCGAGGCGGCCGAGCCGATTGAACGGGCTTACCGTGCTGCCAGTGGTGTGATGCCCCTGCTGACGACGGTTCAACAGTGGTCAGCGAGTACCTGGCGTTATTGGCCTGAACTTTTTGCAGGCAGAGCGCTGGAACAGGATATAAAAATTGAACCAAGCGACCCGACGCAATTTTATGGCGTGACTGAATACGTCGATGGTGTTCTGCGCAACGAGCTTTGCGGAAAATGGTCACCCATACGGGTGGCGGAGCGATTCCGAAAACTCGCGGCGGATACTATAGCCGCACTCAAGGATGCTCGGACTGCTATCGGCAAAAAAAAGAACGCGGAGTTCCGTGGTACCGAACTTGACTTCCGGCTCCTGGCGCACATGGCTAACTATCACGCTGACCGCCTTACGTCCGGCGTGTGTTTAGCTTTCTACCAGCGTACGCAGCAGCCCGGTCGCCTCGTAGCGGCACTGGAATATCTGCGCCGGGCTAAAGAACACTGGCAAACACTGTCGAGGCTTGCGGACGGCGTCTATCATGATAATCTCGTTTTTGGGGATGTCGGCAGGGGCCACAAAGGACACTGGAAAGACCGGCTCCAGGTTGTGAATGCTGACATCCGCAAACTCGAAGAGATGTTGAATGAGGTGCCTTCTGAGCAACGCACAGTCAACTACGAGAGATTCCCAGGCGAGACAGCGTCCGTTGAGTTGTTGTGCGTGAAACACGAGCCTGTCAAGTCAGCGCCAGCCGGCCAGAACCTGACGCTGAAACTTAGCGTTGAATCCCAACAGAGCGTGCGGCGCGTCTGCTGTTACCACCGTCCAGCGAATCAGTCCTTACCGTTCCAATATCGGGAGATGATGAGCCACAAGCCAGGTTTCTACAAGGTAACGATTCCAGGCGACCAAATTGAGAGCCATTGGGATTTGATGGTGTTTTTTGAGGTGGCGTTTGAATCGGGAGACGGTTTGAGGTGGCCCGATTGGCGCTCCGGACCGCCCTATTTTGTAATCAAGACTGTTTTGTAGTTAGCAATGAACTATTGAGATGTAGCCATTACTATAAACTTAACGCATCAACTTAACGGATTTTTGATGCAATTAGTGCATCCAAATGCCTTGAACTCAAGTTCAGGCTGAAAGCTAAAGTCCACTCAAAGTGGACTAAAATCTACATAGTCGTCTTTGAGACGACTTGAGCTTTGAGCCTTCGAATTGATTCGTAGGTTTAAGTTGATGCGAATAGGGACAACCTCTACCCTTTTAGTTTACAGCAATGGAGATGTAGTTTTTGCCTATGTGTCTGCCCAAGGCAGCCACACGGGGCTGCCGCTACAGGCATTGTTGGTATGAGCATCATTTAAAACTCCAACTTGGAAGGGGGTTTTGCACCTCGTCAAGCCCGTATTGCCAAAGGGCTTTTTAGATGAGGTATCAGGTTTCAACATGAAACCCCGTAGGTCGATTTTCACAAATCGACAGTCGAAATCTGAATTTCGACCTACATATTATACCAGGAGGTATTTATGAAATTTCCAAGTTTCGATTTGACAGGAAAAGTAGCATTAGTAACAGGCGGCAGCAGAGGCATAGGGCGCTGCATCGCTTTGGGATTGGCGAATGCCGGGGCGGATGTGGCTATCTGCGGCCGAACCGAGAAGACGGCCAAGAATACCGCCACAGAGATAGAAAATTTAGGAAGGAAAAGCCTTCCCATTAAAGCTGATGTTTCAAAGGTAGCTGATATAAACCGAATGGTAGCGGACACCACAGAGGAGTTCGGGCATATCGACATTCTGGTGAACGCTGCAGGTTTAAATGCCCGCATGCCGGCTGTTCAGTATACTGAAGAACAATGGGATTTCATCCTGGACGCTAATCTCAAAGGTACTTTCTTCTGCTGTCAGGCTGTGGGCAAAATGATGATAAAGCAAAATAAAGGGAAAATTATCAACATCGGTTCGCTTACGAGCGGCATTGGTCTGCCGACTGTTGCACCTTACGCGGCTTCCAAGGGGGGAGTTTTGCAATTGACGAAAACTTTGGCAATCGAATGGGCGAAATACAACATCAATGTAAACTGCATTGGACCTGGATTTCACAAAACTGACCTAACTCAACCTCTGTTTGGTCGCCCTGAATGGACTGAAAGACTGCTCACGATGCTTCCGATGAACAGGCCCGGAACGCCCGAGGACTTAATTGGAACCGCTGTCTTTTTGGCTTCCGACGCTTCGGATTATCTTACCGGTCAAATTATCTATGTGGACGGTGGATTCCTCGCTGGCTGGAAGGAATTTTCAAGTTAGCACCCTTTTGTCACGAACCGCACAACATCATCTGCCTCTGGTGTCCTCAATCGCAAATTGTCTGGCTGCCCAAGAGAATTGTAGACATTTCTCGTAACAGCGAACTGTTTTTGTAAATATTCTGCTGAAAGCAGATTTCCCCTTTTGTCCACTGCGCTTTCGAGCCAAAGCGGGCGCGGAGCGACCAAAGCCGCAAGCAGTGGCACATCCGCTACTTTCAGCATATCCTTTAGAAAATATCCGACAGGGAAGCGTTCTTCAGCGCGGTCGAATAATCCGTCTGCCTCTTTTGTCTGAGTTGCAAAGGCTTCCAAATACGATGCCAATAGTTCACTGACGAAGAGCGCGCTTATGCGAGGATTTAGAGCGGTTGCCCAAAGTCCCATCAGGGCTGTATTTTTACTGGCTATCATGCTGATTGGAGAAGTACCATCTTCCGCAAGGTAATCAATTGTCCGGCGTATATCACGCAGTTGTTGTCCCAGCAAGGGCAATCCTACCATAACCGCGTCGGAGACGAGATGAGATTCAAATTGCTTGCCGTCGCCGAAAACACCTCTGGGACGAAGTGCGAAAATCGGTATGCCAGCCTCCAGTAATTTTTTTGCGAGAGCGTCGTTTTCGCATTCTGAAACGTCCCCTTCCGTAAGCCACAACACAACGCATCCGGCTGAAGTGCGACAAGTTTGTTCGCGCACTTCTTCTGACGGATTCAGGGAGATAGCGTCAATTTTCACTTTCGGGTCAATTTGAAGTAACACGCGCCGCGCTGTGTGTTGTTCCCTCTGGATAACCTCTACAATCTCCGCTTCAAACGGCTTTTCAGACTTAGGCGGTTCACCCAACAGTTTTGTAAGGTGCTTTTGAAGCGATGGTTTAACCTTTTCCCAGTCTTCTCTGCTTTTAGGCTGTGGCAATTCGGCTATCAACTGTTCTGCAAGTTTTTTATGTAGACTCAACACGGTTTCCGCAGATGCGGGGTATGTTTGCCAGCAACTCAACCCATCTTTCTGCCCGTCATCTTCTACCTCCACAACATCACTCTCCGACTTGCCATTCAGCCATTTTTCAAACCAACGCAAGCGCGCCTCCTTCATCTCCTGCGTAAATCCATGTCCCACATCGCCTGTGACTAACGAAACCCGTTCTTCGACGCCGATATTGCAATAGCTCTGTTTGAGTTGTTCGTAGGTGTCCTCTGTACCTTCGATGGGAAAAATTGGGTCATTTTCGCCGTTGAGAATTAGTAACGGGCGTGGGGCGATTAGCGCGCCGATTTCAAATTCTTCAGCGTATCGGATAATGTCGGGCAGATAATTGCACATACAATGTCTCCCTCCGTAACGCAGGAATTGGTTGTATGATGTCAGGAAACAACCCACAGCAGCGACTTTAATCCGTTCATCCAACGCTGAAGTATAAAAAGTCATCTCACCTCCGCCGGATACGCCCGTCATGCCGATTCTGTCGGAATCCACTTCTGCCCTATCAGCAAGATAATCTATCGCACGCATGTTGTCCCAAACGCGGATTGCCTCGTTGCTCTGCCCCGTTAGCAGGATTTCAAACCCCAACTGGTGTTCGTTCCCTGCTACCCGTCGTTCGCCCTGTCCAACTGGGTCAATTGCCAGCGCCACGAACCCCAATTTTGCCAGAGATAAACACACCCCGTGTTCTCCCCACTTTCCTTCCGTCATGTTGTGTCCGGGGACGACCAAAATTGCAGGAGCGGGATAGTCAGCCCGATGTGGAATGTACAGATTGCCTGTAACGGGGAAGTTGGGACGGCTCTCGAAAACGATGTTTTCAATCGTGCAGTCTTCTCGTTCCGTTTTGCTCACAGTTTTAGCGTTCATCGGCGTACGCGGGGGAAGCAGTTCTAAGCCGATACATTCACGCAGCCTTTGACGTAATTTGGGCTGCATCTCATTTAGCTCCTCTTTGTTTTGGGGAACTTGTTTGTCCTCCAACAGTGCGCAGCCCTGTTGAATTGTATATCTGAGCGCCATCTCCCACGATGACGGCTTGCCCAGCGGGACGTGTCCGCGTTGCGACTGAAGTGTTTTAAAAGGCAGTTCCCATTCAGTGTAGGGCATCGGTAGATTGAGTTCATCAAAGACGCCACGCCAGCGCGACGGTTGGGAAATCTCCCTGTACAACGGCAAGAATCCCAGATTCAGATACGATTTGATAGCGGGCAAACGCGGCTCGTCCGTATCTAAGATTGAACACTGAAATCCGTGTTCTTTGACAAATAACAACACACGCAGAGACAACCACTTGCCGAGTTTATGTCCGCGATGTTCCGGAACAACGCCTACCATGTGAACGTAGCCAATTTCTGTTTCCTCCTGAGACTGCCGCCACGCGCATGCTGTCCCTACTGGCTTGCCTTCGTAGGTTGCAAAGAACAACCCGCCGGGCATGTATTCCGGCCTGTCGATAATCTCCCTTCGAGTGTGTTCCGCTGTTCGCTCGCCACCGAAGGAAGCGTCAATAATGGAAGCCCAGTGTCCCTCATCACCCGGTTGAAAAGGGCGAATCTCATAGCCGGCTGGAACTTCAAGTTCTGGTAAATTCTCCAAATTCGATAAAAACATTCGTAATTGTCGTCGTCTCATAGATGCCTCCATTTTTGAGCTTGGTCGCAAACTGAACCACAGGGTAGCATCTTCCTTGGCATAAGATAGCTACTTAATTGGGTAATTTGTCTTATTTTAGCATAAAACAAGTGAAGAGTAAAGAGTAAGTAAAGTTAGAAATTCCCCATGACATTTGAAAATGATAAGTTGGAGTGCAAAAATCAACGAAGTGTATTTTTGCCCGTAGCGAGGCGAAGTGATCTTTTCAATAATACATCGCGTTCAGTATATTTTCCCTTGATATTATTATATTTTACCCCTATACTATACCAGGTTTGATTGAGGGATAGAGGAGGAGAAGGTAAAGAGGTGAAACGATTGATGAATGTTATTTTGATAATTTCTGATACTGTTAGGTATGATTATTGTGGATGTTATGGCAACGAATGGGTGCAAACACCAAATATCGACGCACTGGCGCGTGAATCAGCAATCATGGACAACTTTTTTGCAGCCAGTTTCCCAACCGGTCCGATGCGAAAAGATGTGCTTTCCGGGCGGTTCACGTTCACTTACACAAATTGGTCACAGCCTCGCTCAAAAGAGGAACTTGTCTTGGGCGAACTCATCAAGGAAAGGGGCTATAAGACAGCGTTCATCGGTGACACGTCAAACAGCCCACAGTTCAGACAAGGATTTGACTACGAACAAATCATTTCCGCGCAGGGGGCGCGACTTGCGGATGTCCCTGAAGAAGTCGAACTGCCGGCCGCTCCCCGTAAACTCCGCATCCCGATGAAACGCATCCAAAATATCGTCAGGAATGCAACGGGATGGGACGGCGAAGTTGATAGACGAGCACCACGGACGATGCTTGCCGCTCACCGGTGGTTAGAAAAACAATATGACGACAACACACCGTTCTTCCTTTACGTGGATACTTTTGACCCGCATGAGCCGTGGGATGAGCCGCATTATTACATTGACCGCTATGCCCCGAACTACACCGGGGATGAGCTAATGGAACCCGCGTATGAACCTGCGGACTATGCGACGCAAAGTGAAATTGAGTACATGCGCTGCATGTATGCGGGAAAGCTCACAATGGTAGATAGATGGGTTGGTCATCTGCTTGACGGTGTGAAAAGAATGGGATTAGCAGATAACACAGCAATCATTTTTTCAAGTGACCACGGGTTTTACCACGGCGAACACAACCTTATCGGCAAAGTGTTGCTTGACCGCGAGGGTGCGATTTGTGGGCGTTGGCCTCTATATTCAACCATCTCCCATCCGCCTCTCCTGATGAAAATTCCGGGAGTAACAAACGGCTCAAGATACGATTCATTCTGCCAGCCGCCAGACGTTATGGCGACTATTTTAGCTCTGACGGATATGCCGATTCCGTCAAGGGTTCAGGGGCAGTCATTGCTCCCATTGATTCGCGGAGAAAAGAAGAACACCCGGGACTTTGCGATAAGTAGTTTAACGTATATACAGGATGCCCAAGTGCGCTGTCCTACCAGTTTCAGGACGAAGGATTACCTCTACGTCTACGGGGGCGACGAATGGGAAAGCGAACTTTATGCCCTCCAAATTGACCCGGAGGAAACGCAAAATATAATCAACAGCCGTACTGACGTGGCAGAGCAACTTCACGAGCAGTACCTTGATTTCCTGAAAGAAATTGACTGTCCGAAGATGAGCCTTGAGGCCAGGCGCGAGTTCAATCCAACACCACGAGCCGACGTTCCTTACAGGAAAATTATTTGACGTTCAAATACATGGCGGCGTAAAAAATCTCGCAATGTTCGTAAATCAGGACGGACAGAGAGTGTCCACTACGCCTCGGTGCGGGAAACCTGTAGCGGCGTTTCTCCGTCCCGCCAGCGGCGTAAAAATCTCACAATGTTCGTAAATCAGGACGGACAGAGAAGGTCCGCTACGCATCGGTGCGGGAAACCTGTAGCGGCATCGGTGCGAGATATCCGTAGCGGCGTTTCTCTGTCTCGCCATTGGTGTCAAAAGTCTCGCAATGTTCGTAAATCTGGACGGACAGAGAAAGTCCACTACGCCCCGGCGTGGCTCCGTCCCGCCATAAAATAACGGTGGCATGAATGAAAAATACAAATAAACTACCATTCAAACGAAAACGTCTACGCTTAGAACACTTTGACTACGCTGATGCAAATTACATAATATTCGGGACGCTCTGTGCTATTCACAGTGAACCGTTCAATACCCCTGGGCTTGCACAGGAAGTTATTCAATCCCTCCTTTGGTCAGAAAGAAAAGGGCGATTTAAGTTGTACTGCTACTGTTTGATGCCAGACCATCTTCACATTCTTTTTTCTCCGGGCCCTATCGGTTGGACATTATCAAGGGGGCTCAGGGCTTTCAAAAGATTTACAGCTCGGAAGAGCTGGGATTATGGATTTCGTGGTGGTTTGTGGCAGAAGAGTTGGTTTGACCATGTTGTCCGCAAATCGGAAGAGCTAATCGCTATTTGTGAATACATACTAAACAATCCTGTTCGATGGGGATTGGTTGAAAAGGCAGAAGATTGGCATTATTCGTGGATAGCAGACGTGTTGCCCGTTTAGTTGATGCGTTCACCGGCGAGCTCGAAGAACGCCGGTGCGGACTTTCTCTGTCCGTCCATTGGCGACACAGGTGGCAGGACGGAGAGCCGCCGCTACATGTTTATTTCCTGTGCCGATGCGTAGTGGACTTTCTCTGTCCGTCCATTAGCGATACATCGGTGGCAGGACGGAGGGATGCCGCTACATGGCGGGACAGAGCCACGCCACTATGTGTTTTCTGTAGCGGAACTTCTCCGTCCGTCCATTGACGACATAAAGAGTGGCGGGACAGAGAGCCGCCGCTACATGTTTATTTTCTGTCCCGATGCGTAGTGGACTTTCTCTGTCCGTCCATTGGCGACACATCGGTGGCAGGACGGAGGGATGCCGCTACATGGCGGGGCAAAAACCGGCCGCTACAATTTCGGATTTTTTTATGCAAAGGAGAGCATTATCATGAAAAGAATTTACGCAATTTTACTCACACTCGCTATCCTGACGATAGCGTCACAAACAGCGATAGCCCTTCCAGAGGGCGCAATCGCAAGACTTGGAAAAGGACAAATTAGCGGGGAAGATAGAAGCGTCCAATTCTCCCCGGACGGAAAGCTTTTGGCTGTATCGACTGTAATCGGAATATATCTTTACGACTCCCAAACTCTCGACGAAATAGCGTTATTCGAGACCGGCGCTCCTATGTATTCCGTCGCCTTCAACCCAGACGGAACTTTGCTGGCAAGCGGAAGTCAGGACGGAACGGTGCTTCTGTGGTATGGCCGTAGCATAGCGAGCATCGCCATCGAGCCATCTACTGCAACGCTTACGGCTGGGCAGACGCAACAATTCGACGTGAGCGCGCTTGACGCCGATGGGCTGACGGTCAAAATTAGCAATGTTGTTGTTACCTGGGCTGTCGATGGAAATATCGGGAGCGTCGATGAAAATGGGTTGTTTACTGCTAAGGTGGTCGGCAATGGGAAGCTCAAAGCGATTTTGAAAAGCGATTCCAGCATAACCGGGATGACCCAAGAATTTACAGTCCAGCCGGGCGATGCGGAAACGGTCGAAGTAAAGCCTGCCGCTGGCTGGTTAAAGAACGAGCTAGGCAGCACGTTCTACTTGCTCGCCAATGGTAGTTCCCAGGGGACAATTCAGGCAACAGTAATTGACCTTTTTGATAATCTTGTCCCAACCGAAACCGTCAGCATGGTTATCGAAAAGGGCGGAGGCTCTCTGGGAAAGGTCAAAAATAACGGCGACGGAACTCATACGGCAACCTACACCGCTGGAACAAAAGCCGGCGAACTGGAAATCAAAGCCACGACTTCAAACGGCAAATCGGGAAGTGTGAAATTGACGCTGACCGAAAGACCGGCGTTGATTTGCGCCCCTATCTCCGGAACCGTCGGCGATGCTGTGAAGGTGACAGGTTCACACTTCGATGCCAATGAGAAGGCGGGGAAATTGTTGATGGGAAGCGAGTCCGTTAAAATCTATGCGGTGGGAGATACGATAGTCAGCGGAGATGAGATTTATGCGGATGAGACTGGTGGTTTTGTCGTCAGTTTCGCCATCCCGAATCGACCGGGCGGTTCAGTCAAGGTGATGGTGGGCGACGCAGAAACCACCCTGGATATCAAGGCGCAAATCATCGTTTCTCCGGAAAGCGGCAGGGCGGGAGCATCCGTAAGTTTGGCGGGGGACGGTTTTGGGAATAGCGAAAAGCTCAAAATTGATTTCGGCAAGACAAAAAACATCAAGGAAGTCAATTCAACCATTGACGGCTCGTTTGAGGCGAGTTTTCAGGTTGACGTTCAGGAACCTGGCGAAAAGCAGATTGTGGCAACGGGAGCGTCGTCCAATATCTCAGCGACGAAAAGTTTCACGCTGGAGCCGAGCGTCCCGGATTTGGTCGAGGTGTCAGCGTCAGAAACCACGCTCGTCGCAGACGACACGCAGAAAACGACGGTTATCATCTCGGTCAAGGACGCAGGCGGAAGGGCTGTCATCGGTGCAGACGTGACGCTGAAAACCGAACTGGGAAGCGTGAGTGAGACGGCAATCGACAACAAGGATGGAACCTACTCGACGACTTACACGGCGGCGAATAGCGTAGGAATAGCCACCGTCACGGCGACGGCAGGGGATAAGTCGGGGAGCGTGGAGATAACGCTGATTCCCGGCCCAGCTTCGACAGTTGAGGTAGTCGCTGAACCTGATGAATTGTATGCCGACGGCATCTCCCAATCGACAATCACAATCACCGTCAAGGACAAAAATGGCAACCCCATTGAAAACGCACTGGTCGAAATGCAAGCGTCCGAGGGTAGCATCACATCCCCCCCGAACAACGGTAGCAGCAACTATACCGCAACCTACACCGCAGGGGTAATCGAGGGCAAGGCAACCATCACGGCTACCGCTTCGGGACAGGGTTATTCAGTAAATGGCAAAACGGAAATCACCTTAATTCCCCCGCCAGATAAGATTTTGACCTTAAACCCGCCAACCGGTTCGGTCAAAACGGTAGTAGAGATAACCGGCGAAGGCTTTGAACCGGACACAGATGTCGGCAAATTGACGATTGGCGGAGTGGAAATCCCTGTTTATCCTGTCGGCGAGACAGTCGTGGAGGACAAGCTCATAAGGGCTAATGAGGATGGAACTTTTGTCGTGCGCTTTGAAATCCCAAAACGACCGGGCGGGGGCGTGATAGTCGCCGTAGGAGAGGGGAGAGCCAAATTTGTAATTACGTCTCGGCTCTCTGTCAATCCCGAATTCGGACCAACTGGAACAACGATAAATGTGGAAGGCGACGGCTTTGGGGGAGATGAGCCAGTCAACGTAGATTTTGGCGATACGAAAAAGATTCTGACCGAAAAGACAAACCCTGACGGTTCGCTTGAATTGACATTTAATGCTGACACTCAAGAACCCGGAACGAAGAATATTCTTGCTACGGGGACGCTCTCAGGTAGAAACGCAGAGGCAACTTTTGAACTGATAAGCTCAGAACCGGCGACAATCAGCATCGAAGCGAACCCGAAAGAAATTGATGCCAACGGAGTTTCGACGGCAAAATTGACAATCAGGGTGGAGGATGCCGATGGATACGGCGTTGCTGGACAAAAGGTCAACGTGGAGCCGGAAAGAGGAAAGGTATCGAGCGTTACAGAGCAAGGCGGAGGCGATTATCTGGCAACCTACACCTCAGATACCAAATCGGGAATTGTGAAGATTGCAGCATCTTTAATTGGAGAGGAAATAATTGACGAAACAAAAATAACGCTGAAGCCCTGTCAGCCTGAAACCGTCACTGTCGAAGCCAATCCAAGTGTTTTGTCTGGCGATGGGAAGTCTGAATCAATGATTACGGTAACTCTCAAGGATGCTCACGGTAATTTGGTCTTCAATGAGAAAGTGACGATGACAGTCGGCGGCGTTGGCGGAACGTTGAAAAACGATGCCGGAGAAACAGGTACTACCGTTATTGCATCAAACGCCGGTGACGGTGCCTATATCGCAACTTACATCTCAGCCCAAATTGCAGTAGAACAGGCGACGGCAACGGTAGGGGTAACAACCCAAAACGGTGTAGAAGGCAAAGCGGAAATCAACCTCAACAGTACCCCCGATTTTTTGTTGAACGCTGAGGAAACGACCAAAAAAGCGCAACCCGGCGAACCGCTGATATATTTTATCGAAGTAACAGGGCAGAACGGTTTCAACTTTCCTGTGGAGCTTGAAACGAGAGTCCTGCCGAAGGATGTCGATGCGACATTTTCCCCATCGTACTTGGTGGAGGCAATGAAACGACAAATCCGCATTGGCTGACGTTTAACGGGATTGTCCAAGAAGAAGTTTATAAAACCTTCAAAAAATGCAATAATGAGCACTTGGATATAGCAGATGATGAATACATCTTCTTCCTCAGTCCAAGTCAACAGGCAAGCGACATCATTGACAGCCCAACATCGGCGGAATGGCTGAAATATGCCATCACGGAGTGGGCAGAAACAAGGGTAAATAAATACGTCCCGCTCGTAATCTACCTCATCAGCCATAACCGAGGCAACAAATTCCTGCTCGCAAAAGGCAACGAGGATGTATATTTGACG
>CAZRLY010000062.1:0-10978 GCA_964601015.1 uncultured bacterium
CATCGCCGTTTGTGCCATCGTCGAACATCGGCTGATTTGCATTGCCACCGATAGCGTTGAGGTTGATTGTGACGATGGGTTTGTAATGTTCATCAAGAGGCAAATCTGTTACCTTTGCGGTCAATAGCGATTTATAACCGCCACAAGGGACAGTTGGGGGGGCGGCGTTTGCGTCAGTTACAGTAGGTGGCGTGTTGTCCACATACAGCGGAATAAGAACGCTACTGTTGATATTTCCAACTGAATCGGTAGCGGTTACGGCTAAGTCGTATTTTCCCTCGTCAGTGCCGGGCGCTACAGTTATCGAGATGGAGTAAATACCATCTCCATCAGTTACATCACCATTTGTTCCATCGTCATACATCGGCTGTTGCGGCTGCCCATTGACTGGGCTTAGACCAATTTTAACGCTGTCAACTCCACTTGCCGCATCGGTTACGCTGACGGTCAACAGGGATGTATCGTTGCCGTCGGGGATGATACCCTTAGGAGTTGCCGTGGGGTTCTCGACTGTTGGGTTCACACCATCAAGCGTAGCTTTGTCCGGGGATTCTTTTGAATCAATATTACCAATCGGATCCTTCGTTGTGACGGTGACGGTTGCGTTTTTCGCATTATCGCCATTTAGCACAGTGTAACTATTAGTGTAATTGCCAGGCGTTGATTCAGTCATCGGTTTATCCGTTGCATTGGGTACGCCAGCTATGGAAAACGTCACCGATTGAGCAGACGCTTCACCCACAGCAGTAACGGTTATTTTGCTTCCAATTCCGACGGGAGTTGTCGGAGACACCGTAACTTCGTTTATCACAGCGATAGTGTCAATGGTAACTTTTGTTTCGCTTGCAACAGGTGGGGTAGTCCAGATGCCTCCATCGCTTTTCAAACTCGCGGTGACGGGTTGTTCATTTACCATATCGCCTTTTTCAACCGTGTATTCCCCTGTCCAAATTCTGGGTGATGTTTCTGTCAACGGCTTATCAACGATTGCATCACCAATTGAGAACTTGCCTTCTATGGCTTTTATGCTGTCCTCTGCTTGCGTCACTGCTACTGTAATGACATCGCCGACAGTTTTCGTAACGCCATCAGTATCTTCAGTCACAGACGCTATTTGTGGACCAATTCCAACCTCAACCGTCATCTCATCCGTATTCTGGCATCCATTATCATCAGTCACAGTCACAGTGTAAGTCGCCGTGTCGTTCGGGTTTGCTGTTGGATTTGCGATGTTTGGATTGTCCAAACCCAAAGTTGGTGTCCAACTGTAAGTGTAAGGTACCGTTCCACCTGATGCAGTCGGCTCTCCGCCTATCCCAACGGAACTACCCTTCGCTACAATTTTATCCTCCCCGGCGTCGGCAACAAGCTCGGGATGCACAGTGACAGTAACGCTATCGCTCTCCTCTTGCGGGGTTTCGCTGGAATCAGTAACGGCAACGGCGTAAGTCGTTGTCGTAGTTGGAGTTGCCCTTGGATTTGCGATGTTTGGATTATCCAACCCTGTTGCGGGTGTCCAACTGTAGGTGTAGGATGGCGTACCTCCCCTCGCTGTTGGAGTGCCACCAAGATGCACTTCGCCGCCGTTGTTCGGATGGCAGATACTTTGGTCTAATCCTGCATCGACAGCAAGGGAAATTACGCCTAAGTATTCATAAACGCCCATGTCTGGCAACTCATCTCTAGGATTGCCTTCGACATCATCAGTTGGCGCTCCTTCAGTTGTGCCAGTATTAATACATGGACTTCCATCTTGCAAGCGATAGTCACTAATGGCAGCGCCAACGAATAATGGTTCAGCGTCAATGTTGTCTGTGCCTGACCAACCGCCTTGGATGTCGCAGTAGGTAAAACTAACCGATGCACCTGAATAGAGGAAAATCTGCTTTAAATTACCGCCTACTGTATTTCCCCAGAGGATGCAGTTTTTGACAGTTGTGCTACAATGTTCAGCGTAAAATCCGCCACCGCATCCAACCGCATCGTTCTCTACTATAGTAGTATTAACAATTGTGTTAGAACCACTACAAATATCTATTCCCCCGGTTCTCCAAGTGGGATTACTAAGTCCATTCTTGGCAATAAGGCAATTTGTAATGGTTAGCGAACCTGAAACATAATTATCGCGCGAGATTGCGGTTGGACATAATGTGATTATGTTTTTATCAATAACCACATCAATACTGATGTTTCTCGCAAAATATATTCCTTTGCCGCCTGCATTCTTGATAGTGAATCCCCTTATTTCTCCCGTTGTATCACTATTAAAGCTAAATGCTTCTCCTGTACCTTCGCAATCAATAATAGTATTTTTTGCTCCATTATGAGAAGTGACAGTAATTGACCTATTACCCAAACTCAAATTCTTGTTGCCCCCACTTGTATAGGTTCCATCAGCGACCAAAACCGTATCGCCATCGGAAGCAGCGTCAATACCTCGCTGAATTGTAGCGAATGGATTTTCTTCGCTTCCGTTGTTATCATCGTCGCCTTCTGTGGAGACATACCAGATAGGGCCTGAATAAGACTGTGAGATAGTAGCTTCGGGGGTATTGCCGTAAGCTCCCATGTTAATTCTACCGCCGTTTGGTTCGGGTTCATTGCTGTAATCAGAAGTTGGGTCAGCCGTGTCAATGCAAGGAGAGCCGAGCTTTAGATGATAATTACCGTTTCCCGCATCGGCAAACATTGGGTCAACGTCAATGTTGCCTGTACCTGACCAACCGCCTTGAATGCAGGAGTAGGTGATATTGATGGAACCACTAATGATGCGAATTTGACCACCAGTGTTGCCCCAGAGGATTGTATTTTTCACCATTGGGGTAAAGTCGTTAACAGTAATACCACCACCTCCGTTAGTTGCAGAATTTCCCGTAATAGTATTGTTTACTATCGTTGGGGAGCAATTATAAGTACCAATCCCACCGCCACTGTTGGTAGTAGAATTTCCCGAGATAATATTATTTATTACCTGTGGGTATGACTCATAGCACCAAATTCCACCACCACTATCAGTAGAATTTCCTATGATAGTGTTATTTACTATCTTCGGGGAAGAATTGGTGCAATTAATCCCACCACCACCTCCGCCAGCAATACAGCCAGTTATGATGTTACTGTCTATAATCGGAGAAGAGTTGTTCTCACAAGAGATTCCTCCTCCAGTCCAGACATTGCCTCCGTCTTTGATAGTGAAACCCTTTACTAATGATTCTTCAGTCTCGCCGGAGTGGAAGTAAAACCCTCTACCATCGCCTTCGCAGTCAATAACACAATTCGCCGCACCATTTTCCGATGTGACAGTGATAGCTTTGCCTTTGAAATCCAGATTCTTGTTGCCCTCGCCTGTGTAAATCCCGTCTGCAACTAAAACCGTGCCACCATCTGAAGCAACATCAATACCCGCTTGAATAGTAGGTTGGTCGGCTGGGACACGAATAATATTGCCAGAAGTAACGATATTCACATCCCCATTTTGCCGCACCTCCACATAACGGACATTCAGCGGACTGACGTTCTCCAACAGGGGATTCATGTTCTTGTCCACTATAATACCGCCCGGAAATCTTACGTCAATATCGTAAGAGCCAGTTCCGTTGACACCAAAGTGGACATCAACGGCACTTTGTGTGTACCGACTAATCCCACCGTCAGTTTGTCTCAACCCAACCAGGGTAGATGTTCCAGCGATATATAATCGGACTTGGGCTCCATACTGATTGAAATTGCCTGCCGCGTCAAGCGGACGCACAAACAGGAAGTTGTTATCATCCTGGTTATTACGCATCAACTTTCCACTGCCATATATATCTAGGTCACCATCATTATCATAGTCTCCCCAAACACCACCGTCTGGATCTGGCAGTGGAGTGCCTGCTGCGAAGTTACCATCTCCGCTGTTGGGATATAGATTACCACCGACATACAAGTCTAAATCTCCGTCATTGTCGTAATCGCTCCATGAGCCATACCCGGAAGTGCCTTCTGAAAAGGGAAGGCTGGCCGAAGCATCCGAGAAATTAGCATTGCCGTCATTGCGCAGAAGCTGTTCGGACTGCCCGTCATTTGCGTAAAATACGTCCATATCGCCGTCATTGTCATAATCCCCGCACGCCAAACCGCGCGTATGGTTGCCTGTGCTGGCTAAAACACCAGACGCAATATTGGTAAAATTGCCTAAACCATCATTCTGATATAGCTCATTAGGTGTACCGGCGAGAGCCGTAACGAGGATATCTAAATTTCCATCATTGTCAAAGTCCGCCCATGACACCGATTGATCCGGTCCTGAGCGGTGATTCCAAACCACTGTGAAGTTGTCGTCTCCCTCGTTGCGAAACAATTTATTGCTGGATTGCCAATTGGCGAGGTACAAGTCAAGGTCGCCATCATTATCATAATCGCCCCACGCTACGCCATTACCCTTGCCAGTATCAGCCAAAGCAGTGCCAGCAGCCACGTCCGTAAAATTACCATCGCCATCATTACGGAAAAGCTTATTCGCTCCAGACTCTGTAGCGAGATATAAATCTAAATCGCCATCGTTGTCATAGTCGCCCCATACGGCACCGTTAACAGCGCCTGTATTACCTAACGAGGTGCCTGCCGCAACATCGGTAAAATTACCGTCGCCATCGTTTCTAAATAAATGCTTTGTAACATACAAATCTAAATCTCCATCGCTGTCGTAATCTCCCCATACAGCATTACCTGATACACCTACCAGCGAACCTGTTGTCACATCCGTGAAATCAGCCCGGGCTTGTTCTGGGTTGACAAAACCCAGGGACACAAACAATCCTACAAAACTAAAAATCAATAAGCCTAAGAAATAGATTCGATTTTTTTTTGTTTTTAAAAAAGATTTGCCTTTCATTTCTATTTTGGTGGGGGAAGGCCTTTCCCCACCAAGCCCCCTTTCTTTTAGTCGGGTTTGAACCCTAGCCACGGAGATATGTTGCATCGGATCCTGTCCCGCCATGTCAAGACAGAAATACAACACTATAATCATAACAAAATTAGGCCTGGTATGTCAACTTTATTTTTAACCTAATTTTTGTCCAAATACTCAAAATTTGTTTTGTCTCTTGTGTTGGCTGCAGGAGAGACTGGACTTTCAATGTCACTTGTGTTGGCTGAAAAAGAAACCGAGCCGTCAATGGCAGTAAGTATCATTCAAAGCTCCCGCTCAGTTGCACCCAACACGAAACATAATGCCATTCAAGGCTCGCTCTTAGTTGCACCCAAAAGGCTCTTTGGAACAGGGGGCAAAGACACCGGGCGTAGTGGCTAATTTGATGAATCCCAAAAGTACCTCAAAAACCTTCCGGTATGCGAACTTTCCACCTGCACTATCTCTTCAGGCGTACCGAATGCGACAATGTATCCTCCTTCATCTCCGCCTTCCGGTCCTAAGTCAATTATGTAATCAGCGCATTTGATGACATCCATGTTGTGTTCAATTACGACGATGGTATTACCCTTGTCAACTAAGCTATTCAGCACTTTCATCAACTTCTGTATGTCCGCAAAATGTAGTCCTGTTGTGGGTTCATCCATGATGTAGAGGGTTTTTCCCGTGTCGCGTTTTGCCAGTTCTTTCGCCAATTTTACGCGCTGTGCTTCGCCGCCTGAGAGGGTTGTCGCCGATTGGCCGAGTTGAATGTAATCCAATCCGACATCGCAGAGGGTTTGCAGTTTTCGATGGATTTTGGGTGTGTTATTGAAATGCTCAATCGCTTCCTGCGCGGTCATTTCTAAAACTCCGGCGATGTTTTTGCCCCTGTATTTAACCTGTAGCGTTTCCCTGTTGTAGCCCGTTCCGCCGCAGGATTCACATTTTATCCACACATCCGGGAGGAAGTGCATTTCTATCCTGTTGAAACCGTTGCCGTGGCAGGATTCGCACTGCCCAACTCTCAGGTTGAAACTAAACCTTCTGGATGTATAACCTCTGATTTTGGATTCTGGCAATGTAGCGAAGAGATACCTGATGTCCGTGAATACGTCAGTGTAGGTGGCTGGATTTGAACGGGGAGTTTCGCCGATGGGTTTTTGGTCAATGTTGATGATTTTGTCTATGTGTTCTGTGTTCAGGATGCTGTCGTGTTCGCCAACCTTAAATGGTTTTGCTCCTTTGTCGCCCGGCCTGCGGAGTTTGTTTGCGAGGGCTTTGTAGAGGGTATCCTCAATGAGCGAACTCTTTCCTGAACCTGAGACGCCAGTTACACAGGTAAGTGTCCCCAGTGGTATTTTTACGTTGATATTTTTCAAATTGTTGTGTTTAGCGCCGATTATCTCCAAAAACTGCCCTTTTCCAACACGCCGCTCTGGTGGAGTTTCGATGGACAAATCGCCCCGCAAATATTTGCCCGTTAGGGATGTTCCGCTTTTTTTAACTTCATCAGGAGTACCTTGTTCAACGATTTCGCCTCCGTGAATGCCCGCTTCCGGTCCGAAATCTACAATTTGGTCTGATTCAAGGATGGTATTTTGGTCGTGTTCCACAAGGATGACGCTGTTGCCTTGGTCGCGGAGGCGTTTGAGCGCGTTCAGCAAGCGTTCGTTGTCTCTCGGGTGCAAGCCGATGGTAGGCTCATCAAGGACATACAAAACCCCCGTCAAACCGCTTCCCAACTGGCTCCCCAGTCGGATACGTTGCGCTTCGCCGCCTGCAAGCGTGGGAGCCGGACGGGCTAAAGTGAGATAATGCAAACCGACATCTATCAAAAAATGAAGCCGATTGCGAATCTCTCTTAGTATTTCACTGGCTATCTCCTGCTGTTTTTCAGTGGGACTGAGATGTTCAAAGAATTGGTATGTTTTGCGTATCGTCATCGCCGTGACTTCTGAGATTGATGTGCCATCCAGTTTTACCGCTCGTCCTTGAGGTTGAATCCTGCTCCCCTTACATTTTGGGCAAACTTTACCGTTGCGCAAAACGCCAAACCCTTCGCATCTATCACACATCCCTAACGGACTGTTGAATGAGAAATGTTGCGGTGTGAGTTCTCTGAAGCTCAAGCCGCAGGGGACGCATGCGAAGTGTTCGCTAAACTGGTGAGTAGTGACTGGCGACTGGTTCTCCGGATGCTGGACTATGACTACCGTTCCGTCGCTTTGACGCAACGCTGTTTCCACTGATTCGGTCAGTCTGCTCCTTTCATCCTCCCTGATGGCTAACCTATCCACCACTATTTGGACATCGTGTTTGATGCGTCTATCAAGCGTGGGAAACGAATCGGATGCCATGTCGTTCAAGTCGTATATTTCCCCGATGAAGTCCACGGCATCAATGCTCACTCTGGCATAACCTTCTCGCTGTATGCGTTTGAAAGCGGATTCATAATCCTCGTTGCGTTCCAAAGTTAGCGACGACAGGACATAGATGCGCGTGTTTTCTGCGAGTTCCATGACGCGCTCAACTATCTGCTGGGCGGTTTGTGCGCCAATCTCTCTGTCGCATTGCGGGCAGTGTGGCGTCCCGATTCGTGCGTAGAGTACGCGCATGTAATCGTAAATCTCCGTCACCGTTCCAACCGTCGAGCGCGGGTTCGTGGAGGGTGATTTCTGCTCAATGGCGATGGCTGGAGACAAGCCGTCGATGCGTTCTACTTTGGGCTTCTTGAGCTGCCCCAGGAACTGCCGGGCGTAAGCCGATAGCGATTCCACATAGCGGCGTTGTCCTTCGGCGTAGATGGTATCAAGTGCAAGAGACGATTTGCCCGAACCGCTGACGCCTGTGAACGCTGTCATTTTGCGGTGCGGGATTTCGACATCAATATTTTTGAGGTTGTGTTCTTTTGCCCCTTTGATTACGAGATGACGTCCACCGTAACGCGGTACTTTCCCGTTTTCCCGTTTTCCCGTTTTCTCGTTTTCCCGTTTTCTCATTTTCTCATTTTTTCGCTTCCTCATCTGTCGCAATACCTGTCCCGTGTGAGATTCTTCTACTTCTGCTACCTCTTCAGGGGTTCCAACTGCCACTACCTCCCCGCCCTCTTCGCCGCCTTCCGGTCCCAAATCAATAATGTAATCGGCGGTTTTGATGACTTCCGGGTTATGTTCAATCACTATGACGGTGTTGCCAGCGTCCACAAGACGATGCAACACACTTAGCAGTTTTTGTACGTCAGCAAAATGCAGTCCTGTTGTGGGTTCGTCGAGGATGTACAGCGTCTTGCCTGTGCTGACTTTACAAAGTTCCTTCGCTAATTTGACCCGTTGGGCTTCGCCGCCTGAGAGCGTATGGGAGGGTTGCCCAAGTTTTATGTAGTCCAAGCCGACATCGTGGAGGGTTTGCAGAATGCGTGTTAGTTTGGGTAGGTTTTCAAAATGTTCCAGTGCTTCCTGCACATCCATGTCCAGTACGTCAGCGATGTTCCTGCCTTTGTATTCTATTTGCAGTGTTTCGTCGTTGTATCGACATCCTAAGCAAACTTCGCATTTTACCCACACGTCCGCAAGGAAGTGCATCTCAATGCGTTCCAGCCCGTTGCCTGCGCAAACTTCACAGCGTCCGCCCTTGACGTTAAAACTGAACCTGCCCGGTTTGTAACCGCGTACTTTGGATTCGGGGAGTTGTGCGTAGAGGTTTCTGATTCGGTCAAATACTTTGACGTAAGTTGCAGGATTAGAGCGCGGCGTCCTGCCGATGGGGGATTGGCTGATGTCAATGACTTTGTCGAAATGCTCAATGCCTTTGATGGCGTCGTGTTCGCCTGGGTTACTTTTGGCGCGCATCAGTCCTCTGTCCAGGACTGGGAGTAAAGTATCGGTAATGAGGGAACTTTTGCCCGAACCTGAAACGCCCGTGACGCATGTAAAAGTGCCGACGGGGATGTTTACGTTGGCGTCCTTCAGGTTGTTATGTCTGGCACCGACAATTTCTATCCATCTGCCGTCGCTTTTTCGGCGGGTTGTCGGGATGGGGATGTGTTGTTTGCCGCTGAGGTACTGTCCTGTGAGAGAATTTTCGTTCTGGCTTATCTCCTGCGGCGTCCCCATTGTTACTACGTTCCCACCCTTTACTCCTGCGCCCGGACCAAAATCAACCACGTAATCGCCGTTAAGGATTGTTTCCTCGTCATGTTCCACGACAATGACTGTGTTTCCTTGGTCGCGCAGTTGTTTTAGCGTATTTAGCAGGCGTTGGTTGTCACGCTGGTGTAACCCGATGCTCGGTTCGTCAAGTATATAAAGGACACCCACCAACCCTGCGCCGATTTGACTCGCTAACCTGATTCTCTGCGATTCGCCGCCGGAGAGAGTGGGAGCAGTCCTGTCCAGCGTCAGATAGCATAGCCCGACATTCTCCAAAAATTGCAGCCGTCCTTTAATCTCTTTTATCGCTTCCTCTGCGATGATGTGCTGGCGTTCGTTCAGGGTTAAATGCTCGAAGAAATGTTTGCACTCGCTGACGGACATCTTTACGACATCTAAGATTGTAGTGCCGCCGATGGTGATGGATGTTGCTATCGGGCGCAATCTGCTGCCGTTGCAGTCGGGGCAAACGGCGGATGTCATGAACTTTGATAGAAACGCTCGTTGAGGGGCAGATTGGCTTTGGAAATATTTGCGTTCCTCCTCGGGGATGACACCGCTGTATTGTGCCCCATAGCCCCATCTCCGTCCTTTGAGCGAGCGATAGATAAATTTTATCTGCTCTTCGCCAGAACCATGGAGCACTGTTTGCTGTTGTTCCTCAGTCAATTTTTCCCAAGGCGTATTCAAACTAAATCCGCAGTGGTTTGCTAAACCCTCGGCGAGGTGTCTGATTCGTAGTGATTCTAACTTGCCCCAAAAGACTATCGCCCCCTCCTCAATAGATTTGCGTTTGTCCGGAACGACTAAATCCGGAGACATTCTGGTGAGCGTACCGTGTCCTTTGCAAGTAGGACACGCGCCTTTGGGACTGTTGAAGGAGAACATCTGCGGCGATGGCGCATCTAAACTGATGTTGCATTTGTGGCACGCGTAGCTTTTATTGAAGAGAATATCGCCCTCGCCAAGTACGTTCACAATCAGCACACCATCTCCCATTTCCAGCGCCGCCTCCACCGCTTCGGCAACTCTACTTCTGGTGTTCTCCTTGATGATGATTCTATCGACGACTATCTCAATATCATGCCGCTGGGTTCCCTCCAACCTTATCTCATCCATCAAATCGAAAATCTGCCCGTCGACTCGTGCGCGAACATACCCTGATTTGAGGGCGTCGGCTAACACCTCCCTGTGTTCACCCCTCCGCCCTTTTACGACTGGCGCAAGTATTTGAATGCGCGTTCTGGATGGTAGTGCCACAATCTGGTCGATAATCTCGTCGGTTGT
Organism: uncultured bacterium; assembly: GCA_964601015.1. Taxonomy (GTDB): domain Bacteria; phylum Poribacteria; class WGA-4E; order DTYX01; family CAZRLY01; genus CAZRLY01. The sequence continues at coordinate 10,330 of CAZRLY010000062.1, forward strand.
CTGCGCACCTATCTCGCTGTTGCACTTAGGGCAGTGTGCTATGCCGGCTCTCGCAAACAACACGCGCAGATAATCGTAAATCTCCGTGATGGTGGCAACTGTCGAACGCGGGTTGTTCCCCGATGATTTCTGGTCAATCGAAATCGCCGGAGATAAACCGCCTATGAAATCCACATCGGGCTTCTCCATCTGCCCTAAAAACTGCCGCGCATACGCCGATAAGGATTCAACATACCTCCGCTGTCCTTCCGCATACAACGTGTCAAACGCTAACGACGATTTGCCTGAACCCGAAACGCCCGTAAAAACTATCAGTTTCTCCTTAGGCAACTCCATGTCTACGTCTTTTAAATTGTGTTCCCTGGCACCTCTGATGATGATATTTTCGTCTTGCAAAGATATATTCCCCATCTACTTAAGTCTATAGAACCGCAGATTTCATAGGATTGCGCGGATTTATGGCCGCAAATCCAGACTTCATGTTTGGCTTTTAAGCCATCAGGATTGCGCCTACCGCTATTGACACTCCCCCGATTGCTGGCGGGACAGAGCCACGCCGCTACCGCCACAACTAAGTTTTGAAATTACTTCCGCTTTAATTATAACATTGCAACAGCGCGATTTCAATCGAAATAATGTTGAATTTAGC
>CAZRLY010000062.1:11078-21077 GCA_964601015.1 uncultured bacterium
TTTAATTATAACATTGCAACAGCGCGATTTCAATCGAAATAATGTTGAATTTAGCTCTTGTTTTTTGAAGGAACTTATGATATAATGTCCCACAGGTATTCGTCTGGAGGAATATTCATGATTAATGGCAAACTTGGTATTGGCATTATTGGCGCTGGGGGCATCTCCAATGCCCATGCGGCTGGGTATATTCAAATTCCCAACGAATCACAAATAGTAGCTGTAGCAGACATTATCTTGCCGAAGGCTAAAGATGCGGCGCAACGTTGGGGTGCTAAATATGCTTTTGAAGATTATCATAAGTTATTGGAAATCGAGGAAATTGACGCTGTGAGTGTCTGCACGTACAATGCTGCGCACTGTCAACCGACGGTGGACGCTCTTCTGGCAGGAAAGCATGTGATTGTTGAAAAGCCGATGGCGGTGAACACACAAGAGGGCTTTTCGATGGTACAAGCCGCAGAGAAGTCCGGCAAAATTCTCATGGTAGCTATGAAGTGGCGTTTCAGGCCGGAGGTACTCGCCGCGAAGAAAGCAGTAGATGATGGTTTACTTGGGAAAATTTACTACGCGGAGGCTGTCGGCTGGCAGCACCGTGGTATCCCCGGCGGAACGTTCATAAAAAAAGAGACGGCTGGCGGGGGAGCATTGATGGATAACGGCGTTTATAATTTAGACAGCGTACTCTATATCATGGGACACCCGAAACCTATCTCTGTATCGGGAAAAGCAGCGGCGGTATTCGGAAACAGACAGGATGTTCCATGGAACCCACAGGATTTCTCAGTGGAGGATTTTGGCGTTGCTTATGTGCGATTAGAAGGTGATATTACGCTTTTCTTTGCACACTCATGGGCGATAAATTTCGATGAACACTGGCAGATAAAAGTCACCGGCGCGGAAGGTGGGTTGCAGTTTCCACCCTTAAAAATCGTCCATGGCGGCTATGGTGATGTGAAAGACGTCACACCCGAAGAGTTGCCAGAGGGAAGCACCGATATTTCCTATGAAATCAAACAGTACGCCAAAGCAATCAGGGAAGGGTTGCCTTCGCCTATCCCAGGCGATAAATTTTTGTATACCAACGTCATATTCGATGGGTTGTACGAATCTTCCCGACTCGGAAGGGAAGTCGAAGTCAAATTGCCGTGTTAAGTAACTGGGCAGATGGCAACTACCTTGTACTAACCCAAAAGACAGAAAGGAAGTATTGTCATGGCAAAGATATTAGTGGTTTATCACTCATTGGGAGGAAATACAAAAGCCGCAGCAGAGGCTGTCGCCAAAGGCGCAAGCAGCGTCGAAAACACAGAAGTCATGCTGAAAGAGTCCTTGCATGCTGCTGAAACCGATTTATTAGCCTGCGATGGCATTGCAATTGGCACTCCGGATTACTTTTCGTATATGGCGGGAGGGTTGAAGGATTTCTTTGATAGGACTTTCTATCCAACTCAAGGACAGGTAAGCGATAAACCGTGCGTCATTTTTGTGACGCATGGTGGAGGCGGCAAGGCGGTAGATTCTGTGGAGAAGATAGCGCGCTCTTTCAAATTTAACCCAATCGCAGAATCACTGCTCATAAGGAACAAACCGGACGAGGAAGCGACGGGTAAGCTGGAAGCGCTTGGGAAAAGTTTAGCCGAAGCCTGTAGTGCATGATGGAAGAAATAATTCGTGTTTAGTGTTCGATATCCCTTCACTTTCAAAAGGAAGGATGAAAAATGATGACTCTTGACGAAATGGAAGCAAAAATCTTAATGTTTGAGAAGGAATTCACACGTCTTTGGGCTGAGTTCCATCAACTAAAAACTCAACAGAAACCTCAAAATCTCACTAATGATGAGATTTCTTTCGTCAAATTAATCGGCGAAGAGCGATTTCTGGGAAGCGACGCTATCAAAAAGGGGTTTGTCAAATTTATGGAAGATGCAAAAATCCCTCATGAGCCTGTTGGTGTTGAAGAACTTCAGAAACGAATGACAAAAGCTAATTTTGCTCCTGATGAATTCAGTCGTGGAATTATTGAAATGCGAGGGGAATGATGAAATTTGTTTATTTTGATGCGAGTGCATTAGTTAAACGCTATAGCTATGAATTAGGCACACAACAGGTGAATCAAATCTTTGCCCTCATCCCTCCGAAACGATTGACCTGTTGCGGTATTAATGTTGGGGAAATCGTTTCCATTTTGGTGCGTAAACATAATGACGGACGTTTGAATGACCGCGATTTTGCGGATGCACTTTCTGAATTTCGCCATGAAGTTATCGAAAATCCCGACTTCGTTTATGTGTCGATTGACAACACGGATATTGAGGCCTCGTTGAAATATATCCAACAGCACAACCTAAACGCGACAGACGCTGTGATTTTGCATTCCGCTTTTGAATTATATCTTATGCTCCGCGCAGCCGGGCATGAATTAATACTTATTACTTCTGACAGACGGCTCCTGAACGCTGCAAGAACATTGTCTTTGCCCTGTCTTAATCCGGAAACAGAGACATTGAGCGACATAGAGACTTTGTTAAGGGAGTAAATGACAAGTTGGTAGCCCTTGGAAAAAGTTTAGCCGAAGCCTGTCGGCAAAAAAAGTTTAAAAAATTGTAACTTTTTTCTTTACCTTTGCGTAAAATTTTGGTAGACTGCAAATCTAAAGTTTTTTAGACGAGCAATCAAGGAAGTCTTTATCCCATCGTGGGAAGGACAATGTAAGGCTTGAAATCATTTCTCAGAACTATCTTCTGAGAAAAATCAGCTTCCAAAGGAGGTGAGACTAATGTGGTGGATATTGCTTATTATCGCCATAATTATAATAGTGATAATTATCGTTGCGGTGGCCGCTCGCAAACCTGAAGGAGAAGCGCAACCATCGGAACAACAACCTGAAGAAGCGGCAGTAGAAGAGGAAGAACCGGAAGAGGGTGCCGCAACGCCAGAGGAGTCGGCAGAAGAAGCAGAGGAATAATGCCTCAGAATCAAAGGTATGGTTCATTACCTGTTTCTTCTGCTATCTTTCGGTTATAGGAAAACCGGCGACGGAAACCACGCAATTTTAAGTGGTGGAAGTCGCCTTTTTCTTTTTTGTAAAAAATTGCTTGACTTTCAGTCGATACGATTGTATAATAACGAATTAGCAATGAACATTGAACTTATCGCTGGAAAAAACAGATTTAAGCCTGAAGATATTCTAACATTTGAGACGCTACTTCAAGATGAAAACAGCATTGCTTACAGTGACTTTGGTTTTGATAAGAAGGGCGAAATAGTTTTAGTCAGGGCACCCGCCAGACTTGACCTAATGGGTGGTATAGCCGATTATTGCGGGGCGAACGTTTTTGAAGCCACGTTATCCAATGCAGTCGTAATGGGCAGTCAAGTGCGTGGTGACAGACTATTACAAGTATTCAGCATCGGGGTGGAATCCGAAGGGCTGACACCTTCGTTGAACACATCGCTTGACGATTTTTACGCTGATGGCAAACTTAAAGAATACGATGAAATAAAAAGTTTTTTCAAAAGTAACCCGAAAACAGCTTGGGCGGGGTATGTGCTCGGCGCATTTTACGTGTTGCTAAAGGAGAACAGAGTTAAGAAATTTGAGAGTGGTTTAAATCTGCTGATTCAAAGTAATGTGCCGATGGGGGCGGGAATTAGTTCATCGGCAGCGATTGAAGTCGCTACAATGATGTCTGTAAACGAACAGTACCAACTGAACCTTTCCCTGCTTGAGATTGCCCGACTTGCACAGATAGTTGAAAACAGAGTCGTCGGCGCGCCCTGTGGAATAATGGACCAAATTACTTCAGTCGCAGGCGAAGAGGGGAAGGTAATCTCAATTTTATGTAGGCCTGATAAAATCTTGGAACTGGTACAACTTCCAGAAGAGGTATGTCTACTTGGAATCAACTCCAAAGTGAAACGTAGCACGGCTGGCTCTGCTTATACCGATGCGCGCACAGCAGCGTTTATGGGACTTACCATACTTACAAAGAAATTCGGACTGGAAGAATTAAGTGGCTACCTTTGCAATCTATCCGTAAAAGACTTTAGAGGAAAATATTGGGATAGTTTGCCAACATCCATCAACGGCTCAACGTTCCTTGCACAATACGGTGAAACAATCGACCGCGTCACCAAAGTCAACCCTGATAAAACCTACCGGGTGCGCAGCCGCACCGAACACCCCATCTATGAAAATGACCGCGTCAAGCAATTCATCGAATGTTTGAAAAAAGCTACGGACGAAGGAAACCGCGAGAAAGCGAAATCCCACTTAATACAAGCAGGTAAATTGATGTATGCTTCCCACTGGAGTTATCGGCAACGGGTAGGATTGGGTTCACCAAACGTTGACATGATAGTAAACAAAATTCGTGAGATAGGAACAGAGGGCGGGTTATTCGGCGCGAAAATCACAGGCGGCGGCGGTGGCGGAACGGTTGCAGTCTTGTGCGTCGGCGATGTCTCAGAATCCATCGAAAAGGTTATCCTGGATTATAAAGAAAAAACAGAAATTGACGCTGGTGTTCTTACAGGTTCTTCGCCAGGAGCAGCGCAATATGGATGTTTGCGATACAAGATTATTTAGCAAGTACCAGCCACTTTATACTGAGTGCATATCAAATCTGCGAATTGCGAGAGAGTAAAGAGTAGCAAGTAAAGAGTAATAAGTAAAATTGTACTTCCCATTCCCGAAGATACAAAACCCAATGGCACTCAAGTAGGTAGGAGAAGGCAACTCCCCCCCCAAATGGAGATGAAAACAGTAAAAAAATGCGTAATCCCGATAGCTGGCTATGGAACTCGGCTTTTCCCAGCCACGAAGGCAATCCCGAAAGCCCTCTTCCCCATCGTTGATACCGACGGAATAGCCAAGCCGATTATCCAGATAATCATTGAGGAAGCCATTGCTGCTGGTATCGAAGAAATTTGTTTGGTGACGCAAAATGACCAGATTGATGTTGTCAAAAACTACTTTTTAAAGGATGTTAATGAGATATTTAAAGGGAAACCGGATTTACAAAATCAAGTAGCGAATATTTTTGACCTGAAACGCAGGATAAGCTACATTATCCAGCATGAACAGGAAGGATTTGGGCATGCCGTCTACTGTGCAAGGGAATTCGTAGGAAACGAGCCGTTTTTGGTGTTGTTATCTGACCACATTTATATCTCTAAATCGCAGAAAACTTGCGCAGGACAAGTAATTGGCGTATTCCAACAATACGAAACATCTGCAACGGGCGTTACCGAAACACCTGAAGAACAATTGAAATCGTTCGGAACGATTCAGGGTAGAAAAGTAAATGAAGGTGTTTATAAGGTTGCAATCTTGAAGGAAAAACCTGATATCAAGTTCGCTAAAGAACACCTACGGATTGACGGACTAAAGGAGGGGATGTATCTTTGTAATTTTGGGATTGATGTGCTTACTCCGCGAATCTTTGATATTTTGGAATACAATATCCGCAATAACATTCGCCTGCGCGGGGAATTTCAACTTCGAGACGCCATGGAGACGCTGATGCAGAAAGATGGCATGTATGCCTGCCTCGTAAAAGGCGAGCGATATGACATCGGTACGCCGCAGGAATTTGTCAAAACCGTAGCTAATTTCGCGTTTAAAAATACCTACTAATAAGCTGTTGAGGGATGCGGCGGTTTATTCCCTACCGGCGCTCAAGGAGGCACTGACATGCTAACCCCTGATGAACAAAAAAGAGATGCTACTCGCTTACTTATATTTGGCGGTTTCGTCGTAGGCGCTATAGTTGTAATGTGCATCATCTTTATTGTTGTCCCATATATACTGATGAATCGCCCTGACAAATCAGTTGACAAGGATGAAGTAGCGCCAAAACGAGTATTCCAACAAATTAATTTGTATATACAGTCCAATGTCGGTGGCGCGGAAGTTTATCTCAAGGGTGAAAAGGGTGAATGGAAGGGCATTACGGCTAGCACCGATAAGAAGGCGAATTTTTTTAATCTCAGACGGGGAATATATGAGATACGATTGAAGAGGGAAGGTTATCAGGAAATAGTAAAACAGATTGAGATAACGGGCGAGAAATCTTTAGAGAAAATACGAATTGACCTGACGAAAGCCAGCCCCTAATGCCTTGTCAACCGCCAAATGATGGGGCTTTGCAATTTTGGAGTGCAATGACTAAATCATTGCTTTTTCAACTGTGGTGCATCAAAGGATGAGATTACACTGAGGTGATTAATCTTGCGGACGCGAAAACACCCACCATGGATAAGAGCACGGATTCCTTCCGGGCGGAACTACATCGAACTTAAAAACCTCATGTTGCAGATGAAACTTCACACGGTATGTGAAGAAGCGCGCTGCCCAAACATCGGTGAGTGTTGGGAGGCACGCACTGCTACCTTTATGATTCTGGGGAATATCTGTACGCGCCGATGCGCCTTTTGTGCGGTGACGAAGGGAATGCCAACAGGACTTGATGAAGATGAACACAAACGCATTGGAAAAGCTGTCTCTTATTTAAATTTGAAGCATATCGTCATCACTTCGGTAACGCGAGATGATGTGGCAGATGGAGGCGCGAGTATATTTGCTCGTTGCATAGAGGAAGCTCGATTTCAAAATCCAGACTGTTCCGTTGAGGTGCTTATACCAGATTTTCAGGGGGATGCTTCCGCCCTGGCAAAGGTGTTGGATGCCAGCCCGGATGTGTTGAACCATAATGTGGAAACTGTGAAAAGGTTGTACAAGCCCGTCAGACCAAAAGCAGATTATAATCGCTCAATAACGCTATTGGCGTTGGCTAAAGAATCGAACGCTGACATACTTACAAAATCAGGATTGATGGTGGGACTTGGGGAAACCGTGACGGAAATTCTGGAGGCGATGCAGGATTTGAGGGCTTCAAAATGCGACATTCTAACAATAGGACAATATTTAGCACCTTCCCTACAACATCTCCCAATCGTAAGATACTATCATCCTGAAGAATTCGACGAACTGAGGGAAACAGGGGAAAAAATGGGATTTCGGCATGTCGAGTCCGGTCCGTTGGTGAGGAGTTCCTATCATGCGCACCAGCAGTTTATTCGTTAGTTTCGAGCCCAACCCCCGTTTTTTTAAGTACCTCATTTTCATAACTTTTTATCCATTTTTACGTCTAAACCGCGCAACTTCACTACTGGATGACAGCAGAGGGATTTTATGGAACACATCTACGAGTTAGCTTTTATTTCAGACAGGTTAAAATTGATTTTCGACAAATATTCTGGAACAGAAGTGACTGACATTCCATTTAAAGACGTTTTAGTGTTTCGCGAACGGCTCCGTACATGGGACAAAAAATTCCCCAAACCGCCTGCTGTTGCATTAGCCAATTTACGTTTTGAATCTATCCAAGCTTTTTATGCGCTCAGGCTGGATTTTTCCATCTTTGACGGCTTTCCGCCCGATGAACAAAACATCATCAGGGATGAGATAGCAGCGTATGCGACAAGAGAAGCTTTAGATTTCTTCATAGGGTATCGGTTGCGGAATATGGCAGATATCGGTTTGGTTAGTCGAAGGTGGAATATATACTTGTCAAAAGTCAAGGAATACTACGATAAAGTCGTACCGCAAGAGAAAAAAGACAGGATAGAGCAGTTTATCGAACAAATTTCTCAGTTGAAAGGTGAACGTGTCCAAAAAATAAAAAGTAAGTCCACTGGCGAACTATTCTTCGAGGTAGACAGAATTCGCCTTATGTCCTTGCGTGCTTTGAAGAGATATTTAGAGGACATGCACCAACAGATTATCGCAGGCAAAAGAAAAGACGCGAAAATTGGAGAGATTACTCTGCCGGGGACGGTGCGTGAGTGTTTTGACTTCTTAGGATTGTCCTATCCCGTGGAACTCCATACTCTAAAAAGCCGCTACCGGGAACTCGCGCGCGTTTATCACCCCGATAAAGGCGGTAACATCAAAGAGATGCAACAACTTAATGCTGCCTATAGGGTAGTGGTGAGATACATTTTGACAGAAGCCAGGCTGGGTTAAAAAAAAGAAAATGAGAAAGCGAGAAAGCTCAGTAGGAGAAAAGGAAAAGGGAAGAGATGCGCGTAGAGAACAACAACTTATGTTTTGCGTGTGGCAAGGAAAACCCAATTGGGTTGAAGCTTGATATTCACATTCTGGATGATAGCGGGTTAGTAACGGCTGAATATGTTCCGCCCGTTCATTTTCAGGGGTGGGCGAACGTGGTTCACGGTGGAATTTTGAGTACCCTGTTGGATGAGATTATAACTTATGTTGCTATGGGGAAATTGAAAAGCCCGGCAGTTACTGCCCAATTGGATATACGTTTCAAGAAGCCCGCGCCCGTCGGAAGCAAGTTAATTGTTACAGGTAAACCGATGGGCGGCAAAGGGCGGCTTGTTAAGGTGTCAGGGTGCGTCCATTTAGAAGATGGCACACTAATAGCTGAAGCTACCGGGAAATGTCTCAAAGTAGCGGGTTCCCTCCAAGGTGGTTCTATAGGTAGGTTGACAGGAAATGGTATCTAGATATATCGTTAATTTCGATTCAGCCAAGCTACCAGGGCTGAAAACCGATTTTTTGGTGATAGGCAGTGGCAATGCGGGGTTGCGTGCAAGCATAGAAGCCAGCCAGAATGGTGAAGTTGTTATTATCACCAAGGATGTGATGAAAGAAAGTAACACTCGCTACGCTCAAGGTGGCATCGCTGTGGCGATGAGTGAAGAAGATACTGTCGCAGCACATGTCGCCGATACTTTGAAAGCCGGGGCAGGCTTATGTGATGAAGGACATGTGAAGGTTATGGTAGAAGAGGGCATTCCGCGTGTACAGGAATTAATAGCATGGGGTGCTAATTTTGATAAGGATAACGGGCGACTTGGTTTTACACGTGAGGGAGCGCACGGGAGGCGACGCATTATCCACGCCAGAGATGCTACTGGAGAAGAGACGGAGGATGTTTTGATTACTCGCGGGAGCGAGCTAAAAAACGTGCGGATAATGGAACACGCCTTCGCAATTGACCTTTTAACAGCAAAGGATGGTAGTTGTTTGCCAGAACACCAATCAAACGAAACTTGTTGTGGGGCGTTAGTCCTCAGGAACGGCGAACTAATATGCATCTGGGCTAAAGCTGTAATTATAGCCGCCGGTGGTTTGGGACACATCTACAAATATACCTCCAACCCCGAAGTAACCACGGGGGATGGTTTCGCAATGGCACACAGAGCCGGTTGTAGAATGATGGATATGGAATTTGTCCAATTTCACCCGACAACTTTATTTTTAGCCGGTGCGCCAAGATTCCTTATCTCCGAATCGGTCAGGGGCGAAGGGGGCATCTTGAGGAATTCCAAAGGGGAACGGTTTATGTTTGCGTACCATGAGATGGCTGAATTGGCACCCCGAGACGTTGTCAGCCGCGCCATAGACAAGGAGATGTTGAACACAAACAGCGATTTTTGTCTTGAGCGACGGTATACACCTACTCAAGACGACAGATGTGTATATTTGGATGTCACGCATCTGAACCCACATTTCATTCGCAACCGATTTCCCACCATCAGCCGAACCTGCGCCAGCTACGGACTTGACATCACAAAGGAATTAATCCCCGTTCAGCCCGCCGCTCACTACATGATGGGGGGAATTAGAACCGACATGCAAACCGCAACGAATCTGCGCGGCTTGTATGTTTGCGGAGAAGCCGCTTGTACAGGCGTTCACGGTGCAAATCGCCTCGCCAGCAATTCTCTGTTGGAAGGGTTGGTGTTTGGAATGCGGGCAGGAAAATACGCCGCCCTCTACGCCAATAGCATAGAAAAACCCGCTGAAATTGGAATCAAATTTGATGAAGTTCCGCTTGATGATATAGAGGCGGATATTGACGCGCTCAAAGCGGAAGTGCAGAATTTGATGTGGGAACGGGCAGGGGTACTAAGAGATGGAGTAAACTTGGCTGATGCTCTATGGATACTCGAACATCTCCG
>CAZRLY010000062.1:21087-22099 GCA_964601015.1 uncultured bacterium
CACCCCACAGCAGGACTTAACAGAAAGCCCTTAGAGTTGCAAAACATGATTCAAGTAGCGCAGTTAATCATAAGAGCCGCGCTTAAACGCACTGAGAGCCGCGGAGCACATTATCGGATAGATTATCCAGAAACGGATGATGAAAACTGGAAACGACATCTGATACTATGTCGCTAATTGGGTGATTTGGAGGTAATTGGGATAAAAACACCAATTACTCAGCCTTTTTTACATTTTTTTGCGTCGTGAAAGCACCCTCATTCATGAAAAGCCGCTTCGCCCCTCCGCTTCGCTACGGGCGTGGTGATGAAACTTTGGCTTGATATTTCAGTAGATTATGCTATAATTTCTATCAAAGATAAAAGGGGTTATATGGCTAAAGCTAAAACACCAACATTCATTCTCGAACTTGCGATAGTTTCGTCACCACACGACGAAACTGTGCTTAACGCCAGATTTGAAGCAGCGAGACAACTTTACAATGCCTGCCTTGACGAAGCTCTTCGTAGACTTAATTTGTTGCGCCAAAGTAAAGGCTTTCAAAAAGCCCGGAAGATGCCGAAAACTGTCAAGAACAAACGGAATAAAAAGCGAGCAGAAGCGTTTAAAGAACTTAATGCTACCTTTGGCTTCAGCGAATATTCTATCATAAATTATTCCACCAAAATCAGACGTTCCTGGATAAGCAATCATCTTGATAGTTTGACTGCCCAGAAAATAGCAAGCAGAGCATTCGAAGCTGTTGGACGTATCGCATTCGGTGTTGCTAAAAGAGTCAGGTTCAAAGGTAAAAACCAGCTTAAATCGCTTGAAGGCAAAACCAACACATCTGGCATTCGGTACAAGGAAAAAACAGGTTGCGTCTTTTGGAAAGGGCTTAAACTCAAGGCTGTCATTAACCCCAATGATGCTGTTGTTGTTCATGGTTTATCGCATCGTGTCAAGTTCTGTAGAATCGTCAAGCGAATTTTCAACGGGAAAGCTCGTTTCTTTGTCCAACTTGCTCTTGAAG
>CAZRLY010000063.1:0-22043 GCA_964601015.1 uncultured bacterium
ATCCGAAATATCTACCACGCCGTCTCCGTTGACATCTGGATTATTCTCAGGGGGCATTTGAATCTCTTCCCCAAAATGAATTGCTACAATGACCAAATCAGAAATATCCACCTGCATATCGCCGTTGACATCCCAGGGCTTATCTTCAAACACCATATAACCTTCTGAAATGGCGCTCCAGTTTCCCGTGAGTTTGGTGTCGTTTTCCGCGCTTACTCTGGCGAAGTAGGTTTTTCCCGCCTCAAGTACAAAAGTTTGGGGAGATGCAGGTGCGACGCCATCGAAAAATAGGTTTTCCACCAGTGCAAACGAAGGTATATCTTCGGCGATTTGAAGGTGATATTGTAAGATTCCGCTGATGTCGTCTACTTCGTTCCAAACTAATTCTACTCTTTTGTCGTTGCTTTCTTCCCAACGGACGTTTTTTACAGTAGGCGGTTTGGAGGTATCTATGTTAATTCTAAAATGTGTCGTATCCGTCCAGTAGCCCAACTCGTCTTTGGCTCTGATATGTACCCACCAACTACCATCCGCCAAACCCGGAAAGGAGAGAGAATTGCCAACGGTATCCCATACCATATCGGGTACGCTATCTTCGGTTCGATTTAAGATGTAACTGTATTGCCGCGTGGGGAGAGGCGGGGATGTCGTTAAAGTGAGTTGGGGCGATTTGTCGGCGTACCAGCGAGTTTGGTCAGGATGGCTGGGCGACGTGGCGACAGGCGGCAGAAGGGGCGAGTGGTCAATCGTCAAACGCCCGTCGCTATAGTCTTCGTCGGTATTCATCCTGGCGTCCGTTATTTGGGCGAATATGTAATAGTTTCCGTCCGGAATTCCGCTCGTATTCCACTTGTAACTACTGGCGTTCTTGGACAACCCGTATACTATCGCTGTGGCGTTTCTCAGCTTTTTACTCATACCAAAAAATAAGTCCACCAGATATTCATCGCCATCTTCGTCATTCGCCTCCCAGGTTATCGTATACGAAACGTCTGCTAAAGCACCTTCCGAGGGCGGTGCAGTTATCAAAATGGTCGGTTCGGAATTTGGTCTCGCAGGGATGCTGTGAGCAGCGTAGATGGCTTCAAGGGAAGCGTATTTTGGATATTCGCGTTCCTTCCAGAACACAGCAACTTCGATGATATTGCGCGGCCGGTCAAAAATAAGTATTGACCACAACTGCTCAAACATATCGCTGATTTCGTCGTCATCCACTCCTGATGTTGTATCTTTACTTTGTTCAGTATCGGTGATGTCCCAGAATACGCTCGCTACCGCCCCCTCGACTTTTTCTCCCTGAATATTGCTGCCATTTCCATCAGCGTCGCCTGTCCACCATTCGTTAGTTTCTATGTTGGGTTCCTCCTCGCCGAGGAATGCGGTAACTGCGGTAGCGGTGTCATCAACAGCGGCTTCCATAAATTCCGCCCAGCCTTCGCTCATGGCAAACTCCATATCTGATACTGTATATACCCAGTGAGCGCTACCATATTCGCCAAACGGAATGTCATTTAAATTATTTCCATAAGCCGCGGTCATAACTGAGTGTGCGTATTCGTGCAGAACCGCAACCCGAAACCACTCGTCACCGGCGGCGATATTTATACTCTCATCAAATATTGTTCCAAATTCGTCAATATAGTAATATGTATACAAATTGGCACTTGGCCAATTTACTTTTATCCTTTCTCTTTTCCAGCCCACTTTGTTGAAAATGAAATTGCGTTCATCCATAATAGCGTTCTGTATAGCCCCGAGTCCGCGTTTGGGGTGTTTTTCTCCAAGCAATAGGTCAAATATCATCTCGCCGTCCGGCACATCAAAATTTGTCTCCGACTTAATTTTGTAAAGCGATTCATTTTTGTCAACGATATAGAGCGTTTCATTTTCAAAAACAATCTGGATATATACATCACGTTTTGAGCCGTCCTCCAGGTCAATATTCTCTACGCTAAAGACATATTCGCCGCGGTCATCAGTAAAGGTGGTTGTTATCTGTTCGTCGGGATTCCGCTCATTTTGTTCGTATAGAGCGACTTTGACGCGTTGGATAGGTAATGTTTGCAATTGATTGTCGTCAAAATATCTGATAGTTCCTTTGACGTCAATCGCCTTGTTGAGTGCTCGTCGCCACTCAAAAATGGGAGTGCCCTGCAACAACTGGCTGCTGCTATCGGAGAAGGGCATATCATTCAAAGTTGAATAGCTTTCAGATACCAACAGGTAGGTGAAAAAGTGCTGGACGATGCGTTTGCCGTCTTTCAGCGTTGCGTAAACGGAGGCTTGAAGAACGTAACTGCCTCCTTTGTCAACTGAGATAATGGTGAAACATTGGGTAGTCGCTGGAGCGTGCAGATAAACACCTTCGATTGACCGACGACTTTGAAACGACAGTCCATCGGGAACGCGAAAGATTATGGTAGCTTTCAGCGGTTCATTGATGAGAGGTTCAAGTTGCTCGGAGGCGAAGCGGATTTTCAAAGTCAGTGTTGCTTGCTCACCAGCCCTTGGTGCCTTTGAAAGCGAAAGTCTGCCGGAGAAAACACGCGGGCGAACTCGTGAAGCGAAAACAGATTTTGTCTTTCGCGAGGGTATACACCCACTCAAGACAGAGACATTTGTCTTTCGCGAGGGTATACACCCACTCAAGACAGAGACATTTGTCTTTCGTGAGGGTATATACCCACTCAAGACAGAGACAGCCGAGCAAACAACCATGCAGAGTAGACAGAGAGAAGTCAAGTAAACGACAAATTGCAAACTGCTTTTCAGAGAATTGTAACAATGCCGTTCCATTGCAAACACCCCCGCGCTCCTTTCCTGACAACCGGTGGCTATAACAATTATCTGTCGACTGGGGTTTAGTATCCGGATGGCGTATATTTTTTCCCAAAGTTCCGTCCGACTATAACTAAATCCGAAATATCCACTACCCCATCTCCGTTGACATCGGGATTGTTTCTTCCCGGGGGACTGTAAATACTTTCTCCAAAGTGATTACCGACAATTAGCAGGTCAAAAATATCCACCCTCAAGTTGCGATTAACATCCCACGGGTAGTTAAGTTCGTATTCGACCAATTCAAAGGTAGTTCCTCGGCCATCCATTTCCTTTATTAAACCAACATTGGGTGCCAACCACATATAGGTAGTCACGTTGACGTCAAGCGGAGCTGTTGTGTACTCCTGTCGGATTTTGAAGCAGTTGCGGAAAGTCCCCGCTGGCACGGTAACATCCTCTTTAGCTTCAACGGTTGCCACGGTTGATGAGCTAATAGTAGCCCAAATAACCTTTGTCTGTCCTGCAACCGTCCACGTAGTACCGACATTGAGCGGGTAGGGCATGAATACCTCAGGTGGGTTGTAGTGGAATGTCAGGGTTCCAAAGAAACCAACATTAATTTCGGAGCTATACAATTTAAGCGTACCATCACTTTCGGTGGCGATGTATAGTTTGTCTATGTTGTGTTTTGTTTCTCTCTCCAGCAGGTTGGTTTCTTGGCCCAAAATCATTTTATTCTCTGTTATCCTTACGATTCTTTCTTCCCCAGAAGTTGCGTTTCTTAACCGCCATTTATTGCCGATAAAATTTGGATAGTATTCGTGCGAAAAAACAGCCGTAGCCATTGCAAAGAGGGCAAATGATGTGGCGAAAGCGATTAGTGAATATTTGGAGGATAATTTCACGCCAAGCACCTCTCTTCTTCAGTGGTAGTTGCAGGTAATTGGAAATAACCGCTTCGCTTCGAGTGGTTGGGCAATTTAACCAATATTTGCAAACAGAAAACCTAATAGCACCCCTAACAGTATAGCAGCTATGGCACCAAATATAACGATGAACGTACCGCCCCAGCCTAACCATTTTTTAGGTGATTTTTCAGATTCCCCGGATTCAGAGTTCCAAAATTCCCTCTCCGCTTTTTTGGTTTTCCGTTTCAACCTCTTGCGTCTCTTTGGAGATGATTCGCCCACCCAGACTTCCTGTCTCTGAGCCCTTATTTTATCTACGAGTTGTTTCGTTTCATCATCTTGCGGGCGCCATTTCAAATCCACCCCTGCTTGTGATTTCGTCTCTTCTGCAACGGGTTGTTCTGCTTGACCAGGAGAAGACGCCCTGCTTTTGGGGATTATTTTCGCGTCATTTCGCCGTTGTTGATTCCCAACTTGGGGTATTTCCAATTCCAGCACAGTCTCTTCCTGTGGTATCTCTGGCGTTTCTTCCTGTTGGTCTTCCAATTCCTGTGTAAATTCCGCCTCAATAATTTGGGGGGAGACTCTGGTAAATTCGACTTCATCCTCTTCATTTGAATCAGATTGCACATCCGGTTGTATGTTTTCAAAACTTACAAATCTATTAGGACGTTCCGCTTTCTTCCCCTTAGACTTGACAGATTCCCCGCGCCATATCGCCCTGCGTTGTTCTTCTAACTTTTTCGCTAAAGTTCGTTTTTCTTCCTCATCTAATGGCATTTTTCACACCTCCTGTAAAGACCGGGAAACTAATACTACTACGAGATTCAATTGGCTTGGTTTCAGCTTTTCAACCCTCCATCCTTCCAATCGAAGGAGCAGTGCGATTAGATGTGATGTTCTACTTTTGACAAAATCTCGCAGTAGTACGAAGAAATAGGTTCAATAGCCCAACTACCTTGCTACCCAATTACTCTTCTACCTTTTCCAATAAAACTTGCGTACCGCTTCTTACCTTCTTGAAATCTTTAGGATTGCCCAGTAATTTTCCCACGACATTGACCGCGCTCGCCGGGCGTATTTCATTCCCCCGGCTTGCTGGCGTCCTGCCAAAAAATATACAGAATGCACTTCCGGGCGGCCAATATGCGATGTCGCCCATGTCCACTACTTCCTGCGGATTCTCGGAACCAGCCGAAACAGGGATGGAGAAGTAAATCTCATCACCCCAGGTATTGCCCCGCTCATCTATTGGCAGGGCGTTCCAAATCATCTCTGCCGTCTTGGAATCGTTCAGTTCCGCTTCCATGCTAACATTACCTGCTGTAATTTTTATTTTGTTACTCATGATAGTGCCTCCATTTTTTAGAGTTTAAATATCTATTTAGAAGTATATCATAGACTCAAAGTATATTCAAGTTTTTTCTGATTTGACAATTGATAATATTATCATGTATAATTATAGTTAATATCACGCACAGATAAATCCGTTTTTTCTACACATCCCGAAAATTTACGAAGGAGAATGAAAAATGAAAATCGCATTTCTAAACCACAAACTTCCCGTACTAATGTTGATAGTTCTCACAGTCAATGTAGCGCTTTGTCATGCTCAGGAATACCCCAAGATGAATGATGCCGGGTTCAAAAAGGCTGTATACGACTATCGGAAAAAAGTGCGAAAAGATGATAGGAACCTCGCGCTACACCGCCAATTGATTGAGAAAGCTCATCGGATGAATCAATTCAGCGTACCTCTTCACATTTACGAGGAATCCTTTAAAAAACGTCCTGACCACCCGGTTGTACTCTACGTCTTAGGGTATACCTATCTAACTGAAGGAACAAAGGAATCACTGAATAAGGCTGTGAGGTATTTGAAAGCCGCTATCAAAAATAAATCCGATATGGTTGATGCTCATGCTGCACTCGGAAGATGCTATCTCTTGAGAGGACAAAAAAAACTCGCCTTTGAGGAATTGGAAGCCAGCATTAAACTTGACCCAAAGTTTGCACCCGCCTACCTGAATTTGGCTCGATATTATCATTCAGAGGGAGATTACGAGAAGGTGATTGAAAATTATACGGCAAGCTTTAACATCAATCCCAAGTCAGCCCCAGGACATTTCGAGTTGGGTTTGCTATATTTCAATGGAGCAAATTACAGCACCGCCGCTAACGAGTTTTTGCTTGCAATCAAATATGATTCTACCTTTGCAAAGGCTTACTATAAACTTGGTCAAGTTAGGGCGTTGCAGGGAGAGCCATCGGCTGCTGTTGAATTGTATAAACGCGGAAAGGAATATGCGCCGAAAGACGCGAAATCAAGATACGAACTGGCGAATACCTTCTTGGATGTCGATAACGGGCGCTATGCAATTTGGGCAATTCGTAGCGCATTAGCCTTGGAACCGGAATATAGGGACGACATCAATAAGCTGAAAGACGCCAGCACAGTAGCGGCGGCTGACATCATCAAGGACATCCTTGCGCGTAAACCCGATAATCCTAATTTGCACCATTTTCTCGGCAAGCTGGAAGCTAAATTGGGTAATAAGGAGAAAGCCAAGGAACACCTGGAGGCGGCAAAAAAACTGGAACCTGATGATGAAAAAGTACACGCTGATTTGGGTCAAATTTATGAGGAGCAAAATGAGCAAGAGAAGGCAAAGGAAGAATACGAGCAGGCGGCAAAATTGGATACCGCTCAAATTCAAGTATTGTCCAGTTTGATGGAGACTTATAAAAAAGAGGGTAACGAAGGAAAATTTATCGAAGTTGCGGAAAACCTCGTTGCCATCTCTCCTACGCAAAATGCCCTGCGTTGTGAATTAGCCGCTATCTACGCACGAAAATCTCAAAAAGTGAAGGATAAAGCCAAATCGAAGGCGCTCCTTGCCAAAGCCCTCGAACACTGCAAAGCTGCTGTCAATTCCGATGCATCCAACGTCAAATATCTTCTGCAACTGGCAAATGTCTACAGCAAACAAGGCAATATGAAAGCTATGCGCGTATATGGGCAGATTCTCGAATCTGACGAGAATAACGCAGAGGCTTATCTGGGCAGGGGCTTGTTCATGTTGAACTACGCTGTTGGCCCGCGCAAATCCCTCATATATGGGCCAGAGTCCATAAGGGATGATATGAAGAAGGCGATTGAACTGAATCCAAAATCGCCAGAAGCCCACTACGCCATGGGCATCGTTTACGACCGGATGGGGATGATTGATAAGGCGATGGCGGAATTTAAGAAAACTGTGAAATTGGATAAAAAGAATTCTAAAGCCTACCTCTATCTGGCTGAAAAGTATGCCAACAGTGAGCAATATCAAGAGGCTATCGCCGCCTTCAAAAAAGCTACCGCAATTGAAAAGGATAACGTGGAAGCGTTGAAGGATTTTGCTTTTCTGATGCTTAAATACAACGAGGAAGAAGGTTGGAAGGACGCTAATGCCGCTTTAAAACACGCGCTGGAACTGAAACCGGACGACGCGGAAGCACTGATGAATTATGCTTATACACTGTATCTTGGTAAAAATTTCAAGGAAGCGATTAAGCACTATCTCCTCTCGCTCAAAATCGAACCGGATTCAGCCCGTACGCGTTACAACCTCGCCCTCGCTTATGAAGCAAATGGTCAAACTGGACTTGCTATCAATGAATGGCGAAAAGTCGCCAGTTTGGATGCGGACGGACATTTAGGCATAACAGCGTTTTCGAGATTGATACAATTGGGTTATCCTGTTGACGAGGGGAAATGATGGCAGGAAGTTTGGAAGGTTGTAGAAAATGAATTGCCCGCACCTCGCGGGCAATTCATAATTTTTGTTAGTTAGCCTCTAAGATGACGTATGATGAACCCCTATCTCTATGTTTGACATAGAGCATAATTGCCTTTTCATCCTTGTATTCTTTCGCTAATTTTCTATAGCCCTTGATATTACGCACTGGCTTATCTTCAATTTCCAAAATTAAGTCACCAGGTTGCAATTTTGTCTTGGCGGCAGGGCTGCCAGGTTTTACCTCTTCCACAATAACGCCGCTTTCGTCTTCATATCCCAATCTACGCGCAATTTCGTCAGTGAGTTCTCTTACTCTCAAGCCGGCCAGTGGTTTTGAGTCAGAAGCGGTTGACGAATTAAAAGTTACGCGTTCCGATGATGCGATGTCCTCCTCGGGGTATTCGCCAACTCTAACTTTTAACCCCTTTTCTTCGCCCTTGCGGATGATTTTAACATTAACTCTCTTGCCAATTTTTGTAGAAGAAACAACAATTTGAAGGTGAGTTGCATCCCTGATGGGTTTGCCATCAAATTCAACAATCACGTCTCCACGTTTAATGCCGGCTTTATCAGCAGCGCTATCCTCCCTGACATGCGCGATGAGCGCGCCCCCTATCTTCTCAAGTCTAAGTTTAGGAGCCAAATCGTTTGTAACCTCTTGAATCTCGACTCCCAGATAACCGCGCTCTATTTTGCCATCATCTTTCAAATCCTCCATAATCCTTTTAGCAAGATTAATCGGAATGGCAAACCCTACACCGGCGTTTTGCTGGCTGAATCCTGAAGCGGCAATGGCGGTATTTATACCTATCAATTTTCCGCGAATGTTGATGAGCGCTCCTCCACTGTTGCCTGGATTGATTGACGCGTCAGTCTGAATGAAATCTTGATAATAGATGTTTCTTAAACCAACTGACCTACCTGTCGCGCTTACTATTCCATGAGTAACCGAATGAGCGTAGCCAAATGGGGTGCCGATGGCGATTACCCACTCTCCAACCTCAACCTCGTCCGAATTACCTGTGGGGATAATCGGAAGGTTTTCTGCGTCAATCTTGATGAGAGCAATATCCGTCCTACTATCCCTGCCGATTATCTCTGCATCAAACTCGCGCTTATCGGAAAGCGTCACTACGATTTTGTCTACGTTCGCGATAACATGGTTATTGGTCAAAATGTATCCATCTTCATCAACAATGACACCCGAACCCAAACCGCTTCGCTCTTTCCGCTCTTCACGCCTACCTCTATCCCGATGTGGCTCTCTTCGGAAGAAGTCAAATGGCTCCTCAAAGAACCATTCAAAGGGATTAACAGTATAATATTTGACCATTTTTGAAGTGCGAATTTGCACAACAGCGGGCGTTGCTTTGTTCGCCAATCGTTTGAATGCTCTGTTGATTTTTTCTAAATTTACAATATCATCGTCTTCGCTAATTGCGATTTTTGAATTATTGAATCCCATGCTCAACGCAAATGCCACTGCGATGGCAAGGATAATCGTGATGGTTAGTTTCGTTGAAGTTGATTTTTTCATCTTCGCTCTCTCCTTTCAGTATGCCTTAGCACACTTGACAATGTTAGAAGTTCCAAAGATAATCAATAGGTCAAAATCAAATCTCGACTTCGATATATTGGTACTACAACGAGACTTCCTAAGGATAGTTTACTTTGTCGATTTTGGGGATACATAGAAACCGAGTTTTTCCAAAAAACTCGGTTTTTGACCAACAACAAATAGGCGTCCCGCAGATTATCGCAGGACGCCTATATGATAGCATAATTTTAATTTTTATTCAACCGTTTCTATCGGAATTTCTCGGGGTTTAGCACACTCATGTTTGGGGAGAGTGAGCGTCAGAACCCCATCCTCAATTTTAGCGTTTACCTTTTCTTGGTCAATTACCTTAGACAGCGTAAATGCGAGATAGTAGCTGCCCCAGAGGCGTTCCCTGTGTAAATACTTTTTGCCGTTCTCCTCTGCTACGGGTGCGTTTACTTCAACGGTCAATTCGCCTTCCGTAATCTTTATATCCAGATTTTCCTTTGGTACGCCGGGCAAGTCAGCGATGAGCAAAACATCCTCTTTAGTTTCGTATATATCAACAGGCGGCGTAATATAGCGTCTTTTCTGAGTTTCTTTTTCAGCCATCAGTATCAACTCCTTGTAATAGTAGGTCAAGATTCCCGAAGGGGCGAAGCGATTTTTTCATATCTCGACATTAGTTGTCGAGTTTGGAAACTTGACCTACGGGTTTTCATATCGAAACTTCTTTATTCTCCTACGTTTACAGAAATCTTTTTCGGTTTAGCGGCTTCGGATTTAGGAAGCGTAATGTTCAAGATGCCATCTTCACAATCAGCTTTTATAGCGTCAGTTTGAACAGGTTTTGAAAATTCAACCGTTCGGTGAACATTTCCACAACGGCACTCGCGTCTAATCTGACGTTTCCCTTCCTCAGAAACAGCCGCTTTCCTCTCGCCCTTAATCGTTAAGGTATCTCCTAAAACTGAAAGTTGAATATCGTCTTTCTTTACTCCAGGCACGTTAATTGTGACATAAAAGCTGTCATCATCTTCTAAGACATCAAGCGGGGGGTGTCCTACCCGTCGCACGCATTTATGTACGGGGACTACCTCGTCAAACAATCTATGAGCCATCCGTTGTAAATCCTGTACCTCACGAAACGGATTCCATGTTACTAATCTCATCTTTATCACCTCTTTTGAATTTTAGAACCGAGTTTTGGGACGGGGTGGCGTTCCCGCAACCTGGTTTTTTATCCCACATTAATCTTAATCTCTTTCGGCTTTGCTTCTTCCGTCTTGGGAATGTTGATAGTCAGTATGCCATCCTTAAAGGTTGCCTTGGTATTTTCAGACTGAACGCTGGATGGTAACGTAAACGTCCTTTGGAAATTGCCATAGCTTCTTTCAACACGATGATAATTCTCGCCTTTGTCTTCCTTTTCCTGCTTCTTTTCTCCCTTAATGGTCAAAACATTATCTGTAAGGGAGATGTTAATATCATCATGGGTTAGCCCAGGCAGTTCCGCCTTTACGATGATTTCATCATCGGTTTCCGAAACATCCACACTCGGCTGCCATGTGCCTTCCAGCAAGCCAGTGCGTCTTGGACGCGTAGAGAAGAAATTCTCGAATAGTCTGTCCATTTCTTTTCGCATCCTTGCTAACTCTCCCATTGGTTCCCATCTTGTAAGTGCCATTTTGATTACCTCCCAATTTTAATTTCCGCTCACCTGCTATAAGCAACTTTTGTGCCAAATGTTGTGTTTTGAGTTTAACTGGCAAAAAGAGCGTTTTGTCCCTTCGCTTCTGCCTGTACCGACGATAATTAGTATCTCAAGCAATTGTAAAGTGCCAGTCTCGCTCCTTCTTAGCATACAGTTATGGTGCGGGTTTGAGAGGTTGCGCATTATCTCAATATGCCAATATGACACAGTTGTTTAACGGGGGGTGTCCGCTATGTCATATTGGCAGAGATTAACTTACTCTAAATGCGATATGGGTATGCCATTTTGACTGAAGGGATTTTTAGGTTGATGTTTCCAGCCATAAGTGGTATACTTGCCATTCTAAGTTTTCGTCGCAATTTCGACCTGGCGGCGAAAACAAAATTAAACAACGAATTTAGAATTCAATCGACAATCTTCAATCTTTTTGTCATATAGGCAGTAACGTCCGGTTAAAAAATTGCATCTGTCGTAAGTAATCAAGAAGAATGGAAAACGGAGTAGCAAGCTTTGGGAAAGGTACAAATTACGCAGGCTAATTCTATTAAATGATGAACTAAATGTTTGGTCAAAGTTACTTAGCTTGCGTCCTATTGCTCCTAAAAAGCCTGCTAATCCATAGTGCAAAATCCTAACCGGACATCACTGCATATAGGAGGAGGCTTATTCATGGCTTTAACAAATCGAAAAATCCGTGTTGCCATTTACGGATGTGGGAGATTTGCAAACCGCGTTCACATTCCCAACCTACTGAAATTCGACAACGTGGAAATAGTCGCTATCTGCGATGTCAATCAGCAAGCACTCAAATCAACCGCTGAAGCATTCAGCATTTCCGACACATATCAGGATGCACACCAAATGCTGGACGACGAAGAGATTGACGTCCTCTATTCCGTGGTTCCGGCCTATGCGCGTACCGATGTCGAAGCCACTGCTGCCGCAAAAGGCATCCACATCTTCAGTGAAAAGCCACAGGCGCTGAATATGCAAATTGCGAGAAAAATAGACAATGCGATTCGTCAATCCGGTGTTATCAGCACTGTTGGCTTCCGAGAACGTTATCGCCCGATCTTTCAAGAAGCCCGAAAACTCCTTGAGGACAAAAAAATCGTGCATGTTCGATTCCAGAGCATCGGGGGATTACCCAGCCCACCTTCCGACGAATGCAAAGACTCTTGGTGGGTTCAGATGGACAAATCGGGCGGACGAGCGTTGGATTGGGGCGTCCACGCGACAGACTACACCCGCTTCATGGCCAATTTGAATGTTGTCCGGGCACAGGCGTTTTACTGCCATCGTCCACCATATCACGTCCCGCTTTCCTCCTCCTTCAACTACTGTTTTTCTAACGACGCTACGATGACGTTGACCTTTATCTCGGCTTCTCCTGGTGGGCTTCGTGGTGAACCGTGGTTTACCATCTTCTACGAAGGCGGTTGCCTGTCACTCCATCGGTACGAGCACATTGAAGTTAATGGCGAGACTGTCTATCAGGCAGAGGAATTCAATCCGTGGTTTGAACAAGACCGGATTTTTATTGAAGCTGTACGCACAAACAACACCAGCGCACTTCTAAACGATTACCACGATGGACTCTTTTCTTTAGCTCCCGTCCTCGCTGGTTGGGAATCCACTCGCCGGGACGGCGAGTGCATTGATGTGCAAGCGTTTATGGAGTGCAATGATTAGTACATAACGGCAGAAGTTCTTAATCCCTTTTATGTCTTACCACTCTATTTTGGGGGAGACAAGCCTTTCTCTGTTTTCGCCGCTAGTTCGGAATTACAGGCAAAACTGGGAAGTGGCTGCTCACCTGCTCACCTGCTTTAATTTATTTTCCATTGTTTTCGTTTCAAAAAGATGATATAATAAAACCACTTGCAAGGAGGGTAGACATGACAGGAAATATATCTCAATCAGCAGTAGACATCCCCATTTTGGAGAAATGCGATATTGTCGTTGTAGGAGGCGGTATGTCCGGCGTGGCTGCCGCTATAAAGGCGGCGCGCAAAGGCAAAAAAGTGGTGATTGTAGTAGAAAGGGGGTATTTTGGCAGAGAGATTACAGCTTCCTTTGTCGCCAAATTAGCCCCAGCGGATAAAGATTTAGAGCCGCCTCTGAAATACGAAATCTTAAACGAGATGGGAGGAGCCGGCGGTTATCAGGGCAACATGATGGACATCAACGTTTTGCAAATGGCCCTCGACCGGCTGATAACATCCGCCGGCGCGAAAACCTATTTTCATTCCAGGGGCGCTAAAGCTCTCACGGATGATGGAGAAGTCACCGGGATTATCATGGCTAATAAATCCGGACGCCAGGCGATTTTGAGCAAGGTTGTCGTCGATGCAGCGGAGGAGGCTCGGATTGCCGCGTCGGCGGGCGCTCGCTTTTTTGACTATGACAACGCCGAAGGCAAAGTCAAACGGTGTTTTACCATGAATCTCGCCGACTACATCGGTCGCGAGGAGATTCCCGCTCCCGACGACATACCCGTGAGCGACGGAAAAATTTTTGTAATCCCAACCCTCTGGGAAGGGGAGTATCTGGTGAGTTTCTTCTTGAGCGGTGTTTATGACTCAACCAAAGTCGAAGATGTGACAAAAATGGAGATAGAGACAAGGAGATGTGTCATCAAGATTACTGAGTTCTTGAGGGAGAATGTCAGAGGGTTTGAAAACGCCATGCTGACGGAAAGTGCTAATGAAGCGCTACTCATGTCGGGCAAGCGAATTATAGGCATGGAAACTCTGACGATAGAGCAGGTGGTAAAAGGACACAGCATGCCGCCGGGTATCCCATCTGTCATCATGCGCGAAGGAGAACTCGGAATGGAAAGCATCTCCTTCTTTATTCCTTACGGCTGTTTGATTCCGAAAGGCGTTAAAAATCTCATCGTCGCCAGCAGCCACATCTCCGTAGATGCACAGTTGCAACCGTTTTTACTACAGTTTGCGAACGCGTTGCAATTAGGTGAAGGCGCAGGCGAAATGGTAGCGAGTATGTCGTGAAGAGTGACGAGTCAAGAGTAAAAGGAGGTTAGGTATGCAACCTGAAAATCTTGAGGTAAAAGAATTCCTTAGCGGCACGAATGCGATGGTTGACTACGAAACGATTCGTGAGCCGGCTGCGAACACTGAGATAGCCGATGATGTAGATGTTATCGTTGTCGGTGGTGGGACAGCAGGCGTGCCGGCAGCAATCGCCGCAGCCAGACATGGGGCCAATGTAGTTCTTTTAGAAGCAAATAGTTTTCTGGGAGGGAGTGCGACAGCATCAAAAGTACACATCTACTACCACGGCGCAGGCGGCGGTATTCAGGCTGAAATTGACCAGAGGGGACATGAACTTCACAAAGTCGTTGGCGAAAAGACACGCGGCTTCCACCCCGAAGCTAAAAAATACGTTTTGCAAGAGATGGCTTTAGAGGCAGGCGTTAAAATTTACTTCCGCACGATGACGGTGGGCGCTGTTATGGATGGGACAACCGTTCGAGGAATCGCAGTCGAAAACATCTCCGGCAGGAAAATAATACTTGGAAAGGTTATAATCGACAGCACGGGAGACGCTGATGTTGCTGTTATCGCTGGCGCTCCCTTTTTATTGGGGCGAGAGTCCGATGGATTTACACAACCGTATTCGCTTTGCCCCAGTGTGATGCGGGATGGGATGCTCACTTATTGGAATTTCGACGCGGGCTGGCTTAATCCGACCAATCTGGAGGATATAAGTCGGGCGCAGTTTGAAGGCAGAAAACACCTATGGCGCGAAGATGGATTTGACGACAAGAACCGACTTCTAAGCATTTCGCCGATGCTGGGCATCCGGGAAGGACGACAGATTGTCGGCGAATATACGCTTACCTTAGGGGATGAAGCGGCCGGACGGCGTTTTTCAGACGTAGTGTGCCGTTGCAAAGCCCACTACGATAACCACGCCGTAGACTACGAAAATGAGAGCGAATTGGCGCAGATTTGGGTATCAGTACTTGGATTCTGGAGCAAGCCGGTCGAATGCGATGTGCCCTATCGCTGCATGGTTCCAAAGGGAATTGATAACATTCTGGTGGCTTGCCGCTCTCTATCAATTGACCACGACGCACAGATGGCTTTCAGGATGCAGCGTTCGCTGGAAGTTTTGGGCGAAGCCGCTGGAATAGCCGCTACTATAGCTGCTAAGGAAAACATCCTTGTGCGCGATGTGTGCGTAACATCCATCCAGAAAATTTTGGTCGAGAGCGGCGCTTTGCCTCCCGAAGTTCTGACAGAAGATTACGAAAAAGCTATCAAGCCAGGGCCTACTGTCGAGGAATCCATCAAGCAGCTTGGTACAGAGAAGGACAGCGACGCAATCTGGCAACTTACGCACCTGGGCGAGAAGGCGATTCCCGCTCTGATAGAAACTCTAAGCGCACCTAACCAAAATGTCCGATTATCTGCGGCAAACGCTCTGGGGATACTCAAACGAGATGAAGCCATCCCCGAACTTGTGAAATCCCTGAACGCAGAGGTGTCTGAGAAAAAGGAACGCAGAGCCGCTGACCGCAAAACTGCTGCTATCATCTTACTCGGACAAATCGGCAATCCCGCAGTTGTCCCAGAGCTTATCAAAGTGCTGGAATTCCCGGACATCGACATTAGCACCGCCGTCTTTACTATAAAAGCACTTGGGAAATTGGGAGATACAACTTGCGTTGAACCGATTAAAAAGCTGGTTCAAAGCGATGTTTTCGATAAGCCCTCGCAGATGCAGGGATGGGTGAAAACCGATTTCCGCTGGAGTCTTGACATCGCCGCAGGGACGGTGCTAACCAAATTTGGCGATGACTATGGCGTTTCTCTGATTCGGGAATATCTCTCCGATGAACGCATACACGTCAGAGAGTATGCACAAAGGGAATTGGCAAAGCTGTCAGCGGATTAGGCGCTGTCAACAGAAACGTGATTTATTTTTCTTGACATATTTCACCTTATGTGTTAATTTTATAACGCCCTGTTGTTCTGTGGTGAATATGTTAGGTAGTTTTCAGAAGTATCTTCAACTTTTACGTTAAATTGCGTTCCATCTTTTTGGTTATTGGTGATTGGTTACTACCAGTCACCAGTAACCAGTCACAATCTCAATGCAAATACACTGTTGTAAACATTAACTTTATTTTTGAAAATTACCTAAATACACCGTAACTACTGTTTTTTTTTAAGGAGATAAGTTTGGATTGGGCAGAAAAAGTAGCAACAAGTTTGATTGAACACGGTTTCCCGTTGGAAGTTGTTATTCTTCTCATCGCGATGGTTCCCATCTTTGAATTACGCGGTGCTATTCCGGTCGCTCTGTTGGGCGCAAAGCTCTCTATCTGGGGTATCATAAAAGTATACCTGATAGCGGTTCTCGGAAACATGATACCCGTTCTGCCGATTTTGTTTTTTTTAGAGCCAGTATCGAATTTTTTAAGGGCCCGTTCTAAAACAGCAGACAGATTCTTTGAATGGCTTTTCGCAAGGACACGGAGGAGAATTGAAGCAAAAATACAAAAATACGGCGCATTGGGGTTGATGTTATTTGTCGCGATACCTCTACCCGTTACCGGTGCGTGGACTGGTTGTATTGCTGCGTTCTTATTTGGCATTAAAACGCGCAGAGCTTTTCCGCCAATTTTGGCAGGAGTCATGATAGCCGGCGTAATCGTTAGCATCATCACCTACGGCGCTTCGGCGATAATAGGCATCTTTTAGACTATAATGAAGACAGTTGGAATCATAGTCAACACATCAAAACCGAAAGCCGCTATCGTTGCCATTGAAGTAAAGGATTGGCTAAAAAGCAGTCGGATCACATCGCTGATACCCGATGAACAAGCGTCCGAACTAAACATCCCATCTGATGGATATACGCAGGAACAGGTAGCGGATATGTCCGACGCATTGATTGTACTGGGCGGAGATGGCACGATACTCAGAGCAGCGCACATCCCACATGTGGAGAATGTGCCGATTTTGGGGGTAAATCTGGGACATCTGGGGTATTTAACGGAGGTTGCCCTTGACGAGTTGTATTCCGCTCTCAACAATCTTTTGCTCGGAAATTATGAGATTGAAGAACGCATGATGCTCCGAGTGGAAGTCTATCGGCACGGCGAAATGAAAATGCAAAGCTTCGCCCTGAATGACTTGGTAATAAAACACCCGATGCAGATGATACAGATTGATGCGTACATTGATGGCGAATACTTTGTCACTTACAACGGCGACGGCTTGATTATCGCAACCCCCACCGGCTCTACAGCGTATTCGCTCTCTGAAGGTGGCCCCATCGTAGCGCCCAACATGGACGCGTTTATTCTCACCCCCATCGCCTCTCACGCCCTGACACTCCGCCCTTTTATCGCCAATGCTAACTCACGGATTTCTGTGATTATACGCTCAAACTACGAGGATATTATCCTGGCAGTGGACAATGTGTACTGGACGCGGGAGATGTTGTCTTTTGACCCGGATAGCGAAATTGTGGTAACAAAAGCTGAAAAGACGATAAAACTGATAAAATCTCTAAATAGAAGCTATTACGAAGCGCTCAGGGCGAAATTGAAATTGGGTGACCGCGGTGAGTGAGGATGAAAAGAGAGGAATGATTACATTGCCAAAGAAAACGATTACTTTGACCCCACATTGAGCAGATGTTGGATGTAAATTTTTGAATTATCCGCCGAGCCAGACAAACTGGGAATCCCAGACGTGAGAAAATTGGGGTGTAATGATGAAATTGATAGAAATTTATTTCACCATGATTCCCGTGATTTCCACTTAATCCTGTTGTATAGGGGTTCCGCCGAGATAAATCATTTTTGTGAGACGCATAACTGCTCAATGTCGGTTTGACTATCTCCGAACCATTATATAATCAAGCCCAAAAATTGGTTGACGCCGGATTATTTAAAGAATTCTCGGAAATCGTCAATGCAGGGATACAGACTGTTTTGTTAGAGTGCGCGTTGGTCGAAGATGATTTGGAATCCTCTAATTTATCTGCTGGAGAACAATGGGCTTACCATGTAAAACAACTAAGACAAGAAATCAGACAGATTGGTGGGCTTTTTCCTGGTAAGTCCCACGAGGAAGTCATCGAACTTCTCAGGAAAACGAGAGATGAAGTCTTTGAGGAAAAGTATGCGGCTTATTTTAGACGCGAATGAATACATATTCGGCCTCGACGATGTTAATGGCAAGCCTCAATAACCGGTTGTGATTTGTATGATACAAGCACTCAACATCCGCAATTTAGCGTTAATTGACGAAATTCAATTGGAATTATCGCCAGGTTTCAACGTTCTAACAGGCGAAACAGGCGCTGGAAAATCCATCATCATCGGGACGGCAGGTTTAATTTTAGGCGAACGGGGCTCTGCTGATGTAGTCCGTTCCGACGCTGACAGAGCAATTATCGAAGCTGCTGTGGATATTTCCCAAAACAGTTCAGCGCGGCGTTTGCTCAAAGAACTTGATTTGGCAGACGAAGAGGATGAGGAGACGTTATTGCTATCCAGACAGATTAATGCTACTGGTAGAAGCCGTTGTCATATAAATGGGCGATTCATTCCCGCTTCGTTTCTCCGAAATATCGGCGATGTGCTCGTAGACATTCACGGACAACACGAACATCAATCCCTGTTTCGCCCTGAAAAACATTTAGAGTTGCTGGATAGTTTCGGCGAACTCGTCCAATTGCGCCAAAAAGTCACGCAAAAATACAATCACATTCAGGAACTGCGACGCCAACTGATGAATTTGGAACGCAACCGGAAGCAAAAACTGCGGGAAAGAGAACTGCTGGAATATCAACTGAATGAATTGGAAGAAGCCAGTCTGAAAAGTGGCGAGGATGAACAACTCCAGGCGGAACGCAAAATTTTGACCAATGCCGAGATGCTTTTCGAGCAGGCTAATTCCATATATGCTAAACTCTACGGCGGTGCTGAAGTAGAGGCTGACCGACGTGTCTGCCCTGTTATGGATACGCTCAAGGGAATCAGATTGGATCTGACAAAACTTTGTCAGATTGATGCAGGGCTGAAAGAGTTGAGTTCACGCTTAGAAAACACAGCCTACGAACTGGAAGAGATTACGCGTGAGATACAAAAATATCGGGACAGGATTGAATTTAACCCGGTTCGGCTGGAGGAAGTGGAAGAACGGCTTGACCTGATTTACCGGCTTAAAAGAAAATATGGAGATACCATTGACGAGATGTTGGCATACCAGGCCAACGTAGCTCAAACACTGGAAGAATTGAGCGAAAGTTCCATCCGCGTCGCTGAACTCAGAGATGAAATTAATGGCGAAATCGAAATCGCACGCCAACTCGCCACACAACTATCGCAGGAAAGAAAAAAATCCGCTGAAAGACTGGAAAAACTCATAGAAAGCGAATTGCATACTCTTGGTATGGACAAAACCGTATTTAAAGTTGCTGTAAACCAAAAAGAGTCGCCAGACGGATTAATACAATCCGATGGCAAATCATATCAACTTACGCCTGACGGTATCGACGAAATAGAATTTCTCATCTCCCCGAACGTCGGCGAAGAACTGAAACCGCTGACTAAAATCGCTTCCGGCGGCGAAATCTCCAGGGTTATGTTAGCCCTGAAAACCATCCTTGCTGAAATTGACGAAATGCCCACGATGATTTTCGATGAAATCGACGCTGGAATCGGCGGACATACCGCTTACATCATCGGCGAAAAACTCAAACACATCGCAAAAGTCCGACAGGTACTATGTGTCACTCACCTGCCACAGATTGCAATTATGGCGGACGCTCACATCCTCGTTGAAAAAAATGTATACGAAAATCGCACGAAGATTGAAGCGAGGTTGCTCAACGAAGAGGAAAGAATAGGGGAAATAATGAGAATGATGGGCGGACGAAGAACCGAGATTACCCTGGCACACGCCAGAGAGATGCTTGAGAGAGTTCAGGAAAAATATGACAACTGATACAGAGGATTAAATAAAATGCCCAAAAAACGATTAATGGAAGGAAACGAAGTTTTCGTAGAAGCTGCTTTACGAGCTGGCTGTAAATTCTATGCAGGCTATCCTATAACCCCACAAAATGAGGCACCCGAATATATGTCAAAAAGAGCAGAAGATTTCAATGCAATCTTCATACAGGCGGAGGCTGAACTTTCAGCGATAAATATGATTTTTGGTGCCTCTGCAACGGGAGTTAGGTGCATGACATCGTCATCTTCACCAGGTATTTCTCTAAAACAGGAAGGCATAAGCTATATTGCTTCGGCTGAATTGCCCTGCGTTATTGTCAATATGGTAAGAGGCGGCCCTGGCTTAGGAAATATAAGAGCCTCACAAGCAGATTATTTTCAAGCTGTTAAAGGAGGGGGGCATGGAGATTACAAGTTAATAGTTCTTTCACCTTCTACACTACAAGAACTGTACGAATTAACAATGAACGCCTTTGATTATGCTGACTATTACATAAACCCCGTTTTGATATTAAGCGATGGCATACTGAGCAAGCTGGTAGAGCCTGTCGAACTGAAGGAGTATCAACCAATATTAGAGTTGCCATCGAAAAAAAACTGGATATTAGATGGATGCAAAGACAGAAAACCGCATGTCATTAAAACTTTATTATTAGAGCCTCCTGATTTACTGGTCAAACATAACATTCACTTACAGCGAAAATATGAGAAAATTAAGAAAGAACTAAACTTATGTGAAGAATATAAAACTGAAGACGCGGAAATAATAATAGCTGCTTATGGAATCTCTGCAAGAGTCTCCAGGGAAGCCGTTGATATGGCAAGAGAAAACGGGATAAAAGCAGGACTAATACAACCAATAACCTTATGGCCATTTCCTGACAATTTTTTCAAAAAACACAAAGGAAAAGCATTCTTAGTTGTGGAGATGAGCAGTGGGCAATTTATTGAGGATGTAAAGTTAAGTTTAGAATGTGATGGCATATTTCATTTTCTTGGCTACGGGGGAGGGTGGTATCCTGATACCAAACAGATTGTTCAAAAATTAAAAGGGATAAAAAATGGGGACAGAAAAAACACTTAAAGATGTAAAGATGCATTATTGTATTGGCTGCGGCCATACTATTGTCCATAGGGCAATTGCCCAGTTGATTGATGAACTGAATATTAGAGAAAAGACTATAGCCGCTGCACCAGTTGGTTGTGCTGTTCTACTTTATAATTATATGAACATAGATGTTATTGAATGCGCCCATGGAAGGGCACCCTCTGTTATGACTGCAATAAAAAGGTGCCTGCCTGACAGGTTCGTTCTTGCTTATCAGGGAGACGGTGATTTAGCAGCCATTGGCACAAATGAAACAATACATACCGCAAATAGAGGTGAAGACATAACTGTTATTTTAATTAACAATGCAGTCTATGGCATGACTAAAGGGCAGATGTCACCTACAACTTTACCCGGCCAAATTACCACAACAACACCTAAAGGCAGGGGAGAAAACTATGAAGGCTATCCAATTACAATGTGTGAACTATTAGCTACAATGGACGGGCCGACTTATATTGAAAGGGTTGCAGTAAATAACGCAGAAGATATAAGCAAAACAAAAGAAGCCCTAAAAAAAGCGTTCCAGTGCCAGCTTGACGGCAAAGGATATTCTTTTGTAGAAGTTCTCTCAATGTGTCCAACAAACTGGAGAACAAATTTAAAAGATTCACTCAAGTTCGTTGATAGGATGAAAGAATATTTCCCTCTCGGTATTTTTAAGGATGTGAGGAGTGAAAGATGAAGGATAAAATACTAATTGCAGGACATGGCGGACAAGGAGTAGTTGTGGCAGGCAGTTTGATTGCCAACGCTGCTATGGAAGAAGGTTTAGAAACGTGTGGTACGGTTTCTTATGGAGTAGAGATAAGAGGTGGAAATGTAAACTCCACTGTTATTATATCAAGTAAAAAGATTGGCAGCCCTGTTGTTGTCAACCCAACAACTGCAATAATCATGAACCAGGAAGCTTTAGAAAGATTCGAGGAGACTTTTGAAGTAAATGGTTTAGTCATTTTAAATACCTCAGAATGTAAAAAGAAAGTCTCCAGAAAAGATGTTGAAGTCATTGAGGTAGAAGCGACAAAGATTGCTGAAGAATTAGGGAATAAGAAGGTTGCCAATATTATAATGCTTGGGATTTATTTAAAAAATAAAAACATATTGCAATTAGAATCCAGCCTTAAAATGTTGAAGAGAGTTCTTCCAAAGGCATCAGACGAACTAATTGAGTTAAACAAGAAGGCATTATTAACAGGATATGGT
>CAZRLY010000064.1:0-21977 GCA_964601015.1 uncultured bacterium
GAAAAGCAATAGAGCCCACCGCCGGAGTATTGTTTAGCCGCATTTTCCGTGATAGTGTTGTTTGTTATCGTGGGGGAAGAAGAATCGCAAGAAATCCCACCGCCATTGTTGTCAGCCGCATTTTCCGTGATGGTGTTGTTTGTTATCGTGGGGGAAGAAGAAATACAATAAATCCCCCCACCATATTCACCCATGCCATTTTTGATAGTAAAACCGTTTACCACCGCTTCTGACGTTTCATATAAATGAAAATAGAAAACCCGACAATTCTTTTCAGCATCAATAATACACTGCGAAGCATCTGTTGCCGCATTTTCATAGCTCAAATGCGTTCCGTCATCAGAAGCTAATTTGATATTCTTGCCACCGAAGTCGATGGCATTTGTGATGTTGTAAGTTCCATATCCGACTAACACGGTATCTGTATCCAAAGCAGCATTGATAGCCTCTTGAATGGTCGCTTTGGCACTTTGCCAACTTAATCCGTCATTGCTATCATTTCCAACAGTTGATACATACAGAGTTTTGGGTACACATACCTCGTCATCAGGGGCACCGAGTGAATCCTCGTACGCGCCTATATCCGGATTTGATTGTGGTGGGTTTGGGCGTGGATTACCTTCAATGTCCTCCGACGGTGCGCCGTCAAGTGTACCTGCGCCAATACATTGACTACAGTTACTCAGATTATAATCACCGCCAACAGCATCGACAAATAACGGTACAGTATCAATATTACCTTCGCCTGTATAGCCGCCGCCTATATCAGAGTAAGAAACGTTGCTCAGGTCATCAGGATAAATATCACTGGGACTATTTCCCCAAATAATCGTGTTTGTTATCACAGGAGACGAAGAAGAATAGCAATAAATCCCCCCGCCCTTGTAAGCTGCATTTCCTGTGATGGTATTGTTTGTTATCGTAGGGGAAGAAGAATAGCAATAGATCCCGCCGCCGTTGTAGTATTTAGCCGAATTGTTCGTGATAGTGTTGTTTGTTATCGTGGGGGAAGAATAATAGCAATAAACTCCACCGCCACGCCCCCTGCCATTTTTGATGGTAAAACCGTTTACCACTGCTTCTGACGTTTCAGATAAATGAAAATAGAAAACCTGACAATTTTCTCCAGCATCAATAATACACTGCGACGCATCTGTTGCCGCATTTTCATAGCTTAAATGCGTTCCGTCATCAGAAGCTAATTTGATATTCTTGCCACCGAAGTCAATGGAGTTTGTAATGCTGTAAGTTCCATATTTTACTAAAACAGTATCTCCATCCGAAGCCTCATCAATACCCTTTTGGATGGTAGCTTTGGCGGTTAGCCAACTTAATCCGTCGTTAGTGTCATCTCCGTCAGCTTCATCTACATACACAGTTTTTCCATAAGCACTAAGGCTCACAAACAAGGCTATCAAAGTTAATGTTACCAATGTAATTTTACTCATGTTCTTGGTTGAACTACGACGCGCGGTCAGAGCCGCCCTTGAATAACTCAGTGCGGAATATTTTGCGTTGGTATTCAAGGTATTGTCCTTTGGTCATTTTGGGTTTTGACTTTTTCAGGATGTCCTTTGCTTTTTCGGCGTCGCCGTACAACAAATCAACCGCTGTCATAGCCAGCATTTTAGCCGCGCTAAGGTAGGCTAAATCCGGATTTTCGATACGCCAGTCTTTGCTATGTCCTGTGCCTTTGGCACCGCCGATATACGGGTGGATACCGGGCATTATGTGGGTGATGTCGCCCATGTCGGTAGAGCCAGTTCGATGTCCGCCCTGAGTAAATTGGTCTTCTCCAAATAAGGTTACGGCGTTGTTTTTGAATACTTCCGCCATGTTCGGGTTATTGAGTTGCGGCATGTAGCCTGGGAGGGTTTTGATTTCCACCTGTGCGCCGACTGCCATTGCACCTGCTCGCAACGCTCTGTCAAGTTTCATGTTGGCGTCGGAGATTGCATCTGTAGTTTTGCCGCGAACGTAAGTTTCCATTCTAACGTCGGCGGGGACGATATTCACTAAGTCACCTCCGCGCGTTATGATGGGATGTATGCGGACAGTGTCTTTATCTCGGAATGTTTCGCGTTGGGCGTGGATGGCTGACATCGCAATCATCGCAGCATTCAGAGCATTGATGCCTTTGTCCGGTGCGCCTCCAGCGTGCGCTGCTTTGCCGATGAACCGAATCAGCTTAACGACGCACCCGTTGGACGAGTCGGCTATCCCCACCATCTTATCCTTATTGCCGCTGGTTGCATGGATTAACATCGCCATGTCAATATCATCGAAATGTCCCAATCGCACCAACTCTGGCTTGCCTCCGAGAAATTCAAGTTTACCCTCGTTTACGAGATTGACGCGGTATTCGACTTCGACGTATTCTTCAGCCGGAACTGCGAAAAACACTAAGTTGCCCGCTAAATGTTGGGCAGCCTTCGTATCGGCAAACGCCATCGCAACCCCCAAAAGACCGGCGATTTGAGCGTTGTGTCCGCAGGCATGTGCGCCTCCAGTGGTTTTATCCGACAGCGGGTGGTCAAATAGTATCAGCGCATCCAGTTCCCCCAAGAGCGCCAGCGTCGGCCCGGGTTTCGAGCATTTCAACATACCCTTAACGCCAGTAATTGCTAACCCTTCCTGGTGGGATATGCCGAATTGTCCAAAAATACCCGCCACCAGTTTTGCTGTCTTAACTTCTTTGAACCCCAATTCGGGGTTTTTCGCAATGTCCTCTCCGATTTTCACAATCTCGTCCCGCCGCCGGTCAATAGCTTCGCACAAACGTCCTTTCAGTTCCTCTTTATCTGGCATGTTCTCTCTCCTTAAATATGCGGTTTTAAGTAAATTCTAAATTCTAAATGATGAATTATGAATGGCAAAAACCAGATGGATACTGAGTTTCCGCCATCCAAAAGTTCAAGTTCTTTTTTCGAACTTACATAAAAAGAACGCACAAAAACATTACTGATTATTGGTGAACGGGGTCCCCTTGCCCACCTACTCACCTACTCACCTGTCCTGTAATCTTCGCCAAAAAATCCCTGTCTTTCTTCAGGGCAGCGAGTTTATCTTTGCCATGAATGAATTCAACTTCGAGATAGCCGTCGTAATCGTATCCCTTGAGGATTTCCACTATTTTTTCGTAATCCACTACTCCATCGGCAATCCCAGATGGTTCTGTCTTTCCATCTTTCAACCGCTTGACATTTTGAGCGTGTACGTTGACGACATACTCTCCTATTTTTTGCGCGGCTTCATAAAAATCACCCGCCTCCGCGTGGAACATCGGTTGATAGTATGTTTTCAAACCGGGGTATGCGACATCCTGTATTAACTCCAGAATTCTATCCGCGTTGTCCGTAAGGTTGTTGCCGTGCATCTCTGTGGCTATGGTAATTTTGTACAGTTGCGCCCAATTGCACAAAGTTTTCAAGCGCATGCTTATCAAACGTTTGTCACCTGACGCGATGTTCTTAGATGGGCCGCCGCCTGACCAAACTCTCATCAATTTACTATTCAACCCCTGAGTTATCCGCAACGCGTTCTCCGCTTGTTCTTCAAAATAATCCGATAGCGGTTGAACATAAGAACCGAAAGCCGCTATCTCCAATCCCTTCGCATCGGCTATTTCCTTAATTTCTTTCACGTATTCATCTTCTGAATCCAAAGGCAAATGCCCTTCCTTCCCCCAGATTTCAACACCATCAAAACCGTATTCAGAAGCAATGTCCAGTACCTCTTCCAAAGGAAGTTCGCTGAATGCGATAGTACATAATCCAATTTTCATCATATATCTCCATTGTAAACGGTGATTTGTTCCGTAGCGACAACCCTATGTGGTTGTCCGTTGACTGACCGCGTTGCTACGGTTTCCAGCATCACATAAGTACATCAATAACAATCCCAACCCCTACCTTCCCGCCGTTCTTGTTCATCACAAACCTCGTCCCCTTTTCCATTGCCACAGCCGTATCCAGTCCCACTGTGGCATAAGCGTTTTGTCCTGGGGCAATCATACCTATCTCTGCCGGCAACGCTACATTACCCATTACATCTATCCCCCAGAAGTCAAATTGCATTCTGTCATTACCAACGATAGGCGCATGTATGCCACCCTCCTCTATTGCCAGATGGTAGACAGCCGCTTCAAATAGCGTGGCGGTTGAGATACTTTTTGGCACCGCTAAAACCTGCCCTTTTCCCACTGGTTTTTCCTCAATGTTTTTTAGTAAGTACCCGGTTCTCTTTTCTCGTCTTTCCTCTTGCGTCTCCAAAGTTTGAAGAGAATCAATATCTTCTATCATTCCTGTGCATCTGGTGCTTACGGTGCCCTGCGGGCCAACTAACTCCAACGAATTACCTATAGCCATTCTGCCCCTCTTTGTGGTACCCGCGACGGCTATGCCTTTTCCTTTGACATCGAAAACGTCTTCCACCGCCATCAAAAACGGTTGGCCAATTTTGTCCTTCGGTTGAGGTAGTTCAGTGTTAATCTTTAGCACCAGTTCCACAATCGGCTTCCAATATTCATAATCAAGATTACTACCTTTATATTCACAGCCCTTTTGCGCGCTTCCCGCTACGATGGAAACAGTCTCATCATACCCACAGGAATTTAAAAGCTCCCCTATTTCCATCTCATTTATCTCTATCAATTCCCGGTCTTTTACAAGGTCAATTTTATTCAAGAACACAAAGATATTTGGAATATTAATCTTTTTTGCGAGATGCAACTGTTCTTCAGTTTCCGGCATCACCCCGTCTATTGAGCTTACAACCAGAATAGCCCCGTCTATCGGTTCCTGTCCCGCTATCATAAATTTAATCTGGTCAATGTGGTTTACGCAATCGTAGTGTGCATAGTGTTTCCCGCTTGTTTCATAGATTACTCTCTCGCAAGCGATTGGAATGTGTTCATACGGATTTTGGGATGATTCGTCGCTGATAACATTGACGGTGCCTATTTTTGACAATACCTTTACCATTGCGGCTGTCAATGTCGTCTTCCCATGCCCAAAATGCCCAAGCATACAAACATTCAAACGTCGTTTGGCGATTTTTTTCTCATTCATAATGTCCTCTGCAAAAATACACTTTGTGACTTTCTTTATTATTTCGTCACTTCGTTGATGTTTGCCCGTAGCGAAGCGAGCTTTTCACTCCACAATTACCTGATTTTCTGGTCAAGGAATTGACTATTGACTATTGAAAACAATCTTCAATATTCAATCGACAATCTTCAATTTCTTTGGGTCAAGCAACAAAGCATCAAACAACGCCTTTGCTTTATCCAACGTTTCTTGGTATTCCGCTTCAGGCTCGGAATCAGCCACAATGCCACCTCCCACCTGAAAATAGCCCTTACCGTTATTGATGATAAAAGTGCGTATGACAATGTTCACGTCCATATTTCCTGTACAACACAGATAGCCGATAGCACCTGTATAGACGCTACGTTTGGTAGGTTCCAATTCGTCAATGATTTCCATTGAGCGGATTTTTGGCGCGCCAGTAATTGAACCGCCTGGGAAAGTAGCTTTGAGCAAATCTATTCTATCTTTGTCAGGCGGAAGTTTGCCAACAACGGTGGAAACCAGATGGTATACGGTGGCGTATTTTTCCAGCACTATCAGTTCTGGCACCCGCACTGTTCCGATTTCACAGACGCGTCCTAAGTCGTTGCGTTCCAAGTCAATTATCATCAGTAATTCTGCTCTATCCTTTTCGCTGTTTAAGAGTTCATTTGCCAGTTTCCTATCTTCTTCTGGCGTAGCGCCGCGCGGGCGCGTTCCCTTGATAGGACGAGTATGTACCGAGCGAGTCTCTTCTGAGTAGAGCAGGAACCGTTCGGGAGAAGAACTCACAATAGCGACATCGTCGAAGTTCAAATAAGCGGCGAAAGGCGCAGGGTTTCGCATTCTCAAACGCATATAGAGTTCAAAAGGACTTATCTTCAAATCAGTTGTAAATCGCTGTGATAAATTGACCTGGTAAATATCCCCCGCGGCAATGTATTCTTTTGCGCGCCTCACAGCAACGAGATAATCATCTCTGGTGAAATTTGAGATAATCGGACAGTCCAAACGAGATGCCACCGGATATGTTGACAAACTGTTACAATCCCAGTAGCGGATTAAAGAATCGGGAAAAACCGCCTCGCCCGTTGATTGTTCGGGCTTAAACCCCGGACGAACGGTTAAATCCCCGCACATGGGCTTTGCTTCGAGGGAACGCCCGATGAAGGAGTTGCCAAAAGAGCGATTGTGAGGTGATGTGACTGTGGATGGATTATCTTTGAGGCGAACTCTATTCTCTCCATCAGCAATTTTCTGTCGTAGCCATTGGAGTTTTTCGTTCATCTTCCGCCTGGTTTGCGTATCCGTCGTAGGGCAGGAATTTTGCTTATCAGCAGGCATCTCAGATTCTGGAAAACCGCAAGCACACAGATATACTTTGTTAAGCAACTGGTCAACTGCTACAATAGCGTTGTAAAATGCTATGTAACAATCGGGAATGTTAATATCGTCAGCGGCGGTGGAGGGCAAGTCCTCAATGAAATGACACAAATCGTAAGCGAAATACCCCACAGCGCCTCCTAAAAAGGGCGGTAAATTTGACAGCGGCTGTGGTATTTCATTCGCCGCGGGAAAAAATTCTACGGAACATCTTTGACAGGAAAAACTATCTAAAATCTGCCTGAGCAACTCAAACGGACAGCTTTCGATTTGTCGGACGATGCCATCACCAGTCCAAATAAGTTCTGCCTTTTTCCCTTTACTGCGGAAAATCAAGAATGGCTCACTGCCGGTGAATGAATAGCGACCAAGTTTTCCATCAACTACGCCGCTATCAAGAAAAAAGCTGAAGTCGTCCTTTTCAAAACATCTGAAGATTTCAAAAGCACTGAGGTTCGTTGTAACTTCTTCGACTAACAACATACCGTAAATTCGCTCTCTTTCTGTGGGCAACTGCTATCCGGTTAGCCTGCTTCTGGCAACTGCTATGCAACTTGTATTACATCGAATACTTCAATAGATTTACAGAAAGCGGGGTGTCTCGTTTTCCCGTTTTCTCGTTTTCTCGTTTTCGTTTTTTTCATCTGCTTCCCCAAATATCCAAAGGTAGCAGAGCTATCAATAGCAAAGCTATCAAACTGAGTAATCCTATTCCTAAGAAGTATTCCCAGTTGCTTATCGGCGTCATGCCAATAATTTCGTTGAACGGCTTTATATAGATGGCTGCGAACTGAAGTCCAATTACAATGAGAGACGTTATTAAAAGCCATTTGTTAGCGACAAAACGTTCTACGAACCCTTCACCCTGACGGCGATGGCATTGAAAGCAGAATATCACTTGGGTTAGTATCAGTACGGTACATGCAACGGTTTGGGCTTCGCTTAGTTTATTGGACATACCGTAGTTTCGGAAGAAAGCGTAGTAGCTAAAACCTACTAAAGCCATTAGCGCTATTAGAAGTCCTCTAATGAATATATCAAATTTGTAACCGTTTGCAAACAGGGAACTGGGGCTGATTGGTTGAGTATGGCTGATGTTGATGACGGTTGTATCTCTGCTTAACGCAAGGATTGGCAATATGGTGGCGAGCAAATTAATCCAAATAACCTGATACAGAGTTAGCGGCATAGCAAACTCCTTTTTGCTGAACACGTAAATGAGAAACGCGATGAATATGGTGAGGGCTTGTCCGATACCGCAGGAGAGCATATATCGAACAGAGTTTCTGATGCTGACAATAGCTTCTCTTGCTTGTGCGATGGTGTTTGCTGCAAATTCAACAGCACCGTCATAAAGGAATAAATTTGAATTTTCAAGTATCGCGTCTGAAGCACTTTCTCTCAATGCGATTCCCACTTCTGCTTCGTTCGTTGGCATAACATCACCGGGCTGGCTTCCCATAAAAGCGACTACGCGTCCCTTCTGTTGTAAAGTCTGAACTATACGCCATTTGTCATCAGGTGACATCTCGCAGTATACGTGAATATGTTCGGCTTTTTGGGAATATTCATCGTCGCTCATCTCCCTCAACTCTTCACCAGAAATTAACTCAGAGTTGCTTTCCGCAAGCCCTAACCCGTTAGCTATCTCGTAGGTTGCGGTTTTAGGATTAGAAGTCGTCATGATAACTTCAAGCCCGGCGGCGCGTACATATTTGACAGCTTGTTTGGCTTCATCGCTGATAGAACTATCCAGCCCAATGAGTCCTAACAACACAAGTTCATCTTCTTCTACCTGGATTTCTGATGCGTTAGCCGGGGTATCCAATTGCCGGTATGCAACAGCTAAAATATGCTTTGTATTGTCGTTCAAGCTGGCAGCAACATCTGAAACAACATCGTGTTGTGCATTATTTAGCCTCCCCTTATGTCCATAGAATTGCATGTAAGAGCAACGATTGAGTACGGCTTCCGTATCGCCGATGACAAACATAAAATATTGATTGCTGGAATCCCTCAAGAGCAAACTCTTCCGCTTTCTTGTAGTTTCATCGGGGAACTGAGCTATCTTCGTTAGTAATATGTCACATTGAGATTTATCAACGCCGACTTTCCCTGCCGCAGACTCTATAGCTCTTCCAAGTGCGTTTGTGTGGTTCTCATCCGTTGCGGTAGTAACAGCAGCCACGGTAAACAACAATTGCATATCAACAATTGCATTCCTGAAGGTGTTGTTGTGTCCCTCCTCTTCCTGCAACTGGGTATCCGCCTGCGTACTATCAAGCAGGCGAGAATATTCATCTAACCCTCCCTCATCAATTAATTGTCCATCTACAAAAATGTATTTGACCGCCATTGCTGTCTGCGCTAAACTGCTCTCCAGTTCCACACAGAGCGTATCTACCATTGCGAGCTTTTCAACATCAACAAGACGTTTAACAATAGCCCCTTCCTGAAACATTTTGTAAGCGTTATACGCTAAAATAGCACCCGCTATCGCCGCCAGACTGGAAGGTGCGGATGCAACTACAAAACTCATACCGATTTTAAAAATCTCCTCAAAATCAAATGCGCTACCCGGGGCAAACCAGGCAACAACGGCTATTATAGCACCAACCACCACGCTAATAGGAATCAAGAATCTTGATTTCAAGTCGGTTAGTTGGAGTTGAGAATTCGGTTCCTCATCTAAACGACGGATAACTCTAAGGACATCGCTCAATTCGGTGTCGGCACCGGTGGCTGTGACTATCGCTTTCCCCAGTCCGCCCGTTACAAGGGAGCCGGCATAAGCCATGTTTATCCTTTCAGTGATTGGCAAATCTTCACCTTCAAGCACTGCCTCATTTTTTTCAACGGGTTCTACGGCACCTGTGATTTGTGCTTCGTCGATTATAAGGGAATAAGATTCGGCTATGCGTGCGTCAGCGGGAACCCTATCACCAGACTTGAAATAAATGACATCGCCGGGCACAAGGTTGCGAGCATCTATGGAGGTTAAGCTGCCATCTCTGGTAACCGAAGCGCGATGAAAAACCTGTTGTTTCAAAATATGAACCCGGCTTTCAGCCTCAATTTGCAAGATATATCTTATGAGTATGTTAGCGGACAAAATGATTAAAACCGTTAAAGCTTCAGCGCGATACCCCATATACATTAATACGCCGGAAATTAAAGCTAAAATAACCACCATAAAACTTGCAAATTGGCGTAGAAAAACTCGATAAGGGGAAACACTATCTTTTAACACAATATCATTGTGTCCGTAACGCTGCAAACGCGAAGCTGCTTCAGCAGAGCTTAATCCCTGCTCCAGGTCAATTTCCAACTCTTGAAGTACGGATGAAATTTTTTTGGTGTGCCAAACAGTTGATAGCATTTTTTCATTCGTTAGCAGAATTACCCTCCCTCCTAATGCGAAGATAACGAGGTGGATGAATGTTATGTCTAACCCAAAATCTTCGGGCGGAAGCAAGCTTTTTCCTGTTGAGTTTCAAAGCTTCCACCGTAGCGCGTCCTGTTTTGGTTTTTCCAAGAATTTGAATTCCATCCTCGCTCCAGAAAAAATTATCTTGCCAATTCTGGCGGCGTGGATTAAAAATTGGAACAAGTTCGCCAGATTGTAGGTCAACTGCGGTAACCCTCATTCCTTTGTAAACGTTGCAAAAAAAGCAACACAAACATAAATTGTCCGAGTCATCTTCCCCTTCAAGCCCCGTCGGAATGACATGGTCAATTGTAAAGTTGGAACCAGCCAGAACTTCATGTGTTAAACAATATTCGCACCGGTACCTGGCTCGAGAACGAACTCGCTGTTTCAACAAATTACTAATCGGATTCATTTGATTCCTTCCAGAGCTTTAGCTCGCATGAGTGTCAAACTGTCGTATTCATCAAGCAGATTATCAAGTTCTATTTTTTCTTCCAAGGAAAGAGTTTCTTGTTTTTGTTTGGAAGTCAGAAATGACAATCTTTGTTCCTTTGTCTTTGGAAGTCTGTACCTTGTTCCAAGTTTTTTTCCTATCATTTGTATTTTTCTTTCCTGAATATCACCCGGTATCGTTCTCATAACGGCACTCTCCTCTTTTGATTTTGTGACAAAGGACTTAAAATATCCTAAAGTCCAACTTCGTACATGGATTTTTGAAACGCTCCCTTTTCAGATTGCATACCCGCAAACTGCCCCCTCATAATCAATATCCAATACTTTCGTTTCACTCTCTATGCGGTGCATTTCAAAAGCACGTTTCATATTAGTTGCAATCGCCTCGCCCTTCTCCACGCAAAAAGCAGCCACGGTCGGCCCAGCACCGCTTAACGCCACGCTCAATGCGCCCGCGTCAAGTGCGGTGTCAAATACATCCTCTATACCCGGAATGAGAGGTTTTCTATAAGGTTGATGAAGTCTGTCCTCCATACCGATTGAAAGGGAGTCCAGTTTGCCGGTCAGAATCGAAGCGACAAGGAAGGAACACCGGCTCACATTGAAAACAGCATCTTTGTGAGGGACGGTTTGAGGCAG
This sequence comes from uncultured bacterium, assembly GCA_964601015.1. GTDB lineage: Bacteria > Poribacteria > WGA-4E > DTYX01 > CAZRLY01 > CAZRLY01. The sequence goes on from CAZRLY010000064.1 coordinate 10,975, forward strand.
TGTTGTTCGAGCTTTTTCGGTAGATAAGGGGAAATTCGGAATGACAAAGGCGACTTTCAACCCCCCCGGACACTGAAGTTTAACATGATGAATTTTTCCATCGTCTACGCAAACGACAACAAATCCACCCAAAAGGGACGCGGATACGTTGTCGGGGTGTCCTTCAAACTTCGCTGCGAAATTTAACAACTCATCCCTTGAAAAAGGTTCACCACAAATTAAATTCGCTGTGAGAAGTCCGCCAAGAATCGCTGTGCCACTTCCACCTAACCCGCGCTCAACGGGAATGTCGTTGATAACGGTCAATTTGACCCCTTTAGGTTGTTTTTTGACCTTTTCAAAGATGAACTTAGCAGCTTTATAGGCGGGGTTATTTTCATCGTTGGGAATCAACTCCCTGTTGGTTCCATGTACCTCAAGCTGAACTCCGCGGCCGGTTTCTTCCAATTCTACTGTGTTATAAAGTTGTACAGCTAAACCGAGTACGTCAAAACCTGCCCCCAAATTTGTTGTACTGGCTGGTACTCTCGCGATAGCTCTCATTTTGTTCATTTTTTGACCTCGGCAGGACATAGGGTTATTCATCTTCGTCATCGTTTTCTTCAGGATTTACGATGAAATAGCTTCAGGAAACTCTTCAAGGGACTCTACCGTTCCTGCTCCCAGGAGTAGTTCTCTAAGTTGCGAGAGATCAGAAATGGAATTGACCTTTTTTTCCAATTGTTTCATTTTTCGATACGTCAACCCAAACCGCGCAGACAAAAGGTCAAGAATAGCTTCTCGAAGCGTTTTCAATTTACCCTCTTCTAAGCCAATTAATTTGCCTTCTTCTAATCCAATCAATCTTCCCTCTTCCATGATTTCTCTACACAACTGTGATTCCATCATCTCTTCCCTCCTTATCAATACCTCCAACCAGTTTCGGATATCTGCCTTTGATTCCGATAAGAGCCAAGTACCAAAGAGCAAATCCGCCTTTGTTTGTTCCTGTTTGATGTCGCGGATTTCCTTGATTGCTTGCTTCAAGGTTTCCTCTGGATTTTCTAATCGTGTCAAAGGGATTAACGGATATAGTCCAACGGTATTTGACTCTAAGAGGCGTTGCCCATCTATTTCCCACAAGCGCACCACCTTGTAATGACATCTCATCACCTGTTCTTTGTCCAGCGGGCAAACCAGAGAAAAATAACCCGGGTCATTTACATCCGCTTCTTTGAGTAAATATATGACAACGCCACAGATGGGTAAGTGATGTTTTTTCCACAGCCTGATGGCATATTCAGTCATGCGAAAAGGCATTGGTTCATCCGACGGGCGATATTGCTGGAACTCAACATGCAGTATAAAGGTGGAATCTTCGTAGCTTATTTCGCAAACAATATCCGCTCTACGCTCGGTTTCAGGCAAGTCTGTAGGATGTTTTTTCAGCAACTGACATCCACTACTTAGCAACCAAGAAACATAATCATCGGCATGTCTATCTGCTAAGACTTTCAAGGGATTGTCCGCCTTTGCCATTAAGTCCCCCTTTTTCAAGGCAAACTTTTTCACCAGAATGCTTAGTTTGTGTAATACTAAAAATTCGTGGTTTTATATTACCGCTATTGCCTTTTCCATGCGCGCCAATGCTTCTTCGATATTTTCCAGTGAATTTGCGTAGGAGAGACGCAAATATCCTTCGCCGTCCTTTCCGAAGGCGGTACCGGGTAAAAGTGCTACACCCGCTTCTTCTAAGATGTAGGGAGCGAGTTCGTCACAGTGCATGTTGATGTTTGTAACGTTTGGGAATACATAAAATGCACCCAACGGTAGAGAGCAACTGACTCCGTCGATAGCGTTCAATCCAGCTACCATTGCGTCACGGCGTCTTTTGAATTCCGATACCATTTCGTAAACAGAATCCTGAGGGCCGGTCAAGGCTGCGATTCCTGCCATCTGTGTAAAAGAACACGTACAAGAATTGGAATTTATCATCAGCTTAGTGACAGCCGCTGCCAGTTCTTTGGGCATCACGCCGTATCCAAGACGCCAACCAGTCATGGAGTATGTTTTTGAATGTCCGTCGATGAGGACTGTTCGTTCTTTCATCCCTGGGATGCTGATGATGCTCTCATGTTTGCCTTCGTATAAAATGTTGCAATATACCTCGTCGGACATTACCATAATGTCGTGTTTGATTGCCAGTTGGGCTATTGCCGTTAGGTCATTTTTGGTAAGCACTCCACCGGTGGGGTTTTGAGGAGAGTTGATGATTAGCAATTTTGTTTTGTCTGTGATCGCCGATTCCAAATCTTCTATTCTAAATCGAAAACCAACCTCTTCTTTCAGGGGGAGCGGGACGGCTTTCGCACCGATAAAACTGATAACAGATTCATAAGTGGGGAACCCCGGGTCAGGATAGATAACTTCGTCGCCCTCATCAATGCACGCCAGAATGGTGAAAAATATTATCGGTTTTGCCCCGGGGGTGACGCTCACTTCATCCGGGTGGACTTCAACGCTCCTCGTGTCTGAGATGTACTCTGCGGCAGCAGTCCTGAATTCTAACAACCCCGCCGCCGCACTGTAACCTGTATATCCTTCTTGAATTGCTTTGTATGCGGCGTCACAAATATGAGCGGGGGTTTTAAAATCCGGCTGACCGATTTCTAAATGAATTATGTCCCTGCCTTGCGCCTCAAGCGCTTTTGCTTTAGCTAAAACCTCAAATGCCGACTCCGTTCCGAGCCGGCTCATTCTCATAGCAAATTTCATCTGATAACCCTCTTAATTTTTTTGTGAATGTTAAACAATTGAAGATTGTCGATTGGAAAGAAGCAGGTTTTTTCAATAGTCAATATTCAATAGTCATTGCATTCATCCCCTCCTGAACGGAAAGCTCTCTTTATCTTTCCTTTTCAGGAGGGGACTTCTGCGGAGGAAGTTAAATAAGAAATATCAGCCCTAAGTCAGTATTAGTTGCTCAATTACTTAAAATTATTTGGCATGTCGTAAAATCGTTCCCCATTTACCCACAATCCAACAGTGACTCTGGTCAAAAGCGCATACGCTAAGAAGATCATATGTGAGAGCTTTTTTGGTCACCTTATGTATCGGTGCGCTTTGTGGTTGCCAGGTTTTGCCATTATCGGACGTATGCAAAATTGTTCCATAAGTGCCGATAGCCCAGCCAATTTGCGTTTTTGGGGCGAAGTATATGCCGTGCAGTTCTTCTTTGCTGCCAACGTCTACCACTTGCCAGGTTTTTCCCGCGTCGGTAGTCTGAAGCATTAGTCCATCAGCGCCGACTATCCAGCCGGTTTGCTCATCAGCGAAGAAGATATCGTTAAGGTTGTTTTCAATTAAGACACCTTCGGCATCTTTCACTTCTTGTTTATGCCATGTCTTCCAGACATCTTCAGGCTTCACGAATCTTTTCTCGGCATCTTCAGTATACAGGACAACTCCGTTTTGTCCTACTACCCAGCCGAAAATCTTTTCTTTACCTTCTACCTTTTTACGCGTGAAGTACGCGTCCAAGAGCATTATGTCACCCTCACCGACAGCGGTGGTTGATTCTCCACCCGTAAGTATCTCCCATTTTTTACCGCCGTTTGTAGTCCGCAGGATGGTTTCTCCCATACCAACAGCCCAGCCGCGTTTTTCATCAACAAAGAAGACGCTGGAAAGATTATTGTATACGTCACTATCCTGAATCTTCCATGTTTTACCGCCATTGGTTGTTGCTACTATCAGGCCTTTGTCTATTGGAGCTCTGCCGATTCCAACCGCCCAACCGATTTTATCCGAGATAAAAAATACGTCTTGCAAAGTTCTATCGAACGGGGCTTCATAGAAAGTCCATTTCGCACCGCCGTTCTTCGTTTGAGCTATCATTCCAGTCTGGTCAAGCGCAGAATCTCCAACAGCCCAACCATTGCGCGCATCAACAAAGTATACAGCGCGAAAATCTACATCTCTGTTATCCACCGGCGATATGGCCCACTCTTTAGCAGCAAAAAGAAAGCTGCTAACAATTAAAATTAATGTTGCTATGGTAGCGAGAAAAAGGGTTTTCCTTAACATGATATTTCTCCTTATTTTTATCCAAAAATTGTATCTCAATAATAGCAATAAGTATACCATTCATGAAATTCGCTGTCAAGACAAGAAAATGGATTTTACCTTAGAGCTTGTGTGAGAAGTCCTCTGAATACCCACGTAGGTTGGGTTGAACGAAAGTGAAACCCAACGGGTGGATATCCGATGTTTTGTTGGGTTTCGTGCCTCAACCCAACCTACTTTTCTCTAAACAATTAACCGTTTAGAATCCGTTTAGCAGTCTCATTTTCAGGTTCCAACTCCAAAACCCACTTCGCAACCTCACGCGCATTCTTGTTCCATTTTTTTGCTTGGAAGGCTTCAATTAGTTTTATACAAGTCACTATCAGTGTCTTTTTTACAACAGGCGATTTTGGCGCTAAGTCAAGTGCCTTGCGTAGTCTCGCTTTCGCAGACGAGAGTTTTCCTTTATACATCAGTGCTTTGGCTAAACTGCACCGCGTTAGCACGAGATTGTCTTTAATTTTTTGCGATTTACTTTTATCCAACTGAAAGTTGGATTCGATGGCACGTAAATTCTGATAAGAGGCGTCGTCCTTTGGATTTTTCTTTAGCGCTCTCTCAAGATGCGGGAGAGCTAAAATCGGCTGTTTCGTAAGTATGTAGAGATAGCCTATTGAGCCTGAGATATCTCCGCTTCTATCTACCTCCGGTATTTTTTCAAGAGCAGCTATCGCTGATTTGTACTTGCGCGCTTGCATGTACTTTTTGCCCTGATTGGTATGCAGATTGATGACGAATCGTTTTATCTTGTCATTGTCTGGTTTAATGTCAAGCGCTTTTTCATACACAGCAAGGGCCTCTTCAGATTGGTTAGTGCGTTGGTAGGCGACACCAAGATTCAGAAGCGTATCGGTGTCATTGGGTTGAATTTTGAGCGCTTCCTGAAACTGCGCTATGGCGTTTTGATAGCGACATGCTTCGAGTAGGGTTTGCCCGTACTTGCAGTACGTTAGGAGGAGGTTTTGTTCAGTCTCTGAAATACCATTGCGCTTCTCCGCTTCGCTTTGAGCATCTCGAATCCGCAGAGCAGCCTTGAAGGATTCGATGGCTTCCGCATACCGCCCAAGGTTATAATACGTTCCAGCGATGGCGATGTGGACATCCCTATTGGTCGGATTTAGTTCCAGCAATTTCCGGTAGGTTTCGATAGCTTTGTTGGCATTTTTTGTTTCGGTATAATAATTTGCCAGCCTCCAATATGCGCTTTCAAGGTTACTCTTGAACTGGGCATCCTCGGGCGTTATTTTCAACGCTTTATTATAAGCGTTGATAGCTTCCTGGAATTGCTTTTGCTTTACAAGCACAACGCCCAGATTGTTGTAGCCCTTAGCAAGATTATTTTTGGCATTGATGTTGCCAGGGTTGAGGGCTATGGCTTTTTCGTAATATTCTATCGCCTGCTCATAATCGCCTTTATCGGCGTGTGTTGCGCCCATCACATCACAAATACCAGAGTCGTTCGGGAACAACTCCATTGCCCTTGCGAAATCAGAAATAGCGCCATCATAATCTTTTGCTTCCAGATATTTGATGCCTCGTCCCTTATACATGTTGAAGAGGTTGTTTTTGGCGGGCAAATAACGTTTGTTAATTTTAAGTGCCTTTTCAAAATACCTTATCGCCTGCTCAATATTTCCCTGTTTATAGTAAAGCCCACCTGTGGAATTATATGTCTCAGCAGACGGGTTTTGTTTCAACAACCTCTCGTATTGCTGGATAGCATCCTCTTTCCTATCAAGTTTTAGGTAAGCCTGAACCAGCTTTTCGCCAGCCTGTTTGTAAAACAAATCCAATTCCAAACAGTAAATGAAAGCATCTATCGCCTGCTCATAATCGCCCTTATCCAAATAAACCGAACCCGATAGGTAGTGTAATTTAGGATTCTTTGGTTGTTTCTCAATTTGCTCTTTTAGCACCGATAAAGCTCGGGCATGTTGTGGCTGATTGAATTCGCAGGCATATACTTTCAGGAGGGTATTTTTGTCCCGTTCGGTAGGATATACTGTTCCTGACGTTGCGAAAAACATAACATCTTCTTTTGAAGGGCTATGCCCCCACAAACCGATAGCATGCCCAAATTCGTGTAAACAAACGGTTCGCATCTCTTCGTGAGATAGCAGTTTACCAGCTCTTTGCCGCAACGAAAGTATCACCTCTATTCTGAAACCGGTTTCCGTTTGAACAAACTTAGCGTCGCCCAATGCGCTATCCATTCTTTCTGTAAGGCTGTGTTTCGCCCAAATCACTCTGATATTCGCGCTGTCTCGTTCCTCGGTCAACTCAAATTTTATCTTGCCACCAGAACACAACTCCCATTCGCTTAGAGCATACTTTAAGTCATCTAAAGATGTCTCCCCCAATTCAGACGATGTAGGAACGGGCTCCACATGGACGGTTACCGGCATCGTTGTGAATCGGGCGATTCTTCCGTTGGAATAAACCGTAATTCGCTCAAAATAATCCTTGGATTGAGTGGGAAGCGTATCGAAATCATCTGACTGCGCCCAAGCAAAAACGGGAAGAAAAAAAATCAATAGAATCTTTGCTATATTTTTCATTATCTTCACCCTTCCGTTTTTTCTCAACAGTGTAATTAAACTTTATCACAGATATTCGTTTTTGTCAAGAAAATTAGGCAATGAAGTTGACAATGAAGAAAAGATAAGGTAAAATATTTTTCAGAGGCAATCTAAAGAAATTGCTTTCCTTCGACTACAATCCACCAGGCTCCCCACTATCTTGATTGGAGGTGGTACAGATGCAAAGACGAACCTTTGCCACAGGCGGCCCCGTCGTGCCTGTGGAGAACTACTTTGTCAAAAGAGAAAGGGAATTGGCCGATTTTCTGCGAAGAGTTGAGAGGGGAAAATACATCGTCATTTCTGCTCCGCGACAAACGGGGAAGACGACGTTTTTCTACGATGCTCTCAGCGTCTTGGAAAAGGATGCCGAATACATGCCCATCGTGCTAAATTTTGAAGTTTATTCGGAAGATGAACAGGAGAGGTTCTATCAGATTATTGGTCAAAGAATTGTGCTCAAGGTAGAAGAAAGACTGAAAACCCTCGGTATTCCCGGCTCGGATACAGTATACGAATGGTTAAAGACATATGAATTTATTGACCACCATTCATTCGGACTGTTTTTCGAGGACTTCCACTCTAAACTTCCTAAGAAGGTATTCTTGGTTATTGACGAATTTGATGGCATCCCAAAGAAAGCGCTCAAAGGATTTCTGCATACTTTACGGCAAATCTACCTGGAAAAGAAACTTAATCCCAACCACAACTATATTCACAGCGTCGGAATCGTCGGCGTAAAAAGTATCGTCCAGTTAGATTTTGACCATACCATTTCTCCCTTCAACATTCAAGACCAATTTTCGCTGCCCAATTTCACGGTAGAGCAGGTTGCCGAACTTTATGAACAATATACCGACGAGACAGAACAGCCTTTTGCGAATGAGGTGATTGAAACTGTACATCAAAAAACTGGGGGACAACCGTTTCTGGTTAATCGCCTGGCGCAAATTTTAACCGAGGAATTTTCGATTCCCCAAACAGAAGAAATCTCCGCAGAGCACTTTCAGAAAGCATATCCGATGTTACTGAATGAGAAAAACACTCATTTTGATACACTGGTAAAGAATGTCCGACTTAAAGATGAATTCAAGGCGATATTAATTGATATTATCGCAGGGGAAAAGGAGAGGAGATTTAATAGACGGGATGATGACATTCAGGTGCTTGTAACCTTCGGCGTCCTCAGAGAAGAGGAAGGCATCTGCGTTATTGATAACCCCACCTACCAGAGCATCATAATTGACGCGTTTACTCCTGCGATTAACGGCGTTGAAGATAAGTATCTGCCTGAATCTGTGGAAGATTTTGCTCATTATCTATCGCGTGGCTCTATCCAGATAGACGCACTTTTAGACAACTTCCGCGACTTCATCGAAAGAGCCGGTTATAAAATTCTTCTCGTTCCGGAAACCCCGCGGGAATTCGTCGGACAATATCTATTATTAGCGTACCTTGATTTGTTTGTCCGCAAAATCGGCGCACACCTCTACCCGGAAGTGCCGACAGGACGCGGGCGCATGGACATAATCATTTTGTACCATGAGCAAAAACATATCGTTGAGACAAAACTTTGGCACGGCGAAAAACGCTATCAGTCGGGCAAACGACAACTGGCAGCATATCTTGACAAAGAAGGTGTTCAACGAGGATACTACATCGTCTTTGACCGACGTAAAGAAGCTGAACAGCGACACGAACGTGAAGTTGTTGATAATAAGGAGATAATTAGTTATTGTATTCCAATCCCTACCCAACCAGTAACTAACGAGGTTTCGATATGAAACCCCGTAGGTTGATTTTCAGAAATCCGCCGGGTTGAGTAGGTTCTGAACGCGGTGAATAACCGTATCGAAACCGACATCTCTCTGTCGAAATCCGAATTTCGACCTACATATTTCTGAATTTCGACCTACATAACATATTAAGGAGACTATATATGACACCAATCGAACGCGTTCGCACAATTCTCAGCGGCGGCACACCCGATAGACCGGCTTTATTTGACCTTTTGAGAAACAACGCAGTTTTAGAATACTACAGCGGAAAATCGTTAGCCGCAGATACAGCAGGCACCATCTACGGTGCGGTGCGCAATATTTTGGATGCCACCCGCTCAGTTCGCTTCCCAAGCGTAGAAGGAGAAGAACGCCGTCCCGACGGCACGGTTATCATCAGACGCCAATGGACGACATGGACAAAACGCCCCCGGTATCCGACAGTTGCCGAAGCAGAAGCAAGCCTTCAGGGAAGCATCCGTTCTTTGGAGGGACGCCTGGCAAGCGACAGTTCATCTGATAAACAAGACGCTCAGAACATCCGAACGAGTGTAGAAGGTGTTTTGAATAAGCTCGGTTGCGATTTTGCCTTCTTTGCGCCCGGTTATACGCCGGGGCTGATGGTTTATACTTCCTATGGGCTTGAAACTTTTTCGTATCTGTTAGCGGACAACCCTGAAGTGATTTCCCGTTTTCTTGAACTGAACACGGAATTGGCCGTCCGGCGAATCGAACATCTTTCCGTTGCGGACATTTCACCGGGTGTATTCGTGGGCGAGGACATAGCCTACAAGGGCGCAACTCTTTTCTCACCCGCCTATCTTCGCAAAGAGTTCATGCCGCGACTTGAAAGAATTGCGGATGCCTACCACAAGCGCGGACTAACGGTGATGTTTCACTCCGACGGAAACCTGATGGAAATAGTAGACGATTTGGTGGCCGCAGGCGTCGATATTTTGAATCCCATCGAAACCATCGCAGGCATGGACGTTGCCGAAATTAGGAAAAGACACAAGAATCTGGTATTCGCCGGCGGCATTGACGTAAGCCAATTGCTCCCGTTCGGCACACCCCAGGAGGTAGCAAGGGAAACCCGAAAGCTCATCGAAATAGCAGGCCCAGGTGTGCTTGTTGGCTCATCAACTGAACTCCATAACGATGTGCCTCTGGAAAATTTCAAAGCTATGGCGGATACAGTGCGGAACTATCGTTATTAGATGGCGGCATTAAGAAGGTGTGTGAAAAGTATCGCTAACTGCTACTCGTCAAACCCGGGGCGTTTAAAGTCTTTGTGGCCGGGAAATTCTTTATCAACTGCGTTTATTAGCCCGTAAATCTCTATAAGAAATGGCATAATGTCGTTGCGCAAGCTCTTATACCACTCAATAATCTTTGTGAATGCGTCCATTGATTTCACAAGCGCTTCGTGGGCTATCTTTGCGCTGCCATTGACATCAGACATCGCATATTCATCATCCTCCTCGCCCTCCTGTATCGCTTCCATCTTTCCAAACAAAGCCCTGTTTATTTTAACGCTGATGAAGAAGTGATACCACTCGATTATCAGGTAACACTCTTTGACTTCCTCAATATTGTCCGCCGCTTCTACGGGGCTAATTATATTGCCAGCGTTTATGTCTTTTATCTCCAGGTTGATAATCTCATGGAGTCTGGGGAGGAAGTCATGAACAGCGAACGAATACTTCTCAGACTTAATTTTAAGCGGATGTTCTGATACGTCAGGCTCTGGGGGCAGGGATTCTGTGTCGATGGCATTCAGGTCAATACCTTCTTCTTCAGTCATCTCCCGCAGCATCTCCATAGTCTCCTTAAAACTTTCGTGGACATCGTCTATAACTACATCCATGTCATAAGGGTTTTTACCAGCCACCTCATGTTTTGCTACTCGTTTCTCTTCCCTGTGATAGAGGAAGCACCGGTCAGCCATCCTGCACCGCTCACACCACCGGTCGCAATAGTTGTAAATACCTGGGATAAACTTCTCCTCATCGTATCCTTCCAAAATCTCTTCTAACATCTTGTAACACCTCCTACTTAAAAGCTACAGAGCCACGGATTTGCAGGATTACACGGATTGATTAATCCCACTAATCAGCGGCTCTTTTTGTCTATTAACACCTAATCGCCAATCTTCACCAACTCGCCCTTCTCAGCGGATTCCACAATAGCGTTGACAACCTTAACTGCTTCCAGTCCATCGTGTCCAGTCGGCAAGCTGCCGAATTCGCACCAATCAGAAGGGCAATTCGTTTCCTCCAGAATAGATTGAATGAAAAGCGCAGTGCCGTTTTTATCGCCCGGTTGGGTAATTTCGAGGCAAGCGCGTTTGTTTTCGCCGCCTGTTGTAGCGTCATCTATCATCGTCGCTTCTGCTTGAATGCCGGCTTGCGATAATTCTTCTTTCGCTTGATTCACCTGCTCAAGGGACAGTCCCCTACCGAGGTTTGCCTTCAATCCCCTGTTGACGCCGTATCCGGGCAGTCTGTTATGGACAATTCCGCCCTCCTCGCCGCCTATGCAG
>CAZRLY010000065.1:0-21971 GCA_964601015.1 uncultured bacterium
AAACCGAGTTTCTCGGAGAAACTCGGTTTATTTGCACGATTTCTTAACATGAGCTTCACTAATTTCCCCCCCTATTTTATTTTGAGACTCCTTGACAAAAGTGAGCCCCCATGCTATACTTTGACCGTAGGAATACAATTTCCTCTGAAAGTAGGAGTACACCATGGATAGAAAACGATTTACCTTTTGGCTTTTCCTTTTTCTGTTGCTTCCGCCTGTTGCTTCTGCGCAACAGGCAACCAAAGCGGACATCCAGATGTTAGAGGTAAAGATTACCAGTCTCGAAACCACAGTGAGGGAAATGGACAAACGCCTGACCAATCAGATAGAGGAATCGGACAAACGCCTGACCAATCAGATAGAGGAATTGGATAAACGCCTGACCAAGTACATTGAGGAAATGGACAAACGCCTGACTACCCAAATTAGCGTCCTCTTTTGGGCGATGGGAACGTTGATTGCAATAGTCTTGGCTGTGATTGCCTTACCTCAACTGTTGGGGTATTTTCAGGAGAAGCGAGCCCGTGCCGATTTTCAAAAGCGTTTTGAGGAGTTGGAACGGCGTTTTGAGCAATACCAGCGGGAGCTTGAGGAACTCAAATCCCGTAGGATTGTAACGCCTTCTTGATTCCGAGAACACGAATATTCTAATGCGTATGGTGCTACTTCCAATCCAACACCACGCCAGTATATGTCTCCGGTTCGTTGAGAAGTCCGTCATACGCTTCCTTTATCTGTTCAGGTTTCAATTTATGTGAGATGAGCGGCTCAATCTTCAACTCACCGCTATGAATCCAGTCAAAAATCATCTGCTGTTTGCTAAACTGAGATTCCTCATTTTCCGCTTCCGAATACATCGGCAAACACCATTCCAGCGCACCACGAATGGTAATCCACCTCAGATGAACGTCTGACAACAACTCGGTTAGATTGGCATGAACCGGAACACGAGGCGAACCGAGTATGATGATTTGCCCGTAATTCGCTGTAGCCCCGAGCGCCTGTAGCACAACGCTGCTATGTCCAACCGCATCAACTGTGATATTTGCCATTTTGCCCTCGGTAATCTCTTCGATTGATTTCTGAGCCGTTTCTGGTGTCCCGCCTATCGTAGGGGAAATACCGCATTTTTCAGCTAATTTACGCCTCGCTTCCACCGGGTCAACGCCTATTACCCGACAACCTCGAATGCGGAACGCCTGTGCCGCCATATTCCCCACCATGCCAAGCCCAAAGATAACAACCCACGGATTGTTCTGGATTTCGCCGACAATAACCGCAGTCGTCCCCACGCCTGCCATCCTCGAAGCTGCGGCGAGCGACGAATCAATGCTTTGCGGCACTGGAATGACTAATCTCCCTTCGTTGTAGCGCACAGCGGACGCATGGTTGCCGTAGGTAAATACCCGGTCACCGGGCTTCGCTCGCATAACATCATCTCCAATTGCCCGCACAATCCCAACATTGGCATAACCCGATTTCCAAGGGTAAGCACACCAACTCCCCGGCTGGAAAACCTGCGGTTCTTTGCCTGTGTAGTTGGCTAATTCTGTACCAGCACTGATGAAAGTGCATTCAGTCTCAATCAACATCTCGTTTGGTCCAAGATTCTTGTCGTCAATCTCGGACTTTTGAAGTTCAACCTGATTCTGACCAGTTACTACGACTTGTTTTATTTGCATGATTTTCCTCCCTCAATTAATAGTGTGTATAGTGCAGAAAAATGATTCCTGCGATTGCATTACATTTTAGACTATGGCGTGGGGAGGTATGGCAACCTCCTTCGACTGCCTGTGCCGGAGACAAACAGGGACGTAACGCAATCATGTAAGTTATACTATGACAAAGTCAAAATAATTTCTCGCACGAACTCTTGTCCTTCCGGCGCAATTTCGATGGTTTGGTCAGATTGAGTAATGAGTGATAACTTAACTAAAATATCTAAGATTTCTTGGATGCTTTCCGATTCCAGATGATAGTCTTTAGCGAGATTAAAGAGCATTACTGCCTCATGTCTTTCATAAAGGTCAAAAAGTAAAAGCCAAGCGAGCTCATTTACCAAAACGCTTGTGGTGCGTTGCATCTGTTCATATTTTCTTTCGATTGCTTTTTCAATCATTTCGTTTCCTCCGTATTCTCGTTTCCCTGATTCTTTGTTCCTCTAGGTCTAATCTGAATTCCAAAATTTGTAATCTTTGAATCCAATCCTCTGAAGCTTTCAACAAAACGCAGCTTTTGACATCGTTTTGCTCGAAGTAAATTGGTGGATTACGTTGGGCGAGCAGTGTTTCGGCCAGTCCAGTTCCTGCAAAGCCGTCTTGGGCAGCTAAAGGCAACCAGATTAGCATTCGTTTAGCGTTTGTCAAAGCATATTGGTGGAATTCGCCGAGACTCCCATAGGAACCTGCTATTAAAATAACTAAATCGAATTGTTCAAGTTGATAGCTTTCCTGTGTATCAATTGGAATATTCACTCCGTCAATAGGATGGAGTGCTAATTCTTCACTCAGATTAACAGTATGCCCTTTCCCTGAAAGAGATTCCAAAATGTCACGCCGCTTTTGTGCTAATTGGGGATGGCTTTTTGAATCAAGAGTTGGTCCCCACACCAGGATGTTGAAATGGATGTTTCGAATGTTTTGATGCAATTCCTCAAGTAATGCCAATCCCTTTGGAATGCGATATTTCGATTCTTGCTCTTCTTGTCTTGAGAATCGAGCTGACGCGCGATTAGCTTTCCCACAGTGAGAACAAATATAGTAAATCAAGTCAAGCTCGGCAATATACCGGCTGGTCGCTCCGATTAGTTTATTGCAGCTTTCGCAAAGTATCCTCATCAAATTTTTCCTCCGTGTCCATTGAAGATTAATTTAATTGCTATTTATACTGATAAAAGGGCATTCAGTATCAATCAATATTTCTTTGGTCCAAGATTCTTGTCGTCAATCTCGGACTTTTGAAGTTCAACCTGATTCTGACCAGTTACTACGACTTGTTTTATTTGCATGATTTTTTCTTCTTGTCTTAAATTTTATCGAAAAAGAGTGTTTGGCGTGTTTCTTTAATCTCATCCAAAAGCTGTTCAGGGGTTAGCCCCTGCTTTGACGCTTCAGCACTTACCTTCTGACTTAGCTCTCTGTGAGAAGCCGCTCCGCCGCAAGCCGACAGGCGGCGGGCTTCATCCGCCCTCCGCTTCGCTATGGACATCTTTTGCGCTAAAAATTGCTGGTACTGCTCATAATCCTGTATGCTAATAATAACGGCGATTGGCGTACTTAGCTTCTTCACCACTATATGCTCTTCCCCTCTGTGAACATGGTTTAGAAGTTTACCAAGATTTCTTCTTACTTCAGCAACGCCAAGCTCTAATTTCTGGGGTAGTTTTTCAGCCATCTTCTTCCTCCTTCTAAAATGGAAAATCTATGTTCAAACAATATTGGTTCTCCCTCCTTACAACCTTGGGTCAACTGGTTCGCTTTCAAGCGCAAGCACACCAAAAACACACTCATGAACCCGTCGCAATGGCGAACCGGAGACGAAACGCTCCAGCGATTCAACGCCAAGAGCAAACTCACGTAAAGCCAGCGAGCGTTTGACTGACAAGCCCCTTTGTCGTAACTGTTGCAAATGCTCTGGTGTCGTGTAGTCAAGCCCGTAGATGATGCGCAAATACTCGCGCCCACGGCATTTTATGGCTGGTTGTACCAGCCCGCCGCGCTTTCCCTCAGCGATGAAATCAAGCGGTTTGACTACCATCCCTTCGCCGCCCCGGTCAGTCAATTCCTGCCACCAGACAATCCCCTCGGCTTCGCTGACAGCATCACTCAAATCAACCAATTTGTAAGCTGTCGTCTGTATGCATCGGAAGTAGCCGAAGTCAGGGACTTCGGCTACCCCGGGTACTTGCTCTGGCTTTAAATATTTGGCGATGTTCTCCAAATGCCAGAGATGATGTTTGTCGGCATGGACACCCCCTTCCGTTGCTAAGATGTGGAAAGGCGCGAGCTTGAGTTCGTTGACAGAGTTGACCGGCCAACAGTAGCGTCGGTACGCATTCACAAATTGGGCGGCCATAGTTGCGCGCTCTTGATTCTTGCTTTTTAGCTCCTCCATGTCCAATCCCCGATTTGCTGTTTGCTGCAAAACCACCTCTGTCTCCGCCAGTGTCACTCGTGAGGCTGCGCCTACAGCAGCGTACTGTTGCTTCAACAGTGCCTGCGCCTTGGCTGACCAAGGCATCAATTCACAATCCAAGCATGCCCAATCTGTCGCGAGTTCATCCCAGAAGTTGGTTTGTATCAGGGCAGATTGCAGACGCTCCAGCAGTTGTACCTCGAACGCCCGGTCATTAAAAAAGTGGCGTCCAGTGCGTGTGTAGCAGATGCCTATCCCCTCGTCAACAACGCCAAACCGACGTTGTGCCGCACTCTCATCCCGACATACGATGACAACCACACGCGAACCCATGTGTTTTTCCTCGCAAACCACCTGCTCTACGTCCTGCTTGCGATAGTAGTCGAAGGCTTCTGCGGGGTGTTCCAACAGCCCTGGTTCCTCGGTTGTTTTCGACGGTGACATCGTGGGAGGCAGGTAAATCAGCCATTTGGGATTGGCTGCAAAGCGACTCATTATTTCCAGAGCGGCAATGGCGTTCTCCTCGCGAACCGTGATGGTGGATATCAATCGGGTGTGGATGCGTCGTTTACCAAGGACGTCGTCAATGTCCAAAACGTCGTCATGTTGCTGTTGGACGGTGAGTTCGGTTTCGGTGGCGGGCGTCAACGGGCGAATAGGTTCGGCATACATGCTGGCGGCAGGGACAGAAACCAACTCCCGTTCAGGATAGCGCAGTGCCGTCAGCTTGCCCCCAAAAACGCAGCCGGTGTCGATATTGATAGTGCCGTTGAGCCACTCCGCTTCAGACACAGCCGAATGCCCATAAACCACCATCGCCTTACCACGATAGTCGGCAGCCCAATCACGGCGGATGGGTAAGCCAAGTTCATCCGTCTCGCCGGTTGCATCGCCGTAAATGGCAAATGCACGTACCTTGCCTGAAGCACGTCCCTGCATGCTCTCCTTCATGCCCGCATGCGCCGCCACTAACTTGCCGTCGTCAAGCACATAGTGGCTAACCAATCCGTCGAGAAAGTCAGCCATCTCCTCACAAAACGGCTCACGCATCGCCTCGGGTAAAGCCTCAATTTCAGCCATCGTCTTTTCCAAACCGTGTTTGATTTGTACCTTGCGTCCTCGTAGCTTGCGTAACAGTTTCGCATCGTGGTTGCCGGGGACACACAAAGCGCTGCCCGACTGCACCATGTCGCGTACTAATTGGTAGGTATCCAGAATGCGAGGCCCTCGGTCAACCATGTCGCCGAGAAAGAGCGTTTTGCGTCCCTCTGGGTGACGGAAAACCGGATGCACAGAAACCGTAGCGACAACCCCGTGTGGTTGTCCGTTGATTGACCACATAGGGTGGCTGCTACTGTTTCTGACTTCAGTTTTTTCGTATCCCAGTTTTTGCAACAACTCTTCCAATTCATCACAGCAGCCATGAACATCTCCGATGATGTCGAAGGGCCCGTGTTCATGTTTGAGATTATTCCAGAGCAGTTGGCGTTCGATAGCCGCCTCCGCTACCTCCTCCGGCGACGACAAAATATGGACGTACCGAAACCCCTCCCTATCCAAGCTGCGCAGTGAATGTCTGAGGTGTCGTCTCTGATTGCGAACCACATGCGGACCAAAATTGCGATTTGGTCGCTGGCGGTTGCGCTCATGGCAAATCTTCTCCGACAGATTAAAGACAATCGCCACCGGCAAACAATGGTATTCACGAGCTAAGGCTATCAACGGCTTGCGCGCTGACGTTTGAACATTGGTAGCGTCAATGACTGTCAGTCTGCCCGAAGCAAGTCGTTTGGCAGCGATGAAGTGCAGCGCTTCAAAGGCGTCGTCAGTCGCTGATTGGTCATTTTCATCGTCAGCCACTAACCCACGGTAAAAATCGGAAGAGAGCACTTCCGTTGATTTGAAGTGTGTGCTGGCAAATGTCGATTTGCCTGACCCGGATGGGCCTATTAGCACCACAAGTGCCATTTCAGGAATTGTTAGTTTCATCGTGTAAACACCCCCATTTGCGTCGGTGAACCGACCAATTCATCTTCCGGCCCGACAGGCAGAAAGCGCACCATGCAGTCATATTTTTGAGCTACTCGGTCAGCCCAAGCCTGGAATTCTGCCCGCGTCCACTCAAAGCGGTGGTCGCGGTGGCGGAACTTGCCCGCTGGCAAATTCGGCCACTTGACGTTGTATCCGTGATTTGGGGTAGTGATTATCACAGTGCTGGGACGGGCAAATTCAAACAACACCCGTTCAAAAATCTTCAGACGAGCCGGGTCAAAATGTTCTACCACCTCAACGATAGTGGCAGCATCGTAACCAGCCAACCGTTTGTCACGGTACATGAGCGAGCCCTGCATGAGTTTGATGCGCCGGCGTTCTCTGTCCGGCAACTCCTCTAAACGGAGACGTTTGGCGGCGATTTTGAGATTTCGATAGGATACGTCCATGCCAACGATTTCGGTGAAGCGTTTGTCTTTGAGGAGTAAACGCAACAGTTTCCCCTCGCCACAACCTAAGTCAACAACGCGTGACGCTCCACTTTCTCTGAGTACATCCATGACAGCATCCAAACGCTGCTGGTTGAGCTTGATTGGAGTTTCAACTGCCGACTCTTCTTCGTTGTAGCGTTCGTCAGCCGCGTCCGGGTCAAAATTGTCTTCTTCGGTCAACTGTGCGAGGGCAGCGCGGGTTAAGTGGCGTTGGTGTTTGAGGTAGCGTTCGGCGATGACTTCTCGCTCCGGGTGGTCAACTAACCAACCTTCGCCGTAACGCAGGAGCTTGGAAACTTCGTCGTCGCCAACCCAGTAGTGTTTGTCGTCGTCCATCACGGGAACAAGCACGTACAAATGAACCAAAAAGTCGCGCAGGCAAAGTGTGTTCTGAAGTTCAACGGTGAAATAGACGCTGTCGCCCCACTCAGGAAATTGCTCGTCCAGAGCATGCGGTTGCGCGCTCACTCGGTAGTTTAGAGGCTCAAACAGACGGCGCAAAAAACGCTCACCGCCACGACACGGCAATACTGCGAGCTTTGCCTGCAAGGGCAGGGGCGTTTCGACGAGTTGCGGTTGAGCTTTACACCTGCCCTGCAAGGCGGTGCCAAACACCTTGGCGATAGCAACGCTGAGAAAGGATGAGGCAACGTAAGGCCGGTCATTGACGTATTGCTGCAACGAAAACCCACTCCCGCCCGGCTTCCGCCGGTTGCGCACCAATTTAATCGGGTCAACATCAAGCATCAACGCTGCCGTACATCGGTCAATACTGGCTTCAGGGTAAAAAACGTGCGCCTGACCAAAATTAAGTTCAAACTCTTGTACCCGTTCCGGGTGTTTGTGCAGCAAGTAGCCGAGGTCAGTCGCTGGTTGATGGGTGTTGGTTATGGTCAAAATCATCGTTGAACCTCCATGCGATTCCCTGCTTATTGATTTCATTGCAAAAACGAAAACATCTACACCTGGCAAACCAATCTTCTCAAAGGTTCTTTGAAGTAGTCCGCCCACGGATTGTCAAAATTTAGAGTCACGGCAATAGCACTTGGCAGACGACTTACCAGCCCTTTAGAGTCGATAGGGCGGATTCCTGCTATCGTTTTTATCTCCGCCTCCAGCAATATAACGTACCACTTCCCTTTGAATATCCGGTCATGCTCACCCCGCACATACAAGTCATCAACTAATCTTGCAACTTGTTCAAAAGCCCTTTCAAATTGCTCGCTTGAAAGCCCTGACGCACTTTTTAGCATTGTCAAACGTTGAGCATAAAGAGCCTGAACCACAGGCTCGTGCAAAGGAGCGTTAATGCGTGATGTTACCCCGTAATTGCATTCGCATCTAATATCTCTCTGCACAGCAAACAGACAGAACTTCACCCATTCTTTCCAACGCTCTGCCACCCGGCGACGCCAATCCTCATAATCACCAAGTCCGGACAGAACCAGTTGACTATCCATAGAAGCACAGGCAGCCGCAGCTTCACCTATGTCACCTTCAATGAAGAGGTAGTTTTCGACATCGTAATATTCGGTGTAGACTACGTGCTCTGAACAGAGTTGCTTTCCCAAAAAATCATCGACATCTTTGTCAAGAAAAAAGATAGCTTTAGTATTTTTCCCGTTGAAGTTATTAATCAGTGCGGATTCTCGTCTGAGGTATTCAAAGAAACCAATCAAAACCTGCTTGCCGCCAGCACCTTCCGGAAGTTCCCGGGCGCTACAAATTTCGTAGGAAACCCTAACCGATTGGCACACAGAATCACAAACTTTGCCGTAGAAAAACGGGTCAATTTTTTTGCCTTCCACGAATGCAAATACTTGAGTTCGTGACATTTGCATGTATCGGAGATATCCGCTTGGAGAATGTCTTAGCCGATTCATAGACTCAATATCCTATCATCATCAATATCAGCCATAATCTCAGGAGAGTGTGTCGCCAAGATAAGCTGTGCTGATGGGTTTAATTGCCGCATAGTATTGATTAGTTGTCTTTGCCAGTCTACGTGCATTGAGATTTCTGGCTCATCAATCAGGATGCTATTCTCACCCACCAGGAGCGTCTCAATGAGAATCCGCAGAAGGTGTTTTTCGCCAGACGAAAGATTATTCAAGCCAATATTGGTTTTCTCATTGGTCTCAATATCAATGGACGTATCTCTGAAAAATATTTCTTTGTTTCCGCTAAACATTCCCTGAACCAGACTTTGCAATTTCTCGCGTGGCTCCATTGCTTGTCTGATTTTTTCCTCAACCCCGTTGATGTCGCTAACCACACTTCTGAGTTGTGGATTTTCACGATAGCGCTCTTCAAATTCCTCTGGTGAACCAAGAATATCCTGCGAGCCTTGTCGCTTCAAGAACGCCGCTACACGGTTGTAAGCGGTTTCAGAATCAACCTCTTGTACTACTTCTTTTTGCTCCTGCGCTGATAAAATCGCCTTGAGAATGTTTGCAAGCCCATCTTCTTGAGCATCGCGAACGACGGCTAAGAGCTCGGCGGAATATCTTGACCACAGATTTTGTAAAGCGCGAGCGAAGTAAAGGTCAAACTGTTCTTCGGAAACACGGTCAAAACCAGATTTGATACGCTCCTCTGAGAACCATGGAACATCACCAAGGTAGAGTCGGGATGTGGGCAGATACCGGTGGCCCCGCTTTCCCTTGAAACCGTTTGGAGCCTCTGGTTCCGTTGTCCAAGTGCTCTCAGTAAATTCTTGAGACTTGGCATTGTTAAGTCCTTTAATTCCTGAGATTACGCCAGAATCAATTGTTTTGGCTTGCGTGTTGGCCATTCTCTCAATAACTCGCGTAAATACATTGTCATAGTAGATGGAATAAATCTTGACTTCTGCACGCTTAAACGGTACGTTCTTCAAAATTGCCGCTTCACCGCTCATAGCGGAGTGCAATATCTTGAGCAAGGATGTCTTTCCGCTTCCATTGGGTCCGAAAAACACGTTTATGTCTCTGTTTAATTTTTGAGAATAGACACCTTTGCGGCCTGCTAAGTCTGAAATAGCAAACTCAATGATATGTGCCATAATATTCCTCCTCCCTTGTAAGTTCTATGTGCATCTGTAAGTGAGGCTCAAAATTTAGTGTGCCACGCGTCCGCCGTCTACATGGATGGTTGTGGCGGTGATGTAGGAAGCGTCGTCGCTGAGGAGAAAAGCGATGGCCGAAGCAATCTCCTCCGGACGCGCAAGCCGACGAATAACCGCACCGTCATAATTCATGTTTTCAAGTTCCGACTTTCGGGCGATTGGGTTTTCGCTGTTTTTGAAGTGCATTTCGGTCACCGTCCAGCCGGGCGCAACCGAATTCACCCGCATTCCGTATTGAATAAACTCACAAGCCATGTTTCTCGTGAGCGCGCAAATACCTGCTTTGGTAGAATCATAAACCCAACTGTTTGCCCTGGGGCGGAATCCCCCCTCCGATGACAAATTCACAATATGCCCCGTTCCTTTTTTCAACAAAGGCAAGAGTGCCTTGGCGCACAGTGCCGGTGCTCGCAGATTGATGGTAATTTGAGGTTCCCAGTCGCTGTCGCTTGTTTCGGCGATAGTCCCCGAGCGGGCGATGCCAGCGTTGTTTACCAACCCGTGCAAACAGTTGACCCGATGAGCAACTTCCTCCCCCATTTCCTCAATCGAACGCGGCTCAGAAAGGTCAACGAACTGAAAGTGTGTTTGTCCACCAGAACTCAGGATGTCCTTTGCCGTGGCTTTTGCGGCTTCCTCATCGCGGTCAGCAAGGATGACGAAAGCACCCTCCTGCGCGAGTCGTTTTGCCGTAGCCGCACCGATGCCCATAGCTCCACCTGTAATCAGAATTGTTTTCCCTTGAAATTTCACGTCATTCCCCTTCCTTTGGATTTTTTAAAATAATTACTCTTTACTTTTTACTTCCTCAACGCAAATTCACAAATCTGGTTCGCGCCCAGTATAAGTATTAAGTAATCTTCTCGTAGGTAATTACGGCGGAATCTCTTTTCTGCTCAATCGTTACCGTCAAATTGGCTAATTCTTCACCCCTCATAACCTTGATTAGCGGGTTACCGTCTACAAGAGTATCCTTGAAGACTACCCGATACCTCGCATCCGGCTGCAAACTACGAGGGCTTAATTCCACAGTTCGATATGGACTCTCCGGACGACGGAAAGCCACAACTGCACCACGGGCTAAGTCTTCTCGGTAAATTTGATAGGCAATCCAATCACGCTGACTGCTCGTTGGCGTGATGAGGGGGTAAAACTCCCCATACCAGAGGGGACGCAATTCCCTGAATTCCTCAAGACGCTGTTGCAATTCGTCAACGCTGAATTTGGGAGTCCATGCCTCAACGTCCCAGTACAGCACGAGACTAACGCCTGCGCCCAGTCGCGTCCGGAAAGTATACCGGTCATCAGTGGCAACTCCGCCGCTATGTCCGCAAAAATAGAGGTTGAGCATCGTATGAATACCAAGGGTGCTGTCCCAAGCATCTGTGCGCCAGAGAGCCAATGACCGACTCACCAACTCAAAGTCAAGCCGCCTTCCGCCACTCGCGCAATTGTCAATAATTAGCCCGGGGACACGCTCCAGCAGTTCATCCCAAAACTTATACAAGTTCTCAATGTGCCGAATTTCGTTCATCCCCAGTCGGTCAGGCTCATCGTTATCACGCCAATAGGATAATGGGTTCATATTGAAATCCTGGCGGTAAATCGTGATGCCATTCTCCTTGATAAAGTTGACAAGGTAGTCGGTCAACCACTGGCATGCTTCCGGCTCGCCGAGTTTGAATAAACCACCGTTCGTTCCCCCCCACACCCACTCCGGGTGTTCTCTGGCAATATCGGTATTTGCGCCAACCCGTTCAGGCTCGAACCAGAGCAAGAATCCCAGTCCCATTTCGCGGAACTTGTCAGCCACCGGTTTCAATCCCCCGGGGAAACGCTCAAGATTTGGCCGCCATGTACCTACTGTTGACCACCAATCTGGCGAGGGTACAGTCGAATACCACCCGGCGTCCATCCAGAAATTCTCGCAGTAGATGTCTCTGTCAAGGAAAGCCTTTGCAAGGGAGAACACTTTATCCTTAGTGGACAGAGTGGATTCGGCAAAAATCCACGAACCGCACGCGCAAATGGGAGGTACTGCCGGTTTTCCATTGTGGCGGGGATGGTGATATGACAGCATGAACTGTCGAAAGACATTTTGTCCGTTCAACCAGTCGTCGCCTTTCCAGTAGTGGAGCAGTATTCTCGGAGTTCGGATGCTTTCGCCCGGATGAAGTTTCAGGTGAGTTAATTCCATACCGGCTTTGATGTCCAATTCTCCGTCGGTCAAACGCTCAATTGACGATGCCCACTGGCCCGACCAACCGATGGCGACAATCAAACCCTCATTGCCAAACTGAATATTGTAAAACGGAAGCGAATTTTGGCTTGACCGTCCGCCACTTGTCGTCAGCGTCTTCTTCTCGCCCTCGCCAAGGGCATCATCATACGGCATAAAATCGGTATCGTTGCACAGGCTTCCCTGCGAATGATGTAGTATGACCGAATCTGAGGCACCACCGGGGGATGTAATCAGCGTATCAAGTGCCTGAATATTTTCCAAGATTGGCGTATCTTCTTCGGCCGTGTTCGTAAAATAAAGAACCCATTCCACAGCGGGATAGTCGCTATAAACTATCATTTCGTAGCGCACCTCAAGTCCGGTTGTTGCGTCGGTGTAAACGAGAACCTTTTTTGTCCGAGCAGCATCAAGCACTTCCGTTGTTTGCTTGGATTTCCAGGTTGTCAGCAAATCTTTTGAGTTTCTCCCATCGTAAATGAAAGAGAAGTGTGGTTCATCTGAGAACCTCACTTTTTGGTCTAAAACAGTCATTTTATCAAGCTGTATCATTTTATTTCCCTCCCAAGTTTGTTTTGCGTCAGCCGCCGTTTTCAATTTCTCAGCCCAAAATTTAACAAGGACACGGATAAAATTATATCAACTGACAATGACTTTGTCAAAAAATAAAGCCACGAAAAGGCTATAATTTCATAGTGACAAACTTCGCGTAAAGTGGTATAATTATAAACAATATTTACAGAGGAGGTTTTTCAAATGTCAAGAATAATCGGCACACTCATTGTTATCCTGCTGTTTTGCAGTTTTTTAAGCAAAGTTGCGTATTCGGAAGAGGGCAAATTGGCGGCTGTCAGAGCGGAAGGGGCGAGCATAAATCCCGATAAGGAAGCAGCGCAAAAAGAAGCTATAAACGTAGCGTTGCGGAAGGCTATCTGGGGAAAGGTGGACGAAATAACCCGATTGAGCCTTAAAGAGAAAGGTAAGGCAGAAAGGGCGTTCAAAGATGACTTGGATAGCTATGTGGCGAAATACGATGTTATTCCGACGGGGGAAAAACAAGGGCGGGTTGTGTTGGACGTATATGTAATGGCGGATAAACTGGTGGACAAGTTGATAGAGATTGGGTTTACGGCAAATCTGATATATAAACCCAGAATTCTGGTTGTCATAGATGAAAACGAAGAGGGAAAGCGAGCAAAAAAACGGATATTAACCACGCAGATTACCAACAAACTTGTTGAGAATGGATTTAAAACGGTAATGCCAAAATCGGCAAGGGAAGCGCGCCGGATGCTGACAAAAATCGAAGAATCGGAAGAGGCAGTGGCAGAACTGGGAAAGAAACACAACTGCGATATCATAGTCACAGGCGAATCCGATGTTGAGGTAATACAAATTAATCTCGGGCCATACAAAAAATCCTGGAGCGCGACGGCGTCCATAGAGGCGATACGTTGCGACAACGAAGATGTGCTGTTTTCGCAGGAACTCAGTGGAGCGTCGCCCGCGCTCACAAAAGCTAAAGGCTCGCAAAGGGCTTACGAGCGTATGGTAAATGACACTCCGAAAAATGCGACGTTCTCGCCGGGGGAGAGGTTGTTGCGCGGTTTGTTGAGAGATTGGCCGATAGAGGGGGTGTCGGGCAAGACGCTTCCTTCTCCTGACCCAAATGCGAGCAAACCACCGCAACTTGTGTTGTTCGCGCCAAACGACAAAACCGTAACGACAGAAGCGTCGATTAGATTGCGCGGTGAGGCTGTAGATGATGTTTCTGTAGCTGGCGTCAAAATCCTGGTCAACGGAATGGATGTAGCGCTCACAAAGGATATACATCTTGTGCGCAACCGACATCGCTTCAGGGACATAGATATCCAACCAACAGAGGGTGCGGATAGCCAGATACAAGGTGCGGGAGCGTATCAGTTCAGCCGGCCGGTATCACTGCGCGAAGGTGAGAACACGATAAAGATTATCGCGCTCGACTCGGATAACAACAAGGCAGAAGCATCTCGAACGGTTATTTATCAGTCTCCGAAACTTGAACAGGAAAAGCAAGCTGTGAAAATCCTGATTTACTCCCCAACCGACGAAGAGGTATCAGAATCCGAGGCAATTCAACTCAGAGGAGAAGTCGTCTCTGAATATGAAATAGCACACGTATATATTAGGGTAAACGGCGAGGAACTACCCGTCGAACGGGATATTCACCTTGTCAAAATTGACGCTCGCACCAAAGAGCAAAACAACTATCATATCGACAACAGTATCCCGCTGTCGCAGAAACGAAATCTGATTCACATATCCGCCTCTACCACAAGCGGGCTGAAAGCTGAAAAATACCTCACAGTAATTCGACGAGAGAATGCCCAAACTTCAGCAGTCCAATTGGCAATCTATGAACCTTTAGACAAATCTGAAACGTCTGAGGACAACGCCAAAATCAGGGGAGAAGTTCTGAGCGAAGAGGGGATAACCGATGTGACAATCAGCGTAAATGGCGAACCGCTCCTGACAAAACGCGACCTGAAGATAAAACCCGTCAGCAGCAATGCGAAATTTCGTAAAGCAACTTATAACATCAATCAAAACGCTATGCTGAACGTCGGTGAGAATCGAATCAAAATAGTAGCCGAAACGAACTCAGGGCAAACCGCTGAAACAGAATTATCTGTAACGCGTATTTCAAAGACGGAAGAAAAAGCGTTACAAATTCTTGTTGAATCACCATCAGATGGGCATATAGTCGCTAAAGCATCGGTGCATTTGATGGGAAAGATTTTGGGGAGTGAACCGGTTACAAACATCGAAATATCAGTCAACGGCGCTCCAATACCGCGCGAACGCGATATCAACATTGTGAAAATGCAGCGCGAACAACGAGATATCACCATTACGAAAGTGGAAAGCGCAGGCAGGGAAAGCGTGGAAACACCGATAGACAAAAGTATCCCGTTAGCACCCGGTGACAACGTCATCAAAATAGAGTGTTCGGCGAAAAGTGGCTTAAAAACGGCAAAAAGCCTGACAATCTCTCGCACCGTTTCCACTGAACCGCAGGATACGGAAATTCAGCAGGAGGTTGCAAACAAATACGCCGTCATCATCGGCATCGGGAACTACGAAGATGACGATATTCCAGACTTGAGGTATTCCAGAAAAGACGCAGAATCTTTATACGCTCTCATAACCGAGCCGCAGGTTGGCGGATTTCCGAAAGAGAACGTAAGGTTGTTGGTGGATGAACAAGCCACATTGAAGGCGATAAAATCTACCATCGGCAGTTGGTTAGCCAGAATCGTAAAACCTCAAGACATGGTGTTGTTGTTCTATTCTGGACATGGCGGAGTGGATTCTGACCCATCGGGCGAAGAATCCGACGGGCTTAACAAGTACATCATCTCTTACGACGCCGAACTAAGCGATTTGTATTCTACGGCGCTTCTGAATTCCGAACTCTCCATCATGCTTGATAGAGTACGTTCAAACCAATTCATATTCCTGATAGATTGCTGCCACAGTGGTGGCGCTACAAGCGGCGTCAGCGAAATAAAAACCCTTTCCACTATAAAAGCGGACATCTATAAACAACTCGCCAGTCAGGGACGGGTTGTCATCTCTGCCAGCCTTCCCGAACAAGTTTCCTTCGAGGTTTCAAGACTCGGACACGGCATCTTCACCTACCATCTGCTGGATGGCTTGAGGGGAAAAGCAGACATTGACCAGAACCTCCTCGTTTCTCTGATGGAAACATATTTTTATCTCATCAAAGAGGTTGATAAAACTGCCAGGTCGCTCGGTGCCAGGCAAATTCCTACCTTTAAGGGGAATATTGCTGGGGATATTATTTTGACGAAGAGTAAGAATACGGATTTTTAGAAAAAACGAATGAATTCGCGTTTTTCAAAGTTGTCTGAATATGTAACATACCACGGAGTAGCAAGCTTTCAGCTTGCCTCTGGCGCGTATGTGCAGGCTAAAAGCTTGCTACTCCTCACGATATAGCAGTTTCAAAAAAGGAAAATTTGCGATTGCCAGTTGAATCGATTATAGATAACAACATTCTGTCATCATTGATTAGGGAAAGCGAATCGGCTGTTAAATTTGTGGTGCGCAACCGCGGGTTTCTCAGTATTGATAGAACTGTAGCCCGAGAATCTGTTCGGCGATTCAACGCTCAAGCAGTTTTAAGAACCCTACGACGTTATGATATAAACTTTATCCGAGAAAACCAAGCGATAATTGAGGCAGATGCGCGTCTGTTAGCTAGCCGATTGGGCGTAAGGCTTAACAACGATATTCGTATTATTGCTACGGCTATACGAAATAATATCGGATTCGTTACAGGAGATAGACAAGCATTTTCTCGCGCTTTGAGAGCAGGAATTAGTCATGTCAGGTTCCGAGTTTTTCAAGCTGATATACCCTTAGCGGTTAAGATTACGGCTTACCATAGGGTGCGCAATTTAATAAGAAGTCAATACAGAGGAATTGACCCAAATGTCTTTACTGGTTCACCGAGGTGAGACTAATGAATCAAAGTAAATTTCAAAGTCAGTTTCCTTATGAAATCCCTGATAAATCATTTTTTGAAAAATTTATTATGTTATTGGAAGAAATATTCCTTTACGGGCTTTCCGCAAGAGAAGCGTTTGCGCTAATGCATCTTTTGTACCAAAGTAGAATTGAAATGACAGATGGGATAGTTATCAATGACGATATGTCACCGATTCCGATAGATGGATGGGGTGTAGAAGAACTTGGGATTATTGCTTCGCATATCTGTAATTCTGTTGACAAAGATGAAATTTGGTGGAAGGTAAATTACCAAAATATCGGCATGATTATGCCCTACAAGGAACTGGAAGAGCTAAGGCAGATACTTGCCTTTCGCATGCGACTTCACCCAAAAATTAAGTCAATAGAGAGGTATCAATAACATTCTTCCTACTTAGCTGTAGAGCATGCCGCTGGCTTGTTTAGACTAACAAGCTGGCAGCATGCTTTACTATTTCATACGCCATTCGCCAAATCCACGGTAATTTTAACAGCCTCGTCATCAGGGGCGACCGGCCAAAATTCCATGCCGACAAAGCCGTCATAATCTGTTTCAGAAATCGCCTTGAAGACGTTTTGATAGTTAATCTCACCCGTACCCGGTTCATGTCTTCCGGGTACGTCAGCCATGTGGAAGTGACCGATTTTGTCAATGTTCGCCGTAATGGTGGCGATGAGGTTGCCTTCGGTAATCTGCTGATGATAGATGTCATAGAGCAGTTTTACGTTTTGGCTGCCAACCTCGTCGATAATCTCAAAACCCTCGTCAGAAGTATAGAGGTAGTAACCTTTGTGATTGACCAGGATGTTGAGCGGTTCCAAGGTCAAAATCATCCCCGCGTCTTCCAGCAAACCAGCGACAGCCTTCAAGCCATCAACGATGCTCTTGTGTTGTTCTGCACGGCTAACACCCTGAATCTCGTTTCCTGTTGTAACCAGAAGACGCTGGCAATCCATCTTTTTAGCCGCCTCAATAGAACGCTTCGTCCCATCGACCAAATTATCCCGATAATTCGGGTCAACAAGCGGGCCTCCTGTTTCACACGAAAAGGTAGCGAGCTGAATGCCTGCTTCATCCTGGGCTTTCTTGATTTCGTCCAAATTTTTATTCGACCAACCCCAAAATTCAAAAGCTGGTACACCTAAACTTGCTGCCTTCTTTATCCTTTCTGGATAAGGAATCTTGTTGAAAAGCGCTTCAATGCAACATGATAGTTTTACCATTACCTTCTCCTTATTGTTGTTTTCCCCACTCTGAGATTTGTCGGAGTGCGAAAACTTTGTTTTTGCAACACAAATTGAATTTGCGTGCTCCTAAATTAATTATACATCAATTTGCTTTGAAATCCAAGTGAAATTTAACGCGAAGCGGATGCTGCGATGAAGGGGAGCATTTTAAGTGCCCAGAAGGATTTCGCTGACTAAAAGAGTTACCCAACTATCTTTGCAAAAATACACACAAAGATTTTTGCACACCCCAATTACTTCTGTATTCCGGTTTACCCATCCGCTATGCGCCGTACTTGACGATGCGCTCCGCATGCGCTAATGCGTGAAGCATTACCTCCGCGGCAGGGAATCTCCCCAGCGAACCCTGGCTACAAGCCAATTCAGAAAAAAACTTCGCCGCGTCCCGCCGACACCACTTGCCCGAAAACAATATGGGAATGGGATGCCAACTATGTGCCTTAAATGTCGCCGGAGTCGAGTGGTCAGCCGTAATGGCGAGCACATCAGGTTGTGGTTCTTCCAAAAATTCCGGTACCAGGTTGTCGACATGCTCAATAATTTCGACTTTCTTGTCGAAATTCCCGTATTCGCCCGCACTGTCGGTCTTTTTTACATGGAAAAAGAGGAAGTCGTAATCATTTCGGCATCGCTTGTACGTTTCAAATTCATCCTCCAACTCGTGTCCCGTGTCGATAATTTCCATGCCCACCAGACGCGCTACGCCGCGATAATCTGGATACGTGGCAATAGCACCCGCTTTTTTGAAATTATATAGTTCCAGCATCGACTCAATCTTCGGTTTCTTAGCATAACCGCGCGTCAAAATACCGAGTTCATTTCCATCGTCAAATTTGACAATAGCGTGAACGTCATCAGCCCTTAATCGCTTATTAGCGGCTTCGATAAACTTATTTGCTATGTCAGCGGTTCGTTTAGCTTCAGGCGAGGTGGTTTGGACGGGATTGGGAAAAACGTCGTCACCCTCTGCCTGCCGGTCAGTATCCGCCACCTTGTCAGATAATCCGTCGCCCCGGAAGATAACCACACCGCGATAGTCCAAAACGGGTTCTATAATCAACTCCACGCCGGTAACCTCAATTTCTCTCAGCAGCTTGCACAGTCCTTGATTTTTCTCAGTCGCCAAACGCCCGGCCCGTCGGTCAAGTACCGCGCCATCGGAACTCACCTTCGCAAAATTAAACCGCGCTGCGACATCCAAATCGGTCATTTCGAGTCCTACGCCTGCGGCAGCTATGGCACCACGTCCAATCGCATACTTAAATGGGTCAAATCCGAACAGCGCCAGGTGAGCAACGCCGCTGCCTGGGGTGATGCCGGGCCCAACTGGCTCTATCATTCCCGTGGTACCGAGTGCCGCTAATCTATCCAAATTTGGTGTGTGAGCAGTCTCTAACTCGGTTAAGCCTGTTTTGGGATGCGGCAGTCCGCCTACTCCGTCAATAACTACCAAGACGATACGGCTTGAAGCATCTTCTACAAGTTCCAGACGTCGAACAACTTCTGAACTAATCATATTCTCCTCCGATTTATCTTATGCTATTATAAATTAGTGATAGCTCGCACGATTCCTTGCTTTGAAGCATTGTCATGTTCAGAATTACGAATTATTTCAATTGGCACGAAATGGTTCTTATAGTACAATATTTATAATACCACATTTATTCAAGCTTTGTCAATGGGGAAATTACAGTGTTAGAAATCTCTTGTCTTTTTGCCGAAAAACAGGTATAATATTTCCGAAGGAATAACGAAAGGGGGGCTTAGGGTTGAAACCAGATTCGGAATACCAGGAAACATATCAGGAACAGAATACTTCGTGTGTTAAAAAAATACGCAAATCTGCACCTGAGTCTAATAATAAACTAGAACAGATTCGCAAAAGGTATATGCGCAAAGTTGCAGCACAACCCGAAGGATACAGAGAAAAGTTGCTATCCAGTTTGGAGGGTAAATATCAGATTAGCCCAAAATTCCAAAAGGAATTGGCAGAAGAATGGGGATTAGAGGATGCCAGCGATATATAGGGATTTTACATATCCGAGTCTACCTGTTTGCCACCATAAAGCCGATTTGGTAATTTAATGAGGGCATAAATCAAGCAATTTAGTTGTCCACCCAACGAAGGGAGACAATCCAAGAGTTTAAAAAAGAAAACGGGAAAACGAGAAAACGAGACAGGGGTTGGACGACTCTCTTTTCCCCCACCAATCCCACAAGAAAACGGGAAGATGAAGATAAACAAGATGGTAAAAAGACGCAACAATATACAAAAGAAAACAGCCCAAAAGCAGTCTCCATCAATGTTTCAAATAGGTGAGGTGGTCACTCTATGACGATTACTATTATGGTAGTGGACGACGAGGAAAACATCCGCATATCTCTCAAAAGGTTGCTGGAAGATGAGGGACATAGCGTACTTGCGGCGGCGGACGGCGAGGAAGCTATACAGTTTGTAAAGGCCTACGATATAGATTTGATATTTCTCGATTTTAAGATGCCCAAAATGGATGGGTTGGAAGTTTTAGAAAAGGTCAAACAGCTAAAACCTAACCTATCTGTAGCGATGATTTCAGCTTTTGGGAGTTCAGAATTGCTCCTTCAGGCACGCGATTTGGGGGCTTACGATTTCATTGACAAGCCGTTTTCAGAGGTAAAGGAACTGGAACGCATCTTTGCAGTGATTAAACACGCCCAGGACGAACGCCGTCTAAGGGAGGAAAATCTCGAACTCCGGCGTAGAGTTGGTGAAGAATTTGAGATGATTGGCTCAAGTTCTGTCATGCTCAAGTTGCTGGACGAAATCGAGATGGCTGCGCCCAGCAATGGACGGGTACTGATAACCGGCGAAAACGGAACCGGCAAGGAACTCGTCGCCCGTTTGATTCACAAAAAAAGCCTGCGGGTGGATAAGCCTTTCATTAAAGTAAACTGCGCGGCAATCCCTGAAAACTTGATAGAAAGCGAGTTATTCGGACATGAACGAGGCTCTTTTACCGGAGCAACTGAAAGGCGGGATGGCAAGTTCCTGTTGGCAGATGGTGGAACGATTTTCTTAGATGAGATAGGCGACATGAGTTTGGCAACGCAGGCAAAAGTTTTGCGTTCGCTTCAGGAGGGAGAAATTCAGCGAGTAGGTGGAAGGGAATTAATCAAAGTTGATGTGCGAGTTATCGCCGCCACAAACAAAAATTTAGCCGACGAGATAAAACAGGGGAATTTTAGGGAGGATTTGTATTATCGCCTGAACGTGATACCAATCAAAGTTCCTCCGCTAAGGGAACGAGCATCGGATATACCGCTTTTAGTTTCGCATTTTATAGAGCGTTTTTGTCGTGAAAACGGCAAGCGGCAAAAACGGATTTCAGAAGGTGCGATGCAGTTATTGATAGGATACGAGTGGTACGGGAATGTGCGTGAGCTAAAAAATATCATAGAACGTCTCATCATCATGGTGTCCGATGATGCCATCACACCAGCCAACGTCAGGGAAGCTATCCCCGTCGGAGACGCTCCGGTTAAGGAAGACACCGGAGGTGCTTTGCGTGAAAGAGTAGAGGAATACGAGAAGCAACTGGTGATTCAAGAACTGCGAGCTAACAAGGGAAATGTCGCAAAAACGGCTCAAAAATTACAGGTTGACAGGGCGAATCTGCATCGCAAACTCCGCAATTGGGGAATCCAACGCGGGGATTTATAATCTGTAGTTGAGAGTTCTTCATCGTAGAGCAAGCTTCCAGCTTGTTAATCAACCCACTTGCAGCAGGCTTTACGAAGTAGCCCAAAATTCTATCCTGGCTTATACCAGTCCGATTCTCGGACGAGCACGAGGCTCTAATAAGAAAGAGAGGTAACATTATGGTGCAACACAGAAACATTCAAACCAATTGGCAAACTAAGTTTTTTCTAATTCTAACATTCCTTAACGCATTCGCCCTGCTGCTGTTGAGTAACCCGACGGCAGAGGCAGAGAAGATGTACTGGACACACGCCAGAGGCATCGACCGCGCAGAGCGAGACGGTGGAAGCTTGGAAAGACTCCTATCGGTCACACTGTCAAATCCACAATGTATCGCCGTTGATGCGGATGGTGGGAAGATATACTGGACGGACAGTTATACGAAAAAAATCCAGCGCGCCAACCTTGATGGCACAAACGTCGAAGACATTGTCACAACAGGATTGAGTTATCCAATCGGCATCGCCG
>CAZRLY010000066.1:0-3826 GCA_964601015.1 uncultured bacterium
TCCCCCATACCCGCCCTACGATGATTTTTTCAGCAGATACTAATTAAATGCTTCATGAGTTGCGTTGCTACGCTATGGGTTATGTTTTTCACTGTCAGAAGTTCATCAAGCGTCGCTTTACGGATGTTGTCTATGGAGCCGAAATGTTGAAGTAACGCTTGTTTGCGTTTTGGGCCGATTCCAGGGATTTCGTCCAAAATGGAGTGTGACACTTCTTTGCTTCGCAACGTTCGATGGTAGTTTACTGCGAACCGGTGGGCTTCGTCTCGGACGCGCTGGATAAGATGCAATGTGGGGTTATCTTGCTTCAGGGTGATGGGTTTAGGATTGTCGGGTTGAAAGATGTGTTCGTGTTTCTTGGCTAACCCGATAATCGGCAGATGTTTCAAGTTGAGTTCTTCCAAAACGCCGATTGCAGCGTTCAGTTGTCCTTTTCCCCCGTCAATGAGAATCAAATCCGCCAATATTCCATCTTCCTCCTGAATCCATCGATACCTTCGCCCAACCACCTCCAGCATCATAGCGTAATCGTCCTGTCCTTCAACGGTTCTAATCTTGAAACGTCGGTATTCAGATTTCGCCGGCTCGCCATCCTCAAACACCACACAGGAACCTACTGCGAAATCCCCGCCGATATTGGAGATGTCAAAGGCGTCAATGCGTTGCGGAGGGCGTGGTAATTCAAGCAGGGACTGCAATTCCAACAAGGCGGGATTATTACCCGCTGATAAAAGTACGTGCTGTTTTTTCTGTCTCAGGATGTTCGCTGCATTTTTCGATGCCATCTCCACCAACCGCAACTTTTGCCCCCTCTGTGAGACGTGCAAAACAACCCCGTTGCCGCGTTTTTCCGTCAGCCATAAGGAGAGGCTTTGCCTACTCCTTTGAATCGCTTCAAAAGATTGCAGGGTGTCTTCTTCTCCGTTAGACGCATAGGTAGTGCGAGCTTCCTGTATGGCGGGCGCGCTTGATGGTGCATTGACCGCTTGTGGCAGAAGGATAACCTTAGGCACATAAGTAGCATCAAGATAGTATTGTTGCACAAACGCCGTCAGGATTTCGTTAGCCGTAACGCCAACAATATCCGTCATGAAATAATGTTCGCTTTCGATTAGCTTGCCGTCCCGCACCATCATTATCTGCACACATGCTTCGTCATCTTCTTGAGCGTAACCTATCACATCTTCGTCATCGCCGTTAGCCACATGTACTTTTTGTTCTACCACAGCCCGTTCTATCGTTTCAATTCGGTCGCGAATTTTAGCGGCTAACTCAAAATCCAAATTTCCCGCCGCCGTCGTCATTTCCTCCCGCAACTCTTTTATGAGTATCTCCTTCTTACCCCCTAAAAACATTACCACATTGCGGACAATTTGCGCGTATTCGTCTGTATCAATCATATCGGCGCACGGCGCTGAACAACGCTTGATATGGAAATCCAAACAGGGTTTATTTCTATTGCCCTTGTCTTTTAGCCGTAAATTGCACGTGCGAATTGGAAAATCCTTTGTGAGTTGTTTTACAGTTTGCTTGGTAGCGCCGCTGTGCGCAAAAGGACCAAAATATTTAGCACCATCGCGTTCTACTACACGAGTCATGTAAAGTCCTGGAAAAGGGCTGTTTGTCGTAACTTTCAGATACGGATAGCGTTTATCATCCTTCAATTTCGCATTGTAACGCGGCTGATATTTTTTGATGAGGTTGCTCTCTAAAATGAGCGCTTCGACTTCAGTGTCGGTGATGATGTAATCTATATCCCGCACGTAACGCAACATCGCAGCAATCGCTGCCGCGTGCGGTTTCGCCGAATCCCAAAAATACGAGCGAACCCGACTGCGCAGACTGTTTGCCTTTCCCACGTAAATCACTTGTCCGTCAGCGTTTTTCATGAGATATACGCCCGGATTTTTAGGCATGTTGGATAATTTTTCTTTGAGGTGTTTATAAGTCATTTTCCATCACTCAGGTATTTTAAAATGTAAAGTTTAATACTGAAAATTATGTAACTTTCAAAACGACAAGGGTTACATCATCAAATTGTTCAGCATCTCCTTGGAAACTGCATATTTCCTCGTAAATGCCATCCATTATCTGTTTTGCACTTCCCTCTCTATATTTGGCGATAGCTTCGGCGATTCGTTTTTCTCCAAAGGATTCGCTGTTGATATTCACGGTATCCGTAACGCCATCTGTATAGATGAGTACGATGTCGCCTGTGTACAATTGAATTTCTCGCGGCTCCTCCAATACGGACAAGAATATATCCTGCGGAAACATGCCTAAAGGGGTACAGTGTTCTTTGATGTAATCGCAAGTACCGTCCGCTCTGGCAATTATCGGATAGTTATGTCCTGCGTTAATTCCCCTCAACACGCCAGTGCTTAAATCCAGGCTACCGTAGAAGAACGTAGCGTATTTTTCCATTGTTGTGCTTTTGTATAGTAGGTTGTTCAACCGATTAACCACTTTGTTTAGTTCTACCTGTCCGGCAATCTCAAGAACGCCTGCTCGCAGAGTAGCCATCAATAAAGCCGCCTGCATACCCTTTCCTGACACATCTCCGATGACAATACCCAATCGGTTTTCCCCTTCAATGATATAATCGTAGTAGTCCCCGCCTACCTTGCCACGCTGGACGTTCATACCTTCAATATCGTAGCCTTCCAATTTCGGAGATTCATCAGGCAGGAGGTTGCGCTGAATTTCCGCCGCCGCCTCCATCTCAGCCTGCATTCTTCGTTTTTCCAGCGCTTCAGCATACAATTGCGCGTTTACAAGAGCAACCCCCGCCTGATTTGCCAGCGCAGACAATACCATCTCATCAACTTCCGTGAAATCTATAACTCCCTCTCGCCCCTCTTTGTCACAAACAACCAGTATCCCCAAAATCTCGTGGGATTGTCCTAGTATCGGCGCGATTAAAAGTTTCTCGCAACCCAACACAGTACGTCCTTTTGCATCATTCTCGACGATGAATTTTCCTTCGGCAGCAGCTTTGCCCAGAATGTCTTCCCCTAATGGTAGAGAAAGCTCGGATAGCCTTTCATCCAATCCGAAAATCCCCTCCATCCGCAATTCCCTTCTGTGCTGGTCAATTAACATAATACAACCGGCTCTGGCGTCTGAAAGGAGGATAGCGTTATAGAGTATCTGTTCCGTCAAGTCTTCCGTATCCAATAGGGAACTAATCTGAGCGCTTATTTCGGCTAATTGATTCAACATTAAAACCTTCTGCTTCTCCTGAATGTTTGTCCAGCGCATCTCCTCAAGCAAATACGCATTGTGGATAGCAATTGCGGTATGGTTCGCAATGACAGAGAGCAATTCCACATCCCATTTTTCAAAATCAACGCCTGTGAATACTTTGCCCAGACTGATAACGCCGAGAAACTTTTCTCCCACCACAAGGGGTGCCCATAAATACGCCCCCAAAGCTTCAAGCGATGTTTTATGCTTTTCCACGAAGTCGGCGAAATTCGGGTTAGATTCTGAAAAATTGATAATGGCATCCTCTGAACTACCGCCGCGCCCGGGCGCAAAAGTCCGAACAAGACGCTCTATCTCTGACGGCTCAAGATGTATGAGGATATTTTCATCTTTGATGCCGTTCGCTGTATCAATGGTTAAAGAAGAGGTTTCGGGATTGTAGAGCAAAATAGCGCCCTTTGACACACGCATAGTCCCCAAAATCATCCGTAGTAACAAAGATTTAGCCCTGTCGCCAAATCCCCTTTCCCTCGTTACCATCTCTCCGATTTCCCCTAACGATGATAAACTAAACAAAAATCTGTCTAACACTTCTTCCACAGGTATTGGTTGCATCTTT
>CAZRLY010000066.1:3926-21965 GCA_964601015.1 uncultured bacterium
TATTGATTAGGTATTCCATTTAGCGTTCAACCTTCTATCTCCAATCTTCAATCGCGCAACCAGCATCGTCTCGCAAGGAGGTGTCTTGCTTGCGGACAGACTTCCACCTTTCGTTCGTTAATCTTCTCCTTTGCGTTTTTCTTCTATCCAGTTAATCAAAAATGGAGAGCAATAACAAGCGACGCCAATTAGAAGACAAGCCCCCGGAATAACAAAATTACTCCCAACGAGAGGACTGATAAGGGAACCGGTTGTCCCTACAATGAGCGCGATGCCTGCCATTACTATACCCGTTTTTATATTTTTTGATTTTCTCTGGGATTCCTCTTCTGCAACCAGAATCAGTTGTTCGATTTCTCTCTGTAACTCGTTAATCTTCTCAATAGCTTGCTGACATTCATCAATTGAGAGTTCTTCCGACTCAACAATTATTGTGCGTACCTCTTCTAACTCAGCTTGTGCGACATCCGATTCGTATGTGTCAAATCTGCCTTCATATTCTGTTTTGAGTTCCAACATAGAAGCGGCTGCGGTTTCAATTCCTCTTTGGGCAATTTCCACCATGTTTTGCAGTTCCAAATGCTGTTTAATTTCGTCACTTAGTTGATTAGCCTGACGTGTTTTCTCCATCGCTTTTTGGTATCCCTCTTCCGTTTTTAAGCCAACATGAACGCGAGCCTCCTCCAGCTTAGTTTGTGCATATTCGAGTGTGTCAGGATTAAATTGCTCTTGGAATTGAGTTTCTATGTTCTGCAAAACGATAGCAACGCCCTCGATATCCTTCATAACAGCCTCTTCCAAATTTTTAAGTTCCACTTCCTGCCTCATTTCATCCATTAACTGATGTATCGTTTGAACCATGTCAATTGCTTTTTCATATCCCTCTTTTGAATACGATTTTTGAGTTTGTTGCGCTTCCTTGAGTGTGGTTTGCGCTAAACGCAATTTTTCCGATATCTCATCGGTTTTATCCTCCTCACGGAGTTGAACAGCAAACATTTGTAAGGCGACTCTGGTGTCTGCAATGGCTATCTCGGCTTCCTCTTCAAGTTGAAGAAACTCAGTAGCTTTGTTCTGCATTTCACTTACCATCTCTGAGGCTTCTGTAGCTTTCTCTTCGGCAAGTAAGTACCCCGAATAGTTATCCTGTGCAGAATTTTCATTTGCATCAGCCAGTTTCTCCTGTGCTATTTTGATGTGCTCATGCGGTTCATAAGGTAATGTAAGCTGTTTTGCTGGATTACGCAAATTGCCCAGGGCAGTTGTTATGCGTTCAATTGCATTCTGAGCTTTCTCAATTGCGTGTGAAGCGTTTTTGGCTAAGTTTGTTCTCTGCTCTTTTTCAGCGTTTTCTGCGAATTCCCTTGCATTTTGCGCTGGCTTGACTGCATCCAGATAACCAAAATAGCTATCCGTGTTGTATTTCTGCTTTGCTTGCTCAAGCGCAACATCAGCGGGTTTTATATCCACAGCCCACTCTTTAGTGCTTTCAATTGCAGATTCCGCAATTTCCATCGCGGGCACCACTATCTTTTTTTTATCCTCAAGCAGTTCTCCAAGGAATGCGTCAACTTGACTTCTAACGTTATCAAAATGCGCGTCTACCTGTGTTTTGACAAAATATAATCTATCGCCTTCAGTGTCTTCGTCGCCTTCTATCAGACTTCTGAGGTAATGAAGGGAAATTTCAGATTCACCTTTTGCCGCGTAGTATGCCGCCAGCCGATAATCGTAAGGGCTGCCTGTGAAACGGATTGGACTTTTTTCTTCGTCAGGCGCATCATCCGGCAAGATAATTGTATTTGCTTGGGTTATCGTCTCAATAACGCCATCTATGTCCCCAAGCACATACTGCACCCGTGATTTCAGCAGATGTGCGCGGGTTTGGTATAGTTCGTTGGGTGCAAGTGAAAACGCTCCGGAGAATTCTTTTAAGCCCCTTTCGGGGTTGTCGGATTCGATGTTGACGTAGCCGCGCGTGATACTTATGACATAATCCAGAAGATTCTCAACCCTCTTCTCTTGCCACAATTTTTCATCATATTCCCGTCGAAATTCGTAAGATAGTTCGTATATAGCTTTTGAAGCAAGATTAATAGTACCTTCCTTGTGCATTGAAATCAATTCGGCTATTTCCGAGGTGGAACTGTAGCCGAGAAGATTGAGCGCATCCTGTGGAATATCCTGAATGTCTCCCTTCTGAACGCATTTACTGGAAGGATGTTCACTTGAACCACAATAGAAACAATGTTCCATTTTTAAACCTCCTACTAAATAAGTTGGAATCCATGCTGTTGGAAATGCCTGTCGTATGCAAACGCTTCGGATACATTCAAACGCTCCATGATAACAAAACTTATTGCATCTGTCAAACTGTACGCCTTATCTTGAAACCGCAGAATTAAGTTCGCTGCTTCCTCTTCATCTTCATCCTCAACGCGAACAATAGCAAATGGCGGTGCGCTCAACCACCTTCTCGCTATGTGATGTCCAAGATTTGAAAGGATTAAAGCATGGGCTTCCGCGAGGATAAAGTTTGTCATAAAGAGACGATAGTTGTTACGAAGCAGGTAATCCAAAGCTTTGATTGCTTCATCATGATGCGCATCGTCCCTATCAAGAATCGCAAGGACGGCACTGGAATCAACCAGAGCAACAGTGAAGTTGACGTTAATGCCATAATCTACCCGAACATCTTACTTTGTGTCCTTTGCCATCCGATTTTAGTTCAGGTTCTTCCGATAAACATACCTCTTCGACATAAGTGCATCTTGGGGCAAACTTACACCCCTGGCGAACCAGCGGAAAATGTACCTTCCCAGCGTCTTTTCCTGCATTTTTATACGCACTCAACAGCATCTCCGTATATGGGTGGTTGTGGTTTGATGAGAAGATTTGTTCTCTTGTCCCTATCTCCACTATTTTGCCCTCATACATAACCGCAATCCTATCAGCCAATGCGTTGATTACGCCCAACTCATGAGTTATCAGCAACATGGTAAAGGGTTTTAACTTTAGTATATCGACGATGTGTTGTTGCGTTCTCTTGTCCAATTTGGTAGTCGGTTCGTCAGCTATAACTAATCCGGCGTCTATTGCTAAGGACATAGCAATGAGTACCCGCTGGCACTCTCCGATGCTCAACTCTTTAGGATAGGCATCGTAGTAGCGTTTTTCAGGGGTTAGTTTTACCTGCTTCAACACATCCATTACATTGTTGCGATAGCCCTTCAGTTTTCCGCCATTTCTAATTTTGAAGCACTCCGCTATCTGCTTTCCAACAGGTAGATACGGATGCAACGCCGCCTGAGGTTCCTGGAACAACATGAAAATATTCTTCCCGCGCAGTTTTTCCATCGGTTTTTGGTAACTATTGCGTTGCCAATTTCTGAAATGGCGGCTTTTAAATTTGCGCAAAAGGGCTTTGTCATCTTCAAAGGCGCCCTTATCGAAACCGTTTAGTGGTTTTACTACGCTATTTCCTTCGATGAAAAATTCCAGGTTGATGACGCCCGGGAAACTGTTGACTATGCTTAGAAGCGAGCGCGCCAGGGTTGTCTTGCCGCTGCCAGAGGAACCTGTTATTGCAAAGATTTCACCCTGTTTTATATCAAAGCTGACGCCATCGACAGCGCGACGCAAAGTTTGAGTCTCTTCTATCAGATAATAGGTTTTTAGATTCTGAATTTTTACGAAGAACATAGGGACGGTATGAAGAGTAATGAGTAAAAAGTGAATTTCATTATCACTCATTACTCTTTACTCTTTAATCTGAATTATCAAACAATTAGTGATAATACCTCTCTTCTCACTAAATGGGCCAACCTGGGACTGGTTCAGCGCGCATCGCCTCAATTGCATACAGTTCAGAGACGGTTATCTCACGTCCGAGTTTTGCGGAGAGGAGAGCGCCGCTCATTATCTCCATTACCTTCTGTCCATCTTCTCCGCTGCTTATCGGTTTTGCATCGCTGGTACACGCGTTGAGGAAGTCACCGATTCTGCCTGGGTTTGGTATATCTGGCACTTCCAATTCCGCCTCTACTATCTTCTTATCTTGTTCTACAAGAAGAGTATTTCCCCTGAAGGCACCTTTGGAACCGAATATGAAGATGCCTTCGCCAATGCCGGTGGCGTTCGTCGCCCATCCTTTCTCGAATGTAAATGACATCCCGTTGGCGAATCGAACGAATATCGTTGCGTGTTCCTCTACGTCGTAGACATAGTCTCCGATGTCCACAGGCTCTCCTATGCCGCGGTATGCGATTGCGCTTATAGTCGCAGGCGCCGGGTCAACAAGGAGATAGAGAATCCTATCAATATCGTAGACGCCGATGTCGTATAGCGCGCCTCCGCCTGCCTTGGTAGAATCAATGAACCACTTGGAGCCATGCATCATGTCCACGCCAGGACGCCCGCGTACGCGGAAACTGGTTAGCCGTCCGTAGTAAACATCCCCTAATTTGCCAGAAGCAATATGATTGCGGATAGCATAGTTCACGCCGCCGAGTCGCGTACCGCCGCTCTGGTATCCTAATTTCACCCCTGCTTTGTTGCACTCATCGCACATCGCTTTGGCTTCCGTAGCGTTCATTGCCATCGGTTTCTCACAGTATACGTGTTTTCCTGCTTTTGCCGCAGCGATGGTAGCTTGCGCATGGACGAAAGGTGGCGTACAGACGCTCACCGCATCCAAACCCGGGAGTTTCAGCATCTCATTAAAATCGGTGAATACTTTGACGCCGCTCTCCTTATATTCAGAGAATAGGGCTTGCTGCGCCGTTAGCTTCTCCTTCTCCTCGAGTGTCTCCGCTTTTTCTGCTTCTTCAGCAGCTTGTTGTGCTCGCTTCGCATACTCTGACATAATACCTTCTGCTCTATTCTGGGCTCTCTCTTCAAGTATGTCGCAGACGGCCAGCATCTGTACTCTTTCAGGAAGAGCTAAATAGCCATTTACGTGGGAGCCTGATATTGCTCCACACCCTATAATTCCTACTCCAATTCTTTTCCCCATTTTCAAACTCCTTCCTTTTACCAATTTTATCTGAATTTAATATTAGCACAAATAAGAGATGCTGTCAATCAACAAATTTTGAATTATCTTTTTACCGTTCTTCCTCCAAATAGGCTTCCCTATTGCGATAGTCCATACAAAGCTTGAATCTTTCCAATAAGTCCCAAAAGCCAATGACAAATGGAACATCATCTGTATGCGCGAGATAAGCGCTGATTTTGAGTTCCTCGCTTCGTCGTTCCCTATCAACTAAAACACAGAAAATATCGCCAATCAGTACAGGCAAGGCGCATTCTTCTTTGGGCACGACTCCCCTGACTATGTAATCGGCGGCAATGCTGATAAGACACTTACTCCATATTTTGAAGGGAATTAGACTTGCGTGCGCTCCTGTATCCAGAATGGCAGGATAAGGTTTAGTCCAGCCATCTCGCATCCTAAACCGAACATCAACGAAGAGGCGAATGATATGACTGTTTGCCCCCCTGGTGGCAAGCTCAGAATCGCAGAATTCTTTGAAGTAAAGTTTAATCATAAAATGCGGACACCACCCTCTATGTATATGACGGGGAAATACTTCTGCCCTGTCTTCTCTTGAGCGATTCTTTCTATTTCCCCTATATCCTTGCCTGCCGCCACTACCTTTTTATCCACCACCGCTATCCATTGGTCAGGATATTTCTTCATCCATTCCGAATAATTATCAAAAGCCCAATCCTTGTCATCCCAGAATTCATCTGGCATTTTGTCTATTTCCATGTTGTCCCCCCTTATCTTTGGGAAGCTCAGAATCATCTGCCATTATTATATCACGACTGACTATCCCTGGCAAGCAAAAAATAGCCGCTATGCCAGTATAACACCTTCGCCAGCGCTTCTAACTATTTTAGAATACAGCGCCAAAAATCCATCCTTGACTTTCGGTTCCAGCGGTTTCCAGTTTACCCTTCGCCGATTTATCTCCTCTTCTGAAATTTCAACGTTCAATTTTCGATTTGGGATGTCGATGTATATGACGTCGCCGTCCTGAATCAGAGCAATGGGCCCGCCTTCCGCCGCTTCGGGGCATACATGTCCTATGCACGGGCCGCGTGTAGCGCCTGAGAATCTTGCGTCTGTAACCATCGCCACCGAATCGCCCAACCCCATCCCAATTAACATTGCCGCTGGTATAGACAACTCCCGCATCCCTGGGCCGCCTTTCGGGCCTTCATATCTAATAACAAGCACATCCCCTGGTTTAACCTGTTTCGCACTCAAAAGGTCGCGTACTTCCTCCTCTGAGTCAAAAACTTTTGCCCTTCCCGAATGTACCAGCATTGCAGGATTGACAGCGCTTTGTTTGACAACAGCGCCCTTTGGGGCAAGGTTACCATATAACACAGCGATGCCGCCCTGGGACGCTATCGGATTGGAAAGCGAACGGATGACTTCTGGACGAGATACTCGCGCTTTCGCTAAGTTTTCACGCAATGTGTCCCCTGTCACCGTTGGTACATCAAGGTTTAGCAGACTTTCTAACTCTTTCATAAGCGCTAATACGCCGCCGGCTTCGTGGAAATCAAGAACGCTGAATTCAGAGGCGGGCTTGAATTTTGCTAACAGTGGCGTTTGACGGGACAACATATCAACATCATCA
This sequence comes from uncultured bacterium, assembly GCA_964601015.1. Taxonomy (GTDB): domain Bacteria; phylum Poribacteria; class WGA-4E; order DTYX01; family CAZRLY01; genus CAZRLY01. The sequence continues at coordinate 10,580 of CAZRLY010000066.1, forward strand.
GGAGTCAATTTAACCTTTGCATCATAAGCTACCGCGGGGAGATGCAAAATCGCGTTCGATGAACCGCCCAACGCTAAAGTTACGCGCACTGCATTTTCCAGCGATTTTTCTGTTACGATGCGATTGGCAGTCAGTCCCTCTTCGACCAAATGCACAATTCGTTCCCCCGTTTCCCTTGCAAGATGAACGCGGGACGCATCTACCGCTAACATCGTAGAACAACCAGGCAGCGATAACCCCAATGCCTCGACGATACAAGCCATCGTGTTCGCCGTCCCCATCATGCTACATGCGCCCACGCTGGCGCAGATGCTTGACTCTATCTTTGTCAGTTCCTCCTCATCAATTTCACCCGCATTGTATCGCCCAATAGCCTCTTTGACATCGCAAGCGACATAAGTTTTATCATCATCCTTGTAAGGAAGCATCGTTCCGCCTGTAAAAAAAATGGTCGGAATATTACACCTGACAGCCGCTTGTAACATGCCTGGGATAATCTTATCGCACGAAGCTATCATGACGACGCCATCAAAGCTATGCGCTTGCAACACCAACTCCACCGATGCCGCTATAACATCGCGCATCGGCAAAATGTAGTGCATCCCCCTACCCTGAGCAATGCCGTCGCACGCAGCAATTGTATTAAACTCTATCGGACGCGCGTTGGCACTCCAAATAGCATTTTTGATGTGCTGTGACATTTCCCTCAAGTGATAGTGTCCTGGGGTTGCTTCACTCCATGAATTAGCGATAGCGATGAGAGGTTTGGTAAAATCCGAATCAATGGCACCCATCGAACGATATAAAGCCCTCGCGTAAGTGCCTTTAACACCCTTAACGGTTTCGATGCCACGCAATTTATTTTTTGAGTCCATGGTAACTCCAATTTTATCATAACAACTCAATATTGACAATGGGTTTTATGATTTTGCAATTTTTCCTTGCCGTTTTGAGCTAAGTATGCTAAAATAAGTATGCTAAAATATCAAATACGGGTGACGTCAGGGAATTGACTATTGTTTATTGAAAAATGAAGATTGTAAAAACCTTTGTCTTTTCAATCTTCAATCCATTTACCCTCTCACTTCGTTAGCGCTCAAGAAGGGGGTTGCGTCAGAGTTTACGATATTTATGGATGTTAATATAAGTATATTGCTCCACCTTTTCGGGTTGGGGCTGTTAATGATGTGTTCGTCATTCTTTTCTGGTTCGGAGACAGCTTTGTCTGCTCTCACCAAGGCGCAAATCCAGAGGATGCGAAAGGTCAAAAAGAAGAGTTGCGTGGCTATTGTCAAATTTTTAGATGAACCGCGCAGGTTGTTCATTACGGTTCTATTTGGCAATACCCTTGTGAATATGGCATTTGTGAGCATCACCGGTTCGCTTATCTTTGACCAGCTTTTTAAGGGTGAAAGCGTTGTTATTGCTTCTTTGGTGGCAATTTTAGTTCAAACACTCATTCTGTTGATATTTGGGGAGATTACCCCAAAGACTTACGCTATCAAACACTCTGAGAAATTTTCGATGGTAGTGGCACCCCTGCTATGGTTCTTCTCCAAACTAATTTTTCCCTTCAGGAAAATCCTGCGGTGGTTGACGGATATGCTGCTTCCTCTTTTTGGCGTAAGCAGTGTCGTTGATGGACGTCCCATAACCAGCGACGAGCTAAGAGCGATAGTAAAAGCGACTGAAGCGGAAGGCGCTCTTGACGAGCAGGAAGGTGAGATAATTCGCAATATTTTTGAACTCCACGATATTGAGGCAAAGGAGGCTATGGTACCGCGGACGGAAATGGTTTGCGTGGAAGTATCAATGACGATTCAAGGAGCGTTTAATAAAACCAGAGAGGTAGGACATTCAAGGCTTCCTGTCTACCGAAAAGATATTGACACTATCTGCGGCATCTTTTACGTCAAAGATTTACCGCGCTGGCGAAGTTTGGTGATAGAAGAACTCGGCAACATCAATATTGAACAACTTACCATTGATGATTTCCTCGCAAAACGTACAATCCTTGATGAATTAAACCCTAACAATGAAAACACACTTGTCAGGGAACCCGTTTTTGTGCTTGAAACCAAAAAAATCAGCACGTTGATGCTGGAAATGACGGAAGAAAAACACCAACTGGCAGTCCTACACGATGAATATGGCGGGGTATCAGGGCTAATTACTGTGGAGGATATTGTTGAAGAGGTGGTTGGTGAGATTATCGACGAATACGATGTTGTGGATGGGCGTACAATCACCCGCCCCCCAAATGAGCCAGATGCTCTTATTATCCCCGGACTTGTGAGTTTGCGAAGCGTCAACAAGCGGCTGAAACTAAAACTCGATGAATCTCAGGTGGATACGCTTGGTGGGTATGTTGCCAGTCTCTTTGGCTTTATTCCGAGTGAGGAGGATAGAATAACAGATGAGAATAACATCGAATTTGAAGTCCTCCAGATGGACGGCACACGAATTGACCGGGTGATAATCAGACGCAAGGAGACAACAAAAGAAGGGCAAGCTAATGCCTCGAAATTGCCTCTCATCTTTCTTCTCTTATTTTGCGTAGTTTCCATCTCAGCATCGGGAGGGAACAGCGTACCTCAGGGAAACTGGCTTCCAATATCAGCTTTTTCGTGTTTGCTCACTTTGTCGCTCATTCTGAGAGCTTTCTATGCCGGTTCTGAAACAGCGGTGGTTTCAGCCAATAAAGCGCGGATAGAAATTTTAGTGGAAGGAGGTGATAAACGAGCCATTATTATCAAAAAATTGGTGGATGCGCCAGACAAAATGTTGGGAATGTTACTGGTAGGCACGAACTTGATGTCAACTGCGGCAGGGACAGCGGGGCTTAAACTGACAAAGTATGTCCTTCCTGGTAAAGAAAGTTTACAGAGTTTGGTGAATACTATCCTGATGACGCTGCTCATCCTGATATTCTGCGAAATTCTCCCCAAGACGACTTTCCGCGCCAAAGCTGATGCGCTCGCGTTGCGTTGCGCGCCTGCATTACGGATTTCCGCTATCTTACTATACCCTATCGTAATGCTTGTCACAAAGATTACCAATTTCGCTGTCAAGATTGCGGGCGGGGAGGATAGCAAGGAAAGCTCGCGCGTCATGCGAGAAGAACTCAAACTCCTGTCTATGATGGGCGAGGAAGAGGGCGCTATAGAGGAGGAACAAGTCCGAATGATTCACAGCGTGTTAGATTTGGAAACCAGAACTATTGAGAAGGTGATGGTGCCGCTGGTAGATATTGTCGCTGTGCCGAAGGACACCACAATTGATGATTTCTACAAGAAAGTCGCTGAAACAGGCTTTTCGCGCATCCCTGTTTATGAAGGCCGGATTTACAACATAATCGGACTGGTCAACATACTTGATGTGCTCTATGCTGAACCCCCCGTTTATACAGAGGGTTTAGATATATCCCCTTTCATCAGACGAGATGTAAGCTACGAACCCGAATCTAAACGCGTGGAAACACTGCTACGGGAACTTCAGCGCAGCCGCAATTCTATGGCTTTTGTAGTTGACGAATATGGCGGGGTTATCGGGTTGGTTACCATTGAGGATTTGGTAGAGGAGATTGTGGGAGAAATTCGCGACGAAAAGGATAGGGACGAAGAAGAATACATCCATCCAATTAGCGATAAAGTTATTGAGTGCGACGGCAGAGCGGAGATACTTGAACTAAATCACAGTTGTGGTACGTCTATCCCTGTCGGAACTTATGAAACTGTTGCCGGATATGTCATCTCCCTGATGGAAAAAATTCCCAAACAGGGAGAATCCGTTGAAACAAATGAACTAAAAATCACGATACTGAACGCGGATGAGAAAAGTGTCCGCCGGGTGAGAATTTCTAAAAAACTGTAATGGTCAACAACATATCAAACCCCTCTCATAAGTGAATTCTAAAAAAGGGCTTCCATTTTTCACATAGCGATGAATAGGTTTAAAAATGGAACTATTGAACCATTACAAGTGGAAAAACTTAATTAGAACTTACTTATATTCACCGCGGAGGCGCAGAGTACACAGAGGAACGCAGAGGGCAATCTTTTGAATTTTACATGTCCTTGACTAATACAGAATTTCTAAAAAACAGATAAGAGGTGATGAAAATAAATGACCGAGGAAAATAAAGAAACAAAACAGGAAGAGACAGAAGAAACAAAGCAAGATGAAGCCCAAGAGGTAAAACAGGAGGATACACCTGAACAAAAAATTGAGTTGCCTCCCGTCAACTTTACTAATTTTGTGAACGACTTAGCCGGCGCCGCTTTTGGCTATTTAGGAAGCTTTCGGAACCCCGAAACAGGCGCGCCAATTGTTAGCCTGGAAATAGCCAAACACCATATTGATACCATTGAGATGCTTCAGGAGAAAACCAAAGGTAACTTGACAGCGCCTGAGAAAAACTTTCTGGACAACATACTTTACAATCTGCGAATGAGTTATGTGCGCATGTCAAGCGCGCCGCCTCCAACCCCAGAACCTGAACAGCAGGAACAGCAACCACAAGCTAACGACGCAGAAGAGGAACCTTCTGAAAAATAGTTAGCCTCTCTACTTTGGAAGGATGGGGGCTTCCATCCTTCCATCCATCCCAGCTCAGAGGTGATGAACATGAGTAAAACAGATATAAGCGTTGAATCCCAGTCCTTACTTTTAAAAATTGCTCGAACTTCTATCACGAATCATCTGAAGAGACAAAAACCACCGGAGTTCAAAATAGAAGACGAAAACCTTTTACAAAAAAGAGGTGCTTTTGTTACCCTTCACAAGCACGAACAATTGAGGGGCTGCATAGGATATGTGTTGCCGTACAAGCCTCTACACCAAACGGTTGCAGAAATGGCAGTATCGGCGGCAACGTTTGACCCGCGCTTTTCGCCAGTTACGCTTGCCGAAATGGAGGAGATTGATATAGAAATCTCCGCGCTCTCTCCTCTTAAACAGATTGATAACACTGACGAAATTGAGGTAGGAAAACATGGGCTGTACATGAAACGTGGTAGAAATTCTGGATTACTCCTGCCACAGGTAGCGACTGATTACAACTGGAATAAAGAACAATTCCTCGAACATACCTGCCAAAAGGCTGGCTTGCCGAAAGACGTTTGGAAGGATAACAAAACGGAAATTTATATATTCAGCGCGCAAGTTTTCGGAGAAAAGATGTAAGTGGCTAAGGGGCAAAAAGCGTAGGTGCAACCCCGTGTGGTTGCCCGGAGAGCTTGGCCGTTCAAGGGAGAATCTCTATTTTTGTCCGGCTTTCTGGAGTTTCTCTTTTGCCCATTAGCCATTTTAAGGAGACAATAAGCATGACTGAATTAAAACGAACGCACTATTGTGGAGAATTACGTTTACACGATGTTGGAAAAGAAGCTGTTTTGATGGGTTGGGTACAACGCCATCGCGACCACGGAGGGGTGATTTTTGTGGATGTGCGCGATAGGACGGGCATTACTCAGGTGGTTTTCAATCCTGAGGTGAATGCTAACATCCACGCAGAAGCTCAGAGGATTCGCAACGAATTCGTTCTTGCTGTCAAGGGGAAAGTTGTTCCGCGTCCGGAAGGCACAGTGAACCCTAATCTGCCCACAGGTGAGATTGATTTAATGGTTGAGCAATTGGAGATGTTGAATACCGCTGAGACACCGCCATTCTTAGTTGAGGACAATATTGATGTCACGGAAGAACTCAGGTTAAAGTACAGATATCTTGACCTGAGACGCCCTAAGATGCAGTACAATCTCCGAACCAGACACAAGGCGGCGATGGCAACCCGAAAGTACATGGACGAGCGCGGATTTTTAGAGATTGAGACACCCGTATTGGCAAACAGCACTCCAGAAGGCGCGAGAGATTTTTTGGTTCCAAGCAGATTACACGAGGGGAGTTTTTACGCTATGCCGCAATCCCCGCAGCAATTTAAACAACTGCTGATGATGAGTGGGACTGACAGATATTTTCAGATTGTAAAATGTTACCGAGATGAAGATTTGCGGGCGGACAGGCAGCCAGAATTTACTCAGATAGACGCTGAAATGTCCTTTGTAACGCAAGACGATATTTTTGAAATGACAGAGGGACTGATGCAGCAGATTTTTCAGGAGACGGTAGGTATTGAGATTAACCTGCCTTTACCGCGTTTGACCTACGCTGAAGCGCTTGACCGCTACGGAATCGACAAACCCGATACCCGTTTTGGCTCGGAACGAAGTGGAGAGGCGAAGCGGCCTTTCATGGAATTGAGCGACGTTTCCGAGATAGTTATTGATTCTGATTTCAGGGTATTCAAAAATGTCGTAGCAAGCGGAGGACAAGTAAAAGGTATTGTCGCTCCGGAAAACAGCTTTTTTTCAAGGAAAGTCCTTGATGAGGATTTGCCCGCATTTGTGGGTACCTACAAAGCCAAGGGTTTAGCCTGGATAAGAGTTACTGAATCCGGGTTTGAATCCGTGATTGCAAAATTTTTCACAGAAGAGACACTGAAAAAGATTGCCGCAAAAATGGAAGCGAAAGCCGGTGACATAATGTTCTTCGTAGCCGATAAACCCGGAATCGTCGCCGAATCCCTGGCGCAACTCAGGCTGAAACTCGGTAACGAACTCGGCTTGATAGACGAAGAGCGGTATGATTTCCTGTGGATTACGGATTTCCCACTATTTACGTGGAACGAGGAAGAAAATCGCTTCGACTCAGAACACCACCCCTTCACAGCACCAAATTATGAAGATTTATCCCTGTTAGATGAGAACCCATTGAAGGTGCGTTCCCAATCTTACGACTTAGTCCTCAACGGAAACGAAGTAGCCAGTGGCAGTGTCAGAATCCATCAATGGGATATTCAACAAAAGGTTTTTGAACTGCTCAAATTAACATCTGAAGAGATTGAAAGTCGGTTCGGATTCTTCATCAACGCTCTACAATACGGCACCCCACCACATGCAGGAATCGCAGTGGGATTTGACCGCTTGGTGATGTTGCTGACAAAAGATAATTCTATACGGGAAGTGATAGCCTTCCCAAAGACTCAAAAGGGTACCTGTCTGGTAACGGGCGCACCCTCTCAAGTGCCAGAGGAACAGTTGAAGGAACTGGGCGTCAAAGTTGATGTAATCAAGTTATAAAGAATAACTGGAGAACAAAAATGTCAAACAACACTGAATCTACAAAAAACGCAAGCGTTGTTATAGCAATTCTCGTAGTCATAATGGCTGCTGCCTGGCTTGGATACGCTTACTACAAAGGGCCGAATTACAAAACCGCCGATGGCGGAAACATTTTGTTGCTGCATACAATAGTCCCTGTGGCATTGGTAGTTCTTCTGCTCAAGCTACGCCGGATTCATCAGGTGAAAGATGCCATTTACGGCATCATTGCCCTGATTATAACATGGATATTCATAAAGTTTCTCAGTATCCTGATGCCATTCTTGTTGGGATTTGGTTTCGCCTACCTCTTTCACTTTTTTATAGAATCAATGCAGGATATTCCGCTGCCTAAGGGGAAACGGCTGCAATTATCCAAAGGTTGGGCAAGGGTGTTGACGGGGGTTATTGTTATTTGCATCGTAGCCATCCTCGCTTTATACATGATTCCGCAAATTATCGACCAAGCTTCAGAAATGCGCGCAGGCATCCAAGATTTCTACAATGACACGCTTGTGCCATTTGTCGTCGGCACACAAATACCCATCCAATCACTACTTTTCCAGCCAGAAGAGCCCAGCGTTCTCATTGCAGGTACTTACAATGGGATACATAAAAGCACTGATTCCGGAACCACATGGACAAGAATTAGCAAAATAGGGCAGGAGACTACCCTATCAATCCACGCATTAGCCTCATCTCCTGCAACCCCAAACACCCTCTTCGCCGGCACTAACAAAGGGCTCTACAAAAGCGAGGATTTTGGTGTCAGATGGACGCAAATAGAGGATGAAGCTTTGGGCGAAGAAAATATTCAAACATTACTTTTATCAACAAACGCAATTTATGCAAGCAACGACAAAGGAAACATCTACAAATCTGAGGCTGTTGGAAAGGGTTGGGCAGAAATTAGCAAGATGGGAGTATCCGTCAATGCCCTATCAATGCATCCTGAAGCGCCAAACGTTATCTACGCAGGAACCAGCAAAGGTATCTATAAAAGCGAAGATGACGGTGATACATGGGCAGAAGTAATATCGGAAGAAATGCAGGGAAAAGAGATTCGAGCGTTGCTTTTCCCCGCAGAAACGCCAACTGTCTTTTATGCCGCCAGCGCCCAAAATATTTACAAAAGCGAAGATAACGGTGTTATGTGGGTAAACATCTCCAAAGAGGGAAGTTTCCCCAAAGATACTATTCGAACATTGTCGCTACATCCCAAAATGCCAACTATGCTTTACGCCGGCAGCGCCAAGGGCATCTACAAAAGCGTTGACGCTGGAACTAAGTGGACGAGAATTGACGAAGGGAAACCCGGGTTGCTTGATAAGTTAGAGGAAACTGAAAGCCCATTTATAGAAGAATTAGTTAATAAAGCGAAAAGGTATATAAAAGACGAAATCACTACGCTGGCGCAAAAAACAGCGGAAATTGTCGGCATCACCTTAACGCGAATATCGCAATTTTTGGTCGGGAGTATAGGATTCATCGGCACAGCTTTTCTTACGATGATGGTATTTATCTACGCTGCAAAATCTTTTGGCGAATACATGGAACAGCTTAAAAATCTGTTTCCAGAAAAACAGCGAACCATAATGATAAGATATGCCAGTGAGATTGACAACAACATGCGCTCTTTTCTCCGTGGACAATTTTTGGTCATATTCATCATCGGCATTATTTCAGTGGTTGTTTACGGGATTATCGGTGTGCCGTTTTTCATGGTAGTGGGCATCCTTGCAGGTATCTGCAATGCCATTCCCACTTTCGGGCCACTTATCGGCGGAGGCTTTGCATTTCTTGCCCTTCTGACAGGATTCGCCGCAGGACAATACAGTTTCCTCGAAATTTGGCCCCCTGGATTTTTGTTTAGAGGGTTAATGTTACTCGGTGCAATCTTTCTGATTCAGGCCTTAGATAACTCCCTTATTTCACCAAGGGTTATGAGTAAGGCAGTTGATGTTGACCCATTGGTTATCACGTTTAGCGTACTCATCGGTGCGGCAGTCCTTGGATTCTGGGGAGTGATTTTAGCAATCCCAATAGTTGTTATAATAAAATCCGTCGTCACCGTGTCGCGTGAATTAAAAGCTGTCATTTGATTGAGGACATTGATGTTCATGAATGGAGGTGGTAAAAAATGGATAAACCGATAGTCGCCATAGTCGGCAGACCAAATGTAGGCAAATCGTCGTTATTCAATCGCATCATTGGAAAGAGGATTGCCGTAGTCCACGACACTCCCGGTGTTACAAGGGACAGGTTGTACGCCGATGTCGAGTGGGATGATAAAACCTTCACAATCGTCGACACAGGCGGTATGGAGGTAGAACCAGATGACGATTTGACGAAGATGGTACAACTGCAGGTACAAACAGCTATAGATGAAGCGCAGGTAATTCTGTTTGTGGTGGATGTAGTCGACGGCATTATGCCGCAGGACGCGATGATAGCGGACCTGTTGCGAAAAACGGAGAAGCCGATATTTTTGGTAGCTAATAAATCAGACAATCTGGAACGAGATTACGATGCCGCTGAGTTTTATCAATTCGGATTGGGGACACCGATGCCGGTGTCAGCCATACACGATGCTGGAATCGGAGATTTGATGGACGAAGTCGCCTTCGCTATCGAAGAGAAAGTATATGAAGAAACAACAGAGCCGAACAGCCTGAAGATAGCAGTGGTAGGGCGTCCGAACGCTGGCAAATCGTCGCTGATAAACGCCATACTTGGAGAAGAACGGGTTATTGTCGCGCCTGAACCGGGTACTACCAGAGACGCGATAAACATAAGTTTTATCAAAGATGGTGTAAATTTTGAACTGGTCGATACGGCGGGCATGAGACGCAAAGCGAAAGTAAAGGATAAACTGGAAAAATACAGCGTAAGCCGCGCTCAGAATAGCATTCGCAAGAGTGACATCGCGTGGCTGGTACTTGACACCACAAGGGAAGTCGCTCAACAGGATAAAGCGATAGCAAAATTTATTTTCAACACCGGCAAGGCTTGTATTTTAGCCGCTACTAAGTGGGATTTGGTTGAAAAAGACAATCAAACGCATGACAGTTATATGAGAGAATTACAGAGACAACTGTCGATTATCAACTTCGCTCCGGTGTTGTTTGTGTCGTCAAAAACTTTACAGCGGGTTATGCAACTTCCGACTCTAAGCCTCGCAATACACCGCGAATACTCAATGCGTATTCCCACCCATCAATTGAACCTCGCTTTAAGGAGTGCAGTCGCTGCCCACCAACCTCCAATTGTCAGAAACAAGCGTCCCTCGCTAAAATACATTACGCAGGTTGCAATCCAACCGCCAACGCTCATCATCTTCACCAACCATCCAAAAGGAATTAACCCAAGCTATGAAACGTATCTGATAAACAGATTTCGTGATACTTTCGGCTTTCAAGGCGCGCCGATTAAGATTTGGTTTCGGCAGTCGTAGTTGAGCCTTTGCATCAATCCTGAAATGTAAAGTCCCTTGAATACGCACATAGGCACCGACGCCGTCGGTGCCTACTTTTCACTGATAATATATTCTATGGAGTGTCTACAATGCCAATACTTGACCACTCAAGCAAAAAACTCAAGGCTAATTTCGATGCCTTTCATAGCTCCTGGATGGTACATATTGCTGACGAACTGAATGAGATATTGCCACAGAGATTTGTAGCCTTACCACACGCCAAAATTGGAGTAAGAGAGGTTGATGTAAGAACTGATGAATTGCTAACCGTAGAAGAGAGAGAACAATTTGCATCATATCAACCTCCTCCTGCTTCATCACTGGGGGTTAAAACAACATTTCCAACTGAATTGGAGGTGTTTGTCAAGTACATTGAGCGCGGGGAAGAAAGGACAGTTGGTGTGATAGAGATTGTGAGTCCGAGAAACAAAGATAGACCAAAATCAAGAGACAAGTTTGTTGCAAAATGCAGCAACCTGCTCTCAGAAGGTATTTCCCTCATCATCATAGACATCTTGTCCGTTTCTTTCTTTAATCTTCACAATCACCTTCTTCTCGCATTGGAAGCAACAGAAGGTTACTTAAAAGAGGCTCAGAATAATCCGCTATATTGTACGGCCTATCGCCAGACTTCCATTTTTGAAGAGGAGGAAGTGCCAGCAGTTGATTGCTGGACTCATGCGCTGAAGGTATCTGACACATTGCCTGAGTTACCACTTTTCATTGCCCCCGAACTTGCTGTCCCTGTTGACCT
>CAZRLY010000067.1:0-21801 GCA_964601015.1 uncultured bacterium
ACGTGGAGGAACAACAGAAACCAGGAAACACCGAAATCGTTGGCGTGGTATTTTTCCGATTGGTTTCCGCCGGCGTTGAGTATCAAAGATACGCCCTTGTCGTTTACAACCTGACATGCGGCGGCTTCAGCACCATTGGTCAGAACCCAAAAAGCGTTACCGTCGTTTGGCATGCCGATGTAGACGATTTGGTAGCACTTGGGATTGAAGGGACAGTGGCGGTTATGCGCAGCGATAGCTTCACCGTGTTTGTTTGGCCCATCTCCAATCGTTACAAAAGTGCTACATCCCACAGCAGACGAAGAATCCTTTTTCCAGGGGATTTTGTCATCGGTGGGGTGACGCCACGCCCAGGCGTCGAAGATGTTAGTGTTCAGTATTTTTTCGTAATGCGAGCTTGCCTGCGCATACGGAGACTTATCCAGTTCATTGGCTGCTCCTTCTGCTATCCCCTCCATGAATTCTATCAAGTTCGGATTCAATGCGACAATCTGCGCTTCGTAGAGCCGCATTCCATTCATAGTTTCCTCATATCCCCACTTTTCAACGTGTTCCTTCCACCAGACATCCGACACCCAGCGAACTAAATCTCCGGCTTTTTCACCTATCTGTACGCCAATTTCGCGCCATGTTCCACCCAAACGCCCAAGAAATTGAGAACGTGGCGAATAATGCGGATGTCCCGGAGAGACGCTGTATTTATGGGCGCATACGTTTCCTATTTCACTTGCCTTCATCATGTCCATCCTCCAATCCATCTTATTCCAGACGTTCTATCACAGTTAAAATTCACGGTTTAACCTGTCCATTGAGTCCCATTTCGTCAAGGCTATCCGCCGTCAAAATCCGCAGGCTGAGTTGGTCAAGCTCTTGCTCACTGGTAATTGCTCTGAGCCTTTCTTCCACAGATGCGGGAAGGGTGCCAAATTTTGCGCTCAACTGTTGGATGAGTATCAACTGTTTTCCTTGCTGTATCCCTTGCTGTATTCCTTGTTGTGTTCCCTGCTGTATTCCCTGTTGTATTCCTTGTTGTATTCCTTGTTGTCGTCCTCGTTCGATTAACGGATTGGTAATCATTTCATTCACCTCCGGATAGATTTCACGAATCATTCGTTCATAAACCTGTTCTTCCTCATCAGTTAAAGACAAATAAGTTTCAACAGCATACACAACCAGATTGATTTGCCGACGCGTTAAGGTGGAAAGGTAGTCTAAAAGCTTGCGGTAACATTCCACTTTGAGCTCGGGTTGTGACAAGTCGTCAGGAGTCATGAAAACCGCCAGCGCACATACAACAGGATTATCCTTTTGCAAATACTCCCTTGCTGATAACGATGGAAGCCCGATACACGTATATCGGCAAATCAAGTGGCTTTCTGGCAAACCAACCTTGCATTCCTCTCGAGTGATACCATCCCTAATCGGGTAATTACAGAAGACAAAGGACAAGATACGTTTTTTCTTTTGCCAGTCCGTAAACTCCGATAAGGAAAAGGAGTCCTTACGCTCTCCTTCGATTTCTCTGGCGTAAATGAGACAGTGATATCCCAACATACGCGCTGGAAAATCAAATCGTTTCTGCTGTTGTGATTCGATATGAATCAAGACAACTTCCAGGGGAGAGGCTTTAACCTCCACTTCAAGTAACACGTCAGCAAATCGCTCCGCGCCCTCGGGAGAGGCGGTGTAAAACTGTTTGTTTAAATCTTTTTTCTTGGCAAAGTCTAATCGACGCGCCAAGCGTGGAAAGAACAATTCTATAACATACACAATAAAATCAACGACGAGTTCTTTCATAAATTGGTCTAATTCCATTTTTGCCTTTCTCGCTTAGGTAGTTTTCAGTATTAAAGTTTATGTTCCGGGTAGCATTGGTCTAGTACCGATGCGGTGGCAGTCATCAGTAGTCAGCCAAAGTCAGTTCGCAGTCAGGGACTGCTGCTACCCACGGCTACCCATCTGCTACCCAACGTTACCCAAAACGTTAGGTTTATTTTTGAAAATCTAATTTTGGGGGACACAATTAATCGTTGCAGAAACCGAGTTTTTCCGAAAAAAACTCGGTTTCTAACATTCCAAACGTTCTAACAAACTATCGTAATGCTTTTTCAGTTCCTCGTACCGATTTAGGTTTTGCTCAATGCCTTCCCTTCGACTTCTGGTCAGCCAGAGTTCTTCAAACTCGCTGACTATCGGGGCAAGCTCATCTTTCAGGCTTTTTATCTGCACCTGAAATTCTGGAATCTTTTTGGCGATTTCATCTTTATCAACCGCTTTTGATTCTACTTTGTCCATCCACTCTTTCAGTTGATGAGACAGGAGTACCTTTTTGGACGTGTAAATTATCTGTTTGGCGGCGAATGCTATTTCTCGCGCGGTCAGTTTTCTTTCCGGGTCAATTGGTTTGTAGGATTCGAGAATTTCGAGCGCATCCTTTGCCAAGTCGCCCATTTTCCGAACGTTTTCGGTTTTCAAACGATGCGTCCTTTCGCCCGTCAGCATATCCTCGTACATTGCGTAGAATTGTGGGGAGTGGTTGTGGGCGGGGAAATCGTGGCATTGGCTGGATTCTCCCAATTTTCTGATGGACGCTGACATCTTACCAGACTCGTCACCGAAGAACAGGTGAGAGAATTTCTGGTCGAATTTTTCATCCGTTACCTTTTCTGATGACCAAGATTGTTCGGCGGAGTAGATAAACCCATACCAGCTATGTCCCAGCAAGTTGTAATGTCCGTTGTCGCCCCAGTCTGTGTTAAACATTCCCTCTGCGCCAACCTCTACGCCGCTTTTAACAAAACTTCTTATGTTCGTATTCGAGTTGTTGATGCGCGGGAATAGCACGTTCCACGACGAAGTGCCCGGACAGATAAACTGCTTCAGCCCAGTCTCAGCAAACTGCTTTGTGGTAGCGTAATTGTGTCCTGCCTCGTACCCCCAATTCAACATGATTATGTCCTTTGGGATGTCCTTTATCAACTCAGGGTGTTGGAGTATTATGTCCCCCCACATCATCATCGTCCTGCCGTATTTTTTGGCGATATCGTGAACGCGCAAGATGTGATTGAGATAAACCCTGCCGACGCCTATCTCATCAGCCAACTCCTTGCTCGCCCCCTTTCCTAAGTCATAAGTCTCGTCACTGCAAATGTTGAAAAATTTCGACGTGAAGGCGGGCAGAAACTCGGAGTACATATCGCCCAACAGTTCGTAGGTTTCGTCTTTCATGGGATTGAGCGTCCAGCCCATGTCGGATTCTGCCAAATGCTGGTATTCGGGGAGGGAAAGGATGTGCGCAAAGTGACCGAAGGATTGCAACGTCGGGACCAAATCTATGTTCACCTTTCGGCAGTGTTCGTCTAATTCCATGATGTCCTCGCAGGAAAGCGAACCGCATCCCCTGCCTATGAGCGGGTGTTTTTTGAAAACGTAGGTGTGTTCGATGTGCAGCGACATCATGTTCATTTTGTAGAAACTGAGTACGTTCGCTATCTCCTTGAGCGTATCTACTTTGGCCACCTTCCCGCGACAGGAATCATGTATAATCCCGCGATACAACACGTCTGGAAAATCCCGTATTTCAAGGGCGGGGATTGTTGCGTTCTCCTGGCGGGACAGAGCCACGCCGCTACATGAGGCGATTTGGGCTAAAGTCTGAACGCCGTAAAACAACCCATCGCGACCGGGCGAAGCGATGACAATGTTCTCCGGCGAAACCTTCAGAAAATATCCTTGCTCACCAAGTTCGCTTATATCTTCTGGATATGTTAGCGTCTGTGGACTGAATATCTCGCCGTCCCTGTGGGGAACCAACAAGAATACTTTGTTTTCTATCTCGTAAGGCGAAAAGTGTTTTTCAATGACGACTTCAATTCCGACAAATTTGGCAAGTTTTTGCTTCAGTTGTTGTGCCAAAGCGTATTCGTCAGGCTGTCCTTTTGCAGACAGGATAATTACCGTGTCCGTATCGAACTTGAATGCCCCATCGGAAAGCTGTAAATATTTTGGTTCAGGAATTATTTTTGGTTGCATTGGTCATTTCTCCTTGCAATGTTAGTGCTTCCACGTCAATTTTCTAAATCAACTGATGCGTATGTTATCATTCTATCAACTTTATGTCAAGGAATTATTCAATCATCTTCGCTCTGGTAGCGGAACGAGGCATTGAGTCTAAAAAAATGCAAGTCAAACTTTGCATTTTATTCTTGCTACCATCCGACGGGGGTGATATAATTGGTGGTCAATATACAGTGAGTAGTGTTAATTTTACGTTGATGATGGAGGAACAAACGATGGAATCTAAACAAGTATTTCTTTGGGAATTAACCAGGGTGGAATTTAGGGAAAAGGTAGAAAGCGGGCAAATCAAAGCCGCTATCGTGCCAATTGGAAGCACCGAACAACATCTTGAGCATTTAGCGATGATACATGATATGGCAAGCGCGTTGTGCGTTTCCAAACCCGCCGCTGAGAAACTCTATCCCAGCGTGATTATTTCAACGCCTGTGGCGATTGGAATGTCCGAACACTGGATGGCACACATCGGCACGTTGACCGTTCGGGGGGAATTGCTCAAGGAGGTTGTCCATGATGTCTGCGACAGCCTGAAACGCGGGGGAATATCGAAAATCTTGATAGTCAACGGGCATGCGGGAAACATAGGCGCAATTAACGAACACGTCAGCAGTTTTGGAGAGGAACTGGAAGCAGATATCCGATTCTGTTCCTATTGGGATTTGATTCCCAAAGAAGTCGCGTTAAAATACATGGAATCTGGACGCTATCCCGCACACGCGCAGGAATTCGAGACATCAATCGCGCTCGCTGCATTCCCGCACCGGGTACGCAAGGATAACATCACAGACGAGGACGCAAAACTGGCTACGGCAGAAAAAGGCAAGGCTATGATAGATGCTGCCGTTGAAGGTATTGTTGCCGTCTTAAAAGAGATGATGGGAAGTGAAGGATAAACGTGAAAAAAACGAAAACGAGAAAACGAGAAAGAAATTGGAAGGGGATTTAGTCCCCTTCCAAGTCGGCGACTTATCTGCTCATCCGCTTTAAGTGTTTTTTCCTTGCTACTTGATGATTATCATCTTTCGCGTGGCAGAAAATTTGCCTGCTTCTAACTGATAGAAATACACTCCGCTCGAAACATGCTCTCCTGTATTGTCTTTGCCATCCCAATAGGCGGCATTGTGTTTAGAAATGTACACTCCCGCTGCTCTTTTACCCAAATTCGTAATCCGAACAAGGTTACCGCGCGCGTTGTAAATACGCATTATCACCTGTGCGTCAAACGCCAACTGATAGGGTATCCAAGTTTCGGGATTAAACGGATTTGGGTAGTTTTGCAACAACCGGAATTCCTTTGGAATCGGCCGCACAAGCTTGACGGGCGGTACTACCTCTTTTGGGACAGATGATACGACTATCTTGATAATTTCGGATTTGGTTCTCTCACCTACGATGTCGATGTCCTCAATATAATAGAAATATGTTTTACCTATTTTAACTTCTTTATCGACAAATTGATAGTCAATGGGCATTGCTGAATTTCCAGCGCCACCGACAGAAGCAATCTTGGTGTAGCTGCCGTCTTTTTTTTCGCTACGGTAGATGCTAAAACCAACGTTACCTACTTCCGTCTCGGTGCGCCATGAGACTAAGACACCCTTGTCGGATGAGAGCGTGGTGAAGGAAGAGAGTTGAACAGGCAGGGAGCTCTCGTCTGTATTACTGGTAACTACCGGGTTGTATTTGGTTGTGTTGTCCGATTCGGACTGCTGTCCATCCATCAAGGATTGCTGAAAACTCAGCCCAGCAGTCTGCGACTGGTTAGCAATCTCTATCTTAATGTGAAGGAGTTGGGTTTGGGTGGTTGGCAGTTCATTACCCGCAGCAGGAGCACCAAATACGAATTCTATGGTTATAGCAACTCTTGAAGAAGTATTGTCTGCCACATTTTGAATTTCATAGAGCGCAGAGCCATAAGCCTCACCTTGTATAAGAGTTTCCTTTGTCACCGTAATGTTGTTGCTGGCAACTATCGACGCCCCAAATCCTGCTGTGTTGTAATTAATGTAAACCAGGCAGTCGCCAATTTTGGTGTCGCTTTTATTAGCCTGTGCCATCACGTCGAACTCATAGTACTTAGGCGTAGTACCTGTTATCTGCCCGTTAGCAAAAGTAAAAGTAATGCCGGTTTCTGAACCATCGCCTGCGGCACCTTCGAGCGTGATAGACGCACTCCCTTCGGTCATTATGATTGAAGCGCCTGCATCATCAACGGCATAGATGTTTTGGATAGCAAAGGAGACAGTTTCGCTGAACGACTCGTCTTGAGCATCGGAGGTAAAAGTTACATGAGCGACAAACCCTGTGCCATTGATGCCATCTGCTCCGCTCTTCCGGCTGACGCCTATCCCCACGATGCCATCGTCGATATTGTCCACTATCACCAAGTTTGCACCAAGCAGATTACTGTCGTAGCTGACAGAAGTAGCATTAATATAAGTAGTATCATAGCTCAATTCAAAGCTGACGCCGAATAAATTCGCAACGTTTTGTGCTTGGATGTCTACGGTGAAGGATTCGCCAGCGGACTGCGGAGAAGAAACAACGGGAGAGAGGGTTGTTGAGTCAGCGTGAACTATACCAACAACCATAGACATCATACTTAGAATCGCAAAAATTGAGAAAAAGTTTTTCACAGCTATTTTTTCCTTGAAAATTTGGTCTCGGCGAAGATTGAATTTTCGCACGCCATAAAAATTCACAAATTTATTGATACTTACTCACATTACTTCCAAATCACCATTTTACGGATTGCCTGATAATCACTGGCACGGAAATGGTAGATGTAAATACCGCTTGCTACTCGTTCACCTTGCTGATTTCTGCCATCCCAATGAGCAGCGCGTTCCTTGTTCAGATACATTCCCGCAGGACGAGAATCCAACCGCAACGTTCGTACAATCTGACCGCCGATGTTGTAGATGACGAGCGAAATATCGGACGCATCAGTCGCAAGTTGATATGGAATCCAGGTTTCAGGATTGAACGGATTCGGATAGTTGTGTAACAATCGTGTCTCAGAGGGCAATAGATGAATTCGTCCCATAGACTGGACTGGCAATACGACATCGTTCAACTGTCCCCAGGTCAACGTAAATGAAGCATCGCTGGACATGCCTGGCGAGTTTGTTACCTCAAAGTCGATATTAAAGAGGATTCCCTTTCCTTCAACAGCTTTCAGGTTGGCAAAGGCAATGTGCAGTTGGTTGTCCTCAACACGATGTGCCAACTCTCCCGTCCGAATCATCTCACCCTGAATTACAGACTGCACTCTCAATAGCCTCGAATCAAAGGTGATATTCATCTGCCCGAACATCAGTCCTGCCACATCTACTTCCACAGGAACGCTGATGTTTTTCCCGACTTTTCCATCAACGGCGGGAATTGACATCTGCGGTTGGGAAAGCAACTCAGGAACAATCGCCGTATCGTCAACTTCCGCTGGCAAACTTGACCGCAGCTCTTCGGAACGCTGAAGGATTAAAGCAGCGTCGAATGGCGATACGATACCATCCCCACTGGCATCAGCTAACCTACCTTTCTCATAAGACGATGAACGCGAAACCATCATCTGCAAAACTTCACGGGCGTCACTTGCATCTATTTTAGCATCGCAGGTTACATCCCCAAAATAGCCGATGACGAAATCGGTGGATTGGGCATTGACCAATATCCTTTCGCAGGTTGGATTATTGACAGCAGCGTCGGTGAATGCGAGGGTAACTTTTGACCCAAGTTCAGCTTTCTCACTTGCCACAAAACCTATATTCGCTACAGTTCCGTTTCCCTGCACTGGCTCCTGTCCGCGCTTTTTCGTCATCCCGACTGAGACGTGTCCTTCATCCTCGTCGATGTGTTGGAAGAAAACCAGGTTATTTCCCAGCAGTGAATCAGGGGTGGCTTTGACTGCCTGCACCATCTGAGGACGCTGGTTCTGCAACCTGAAAGCGATTCCAAATAACCCATCAACTGGCATATCTGTGTCTCCAACCTGAATTTTGACAGCGAAGTTTTCGCCCGGCTTTATCACGGATGGCGCTATTGCCCTAAGCGGCGGTAAGGTTGTACCTTCGTCAATGATGATGTGGGTAGGAGCGGCTGGAGGAACGGTATGCGTTTCCCCAAAATTGAAACCAATCGGCAGCACATCACCTTGATTGATTGTTCCGTTGCCATTTGCATCCACATAAGTGGTTGAAGCGGTTGTCCAAGCCTGTGCAAGTTGCTCGTTCCATTGGATGCTTGCGTTTGTGCGTACTGTTTCGGTTTCCCCCCAATGAACGCCAAGTGGAGTGACATCGTTTTGGTCAACATCACCATCGTTGTCAGTATCTCCTGGCCAGACAGGCATTAAATATGTAAACCCTCCTGAGAGCGTGTCTGATTGATTATCAGGATTAGTTACAACGACATCGGCAGTTCCAGCGGAACCCGCCGGGGTTGTGGCTGTCAGTGTGTTTGAATTGGAAAACTGAACGTTCGTTGCGTCATTTCCGCCAATCGTTACAGTTGCGCTGTTTTGGAAATTCGAGCCGGTAATCGTTACGTCCGTACTACCATAAATAGAACCAGAGGCAGGCTCGATGCCTGTCACGGTTGGAGGAGGAGTGGTGGTGAAACTTCCATATCCGCTGGTATCAGCGGTATGTCCAGCTAAAACGCTTTCATTGCCGACGGCGTCCTTTGTTTTGACCCGCCAGTAGTATGTCGTCCCGCCAGATAGCGTCGGACTCCACTGCGGATTTGCCACGAAGCCGCTGTTCTGCGTATTCTGTGTGAAGCCGGTATCTGTCGCTAACTCGAAGTAGTAGGGAGAAGCCGCCAAATCTGAATCCGAGTCAGTTGCAGTCAGCACTGTGAGCGTCGGAGTTATGGACACTCCCGTCGCACCATTTACAGGCGTATTCAGCCCGGCATTGGTAGGGGCATCAGCATCCACCTTTACCGTCCAGGTTTCAGTGGAAACATCAGAACCGCCGGTGGGAATGCTGATGATGTCGATATTGTGGATGTCCCCGGTGTCGGTAGCGGGATCAGCAGTGGTTTGCAGATTCAGACTGGTTCCAGCAGTTTGTGTCCAACTACCGTCATCATCATCGGTTATCTTGATGTTAAAATCGCTCTCGGAAGGCGCGACAGCAGAACCCTCATAAACCACGGTCAAGCCTATCCAGGTGATGGTTTCCCCGCCTTTCACCCAGTCGCCGCTGTTCAAGCTGCCTTGTGTGCTACCCGAAGCTGCAAGAGTTCCAGAGAAAGTCAAATCGTTTTCGTATTTGACATTAGCGTCTTTGGTGTCAGGCGTGGAGGAGGCACTGTGAACATCGGTGGCCCGGACAATGAAATCTATCTGAGTGCTCTCTGTCCAATCCCAATCAAGCGTGATATTCCACGTAACATCAATGTCATTGCCGCTGGATGTCCTGTCATAAGTTGCACTGTTGACCCAATCGGAGCTGCCTTCAATCGTCGCTGTTAAACCTGTTCCAGTGTCTCCTCCAGCAGCGACCAAAACTATGTCATTACTGCCGTTGTCCAGCGTCAACTTTAAGTCGTCCAAATCAGCATACCCATCAGCATCGCTGTATTTGCTGGTCAAAGTGGTGAAACTCTTTCCCGCATACATAGCTGAAGGCGCGCCGCTGATGTCAGTGGCAAGTGCGGTGGGAGTGTTATTGCCTTCAAGTGTGACGGACGCATTTCCAAGTTCCATTGTAATTGACGCGCCTGCACTATCAATGGCGTCGAGGGTTTGTAGGTTAAAGGTAACGGATTCGCTGAAACCCCCACCTTGAGCAGTAGAGGTAAAAGTTACATGGGCAACCATCCCTGTGTCACTGACGCCACCCGCTCCACTCTTTTGGCTAACGCCTATTCCCACGATGCCATTGTCGTCGTCGATATTTTCCGTCGTCACCAGGTCAGAACCGAGCAGATTACTGTCGTAGCTGACAGCCGTGGCATCAATGTAGGTGGTATCATAAGTCAATTCAAAGCTGACACCAAATAGGTCAGTAACGTCCTCTGCTTGAATATCTACCGTGAAGGATTGTCCTGCTGTTTGCGAGGAAGAGACAACAGGGGAAAGGGACTGTGCAAATGCAGGAGCACCTTCATCTTCGACAGTGCCGTTTTGGGTCAGGTCATCATCTCCTCTTAGCCCATCCACAAAGTGTAAGGTAATCTCATTTTCATTTATCTGAGCGCCTGTCTGACTGTCATACATAAACTCGTACCAGTGGTCTGTGGTATTGCCTGGCGTTGGGCCATATTTATAGTAGGTATCCGGAGATTCACCTTCTGGCAGATATAGCGTGACAGTAGTAGTACCTCCAACACTTACGTTTTCTACAGAAAAATCAAAGAACTCGTAGGGGAAGTCTGCCCCGGTTGGTGTATCATCTGGCGAAGGATTTTCAATAGCTTGCACACCAGCCATTTCGTTATTTGTCGTGCATGCAAGGGTAACGTAATAAGAGTCGTCATTCGTATGTAGAGAAGCAGTATTGTTTTGTTGGCAGTCAGGTGTACCATCATTGTTGCCATCGTAATTGGGATTATTTCCATCAGGTCCCTTCTCTTCGTTATCGGGGACACCATCGCCATCATCGGGCAAACCAAGTGGATTTTCATAAGCACCGATGTCTGGATTAGAACCAGCGGGGTTAGGACGAGGATTGCCTTCGATGTCATTGCTCTGAGTCCAAGAGACAGTTCCTGCACCGATACACGGACTGCTGTCTTTGAGGTGATAATCACCACTGCCGAGATTTTCAAACTCTGGATCCATGTTGATATTGCCTTCGCCTGAATAACCACCTTGCACGTTGGAATAGGTAACAATGGGATTACTAGTTACAACACTAATTCCATATGTACTACCCCAAATGATTGTGTTGATTACCGTCGGGGAAGAATTATCACGGCAAATAATCCCATGCCTTTGATTCCCTGTGATAGTGTTATTTAATATTTTTGGTGAAGAGGAATTCGTGCAATAAATACCGCCACCGTCACCAGGAAAACCATCAACAAGATTAGTTAAATTTTTCGATATTATGTTGTTGTCTATATTCGGAGAGGAACTGTTGCAATAAATACCACCACCACCTTGGTAACCAGTAACATTCCCTGTGATAGTGTTCAATATTATATTCGGGTGGGCATTGTATAAATAAATACCACCGCCCCCAAGGCCAGCCGAATTCTCCGTGATTGCGTTTCCAGCGACTACTGCTGGAGAGCAATTTGCGCAAGAGATTCCACCACCGGACTCATCAGCCGAATTCCCTGTGATAGTGTTGTTGTCTATTCTCACGTTGGAATTTTTGCAAAGAATTCCGCCGGCCGATTGAGCCGAATTCCCCGCTATCGTGTTGTTCAGTATCCTTGGAGAGGAATTGTTGGAGATATAAATACCGCCGCCGCTGCCGTTGCTAGACAAATTGTTCGATATTGTGTTGTTTTGTATCAAAGGGGAAGAATCATCGTCACAATTAATGCCACCGCCACGGTAAGAAGAATTTCCAGTGATAGTGTTATTTTGTATTGTTGGAGAGGAATTACCGCCACAATAAATGCCACCACCATAGTTGTCGGCCGAATTTCCAGTGATAGTGTTATTTTGTATTGTTGGAGAGGAATTATCGCCGCAATAAATACCACCACCATCAGGGCCCGAATTCCCTGTGATAGCGTTATTTTGTATTGTTGGGGAAGAATTGCCTCTGCAGTGAATCCCTCCGCCGCCGTCATAAGGATATCCGCCAGGAGCATTGCCATTTTGGATAGTAAACCTGTCCACAACAGCATCTGAGGTTTCGCTACTGTGGAAGTAAAATATTATACAGCTATTTCCTGCATTGATAATACACTTCTCAGCATTTTTTACCGCAGTATCATAACTGTCATGGTTACCATCATCGGACGCAAGTTTGATATTTTTCCCACCGAAGTCAATGGAACTCGTAATGTTGTAAGTGGTGCCATTGGTTTCATATTTTACTAAAACAGTATCGCCAGTAGAAGCGGCGTTGATGCCAGCTTGGATGGTAGCTTTTGCATTGTTGGTTCCCCAATTATCGCCAGCGTTGGCGTCATTACCGTTAGTTCCGTCCACATACCAAGTTGTTGCATAACTTGAACTTATAACCAAAGCCATCAAAATTATTGTCAGCGTTAATTTTTTCATTTTTGTCTCCTAAATTTATATATTCTGCGGCATGACTATGGTAAAAAAGGTTTTGTCCACTTTTTGTTACACTACTTCCGAATCACCATTTTGCGGATTGCCTGATAATTGTCGGCACGGAAATGGTAGATGTAAATGCCGCTTGCCACCCGTTCACCTTGCTGATTTCGTCCATCCCAATGAGCAGCGCGTTCTTTGCTCAGATACATTCCAGCAGAACGAGAACCCAACCGCAACGTCCGTACAATTTGACCGCCGAGATTGTAGATAACGATTGAGACATCTTCAGTGTCAGTCGCAAGTTGATATGGAATCCAGGTTTCAGGATTGAACGGGTTCGGATAGTTGTGTAATAGTCGGGTCTCAGAGGGCAACAGATGAACTCGTCCCATGAACTGAATAGGTAATTCGACGTCATTCAACTGCACCCAATTTATTATAACTGTAGCATCGCTTGCTATCCCCGACGACTTTTGAATCTCAAAATCAACGTTAAAGAGAATACCCTTTCCTTCAATAGCTTTCGGGTTGGCAAAGGCAATGTGCAGTTTTTCTCCTTCAGCATGGTATGTCAACTCCCCTGTTTTAATCATTTCGCCCTGCGTCACGGACAGCACCTTCAACAGCCTTTCGTCGAAGGTAAGATTCATCTGTCCTGACATCAGTCCAGCGACATCTACATCCACAGGAACACTGATGTTTTTCCCGACTTTGCCGTCAAATCTCCCCAAATCCCCCCTACCCCCCTTTGGGAAAGGGGGGGAAGGGGGGATTGACATCCGCGGAGAGGAAGCCAGTTTAGGAGCGAGCACTGTTTCGCCAACTTCTGCGGGCAAATTTGGGCGCATTCCTTCAGCATGCTGGAGGATTAAAACTGCGTCAAACGGTGAAACTGTTCCATCTCCACTGACATCAGCTAACATTCCTTTCTCATAAGGCGATGAACCTGACACCGTCATCTGTAGGACTTCACGGGCGTCGCTCGCATCTATTTTAGCATCGCAGGTTACATCTCCGAGATAGCCGATGATGAAATCACTGGATTGAGGATTGACCTTTATCCTCTCGCCGGTTGAATTATTAACAGCCGCGTCGGTGAATGCAAGGCTAACTCTTGTCCCCAGTTTCGCTTTCTTACTCGCCATGAAATCTATCTTAGCCACAGTTCCATTTCCTTGCGCTGGATTCTGCCCGCGTTTTTTCGTCATTCCGACTGAGACGTATCCTTCATTTTCATCAATGTGTTGGAAGAACACCAGGTTATTTCCCAGCAGTGAATCAGGGGTGGCTTCGACAGCTTTGACCATCTGTGGAAGTCGGTTCTGCAATCGAAAAGCGACGCCAAACAGCCCATCAACTGGCGCATCTGTTTCGCCAAGCTGGATTTGGACAGTAAATCGTTCATCAGGTTTGACCACTGACGGCGCTATTGCTTTCAGCGGCGGGAGGTTTGAATTATTCCCATTCAATGCGATGAGCGCAGGAGCCGGATTGTAGTTAGAGTTGGTTTCTGCCCAGTTATATCCAATTCGTAGCACATCACCCTGGTTGATTGTGCCATTGCCGCTTGCGTCCACATAAGTGGTTGAAGCAGTTGTCCAATCACTCGTCAGTTGTTCAGTCCACTGGATGCTGGCATTTGTGCGCGCAGCCCCGGTTAATCCCCAATGAGTACCAATCGGAGAAACATCATTTTGGTCTACGATGCCATCGTTGTTAGTATCCCCGGGCCAGACAGCAGTTAGATACTCGAATTGTGTGGCGAAGTCAGCGTATTGCTCATCAAGATTGGTGACGCGAACTGTAACATTTATTGGCGTATTTCCTGTGATACTTGGGGTTGTAGCTATCAATTCAGTGCTGCTGTTGAAAGTCACGCTGGTTGCATTGATGTCTCCAAACTTCACAGTAGCGCCGTCTTGGAAGTCCGTCCCGGTGATAGTTACCTCTGTGTCACCTACTTTTGAGCCCGTCAGTGGGGAAATGTCGGTTATCGCTGGAGGTGGGGAAGTTGTGCTATTATAGAGTGCCTGAATTTCGGATTCGGAGAGAGCGCGATTGTAGATGCGGATTTCATCTATCTTACCACGAAAAGAAGCATGAGAAGAAATATCAATAGTAGTCGCACCAGCTCTTTTATTCCTTATGCTATCATGCATAGTGAGAGGATTATCTGAGACTTTCAAGTATGGTGTATCTTCAATACCATTCAAGTATAATCTTAAATTCGTCCCGTCCCAACTCATTGCTGCATGATACCAAGTGTTAATTTGTAAAGATGTATTTCCTACATATCTTTTATATCCATTACTATGGCTGCCACCGTTATTGACCAATACGGCTGTAATTTTGGCATCTTCAATGAGTCTAATCTCATTACTATCCCCTGAGTCTGGGCGCCAATTTAATATCCAGTGACCACTTCCGTCACCACTATCAAGCTCGTCAGAGTTAAACCATGCTGTGAAAGTAGAAGCATTTCCAACACCGCCTCCTTGTGGAAAATCTATACAACTGCTTCCATTGAAGTTGTACGCACTGTCTGGATTACCAAATTTGTCAGTTGTTAATGTCGCTCCATTAGGCGTCCCATGTTCATCATTCCCGCTTTCATCATTGGCGTTGCCATTGAAGGGATAATAAGCTACTAACCCATCATCAATGCCGCCGTAAGCAGTGGAAACGTAACTTATTCCTAAAACCAAAATGATGAGTAGTGTTTGTAACGTTTTCATTTTAATCTCCTTGTATAGCATGTTTCGTAAGTGTTGCATGATTTACAATTCAAGTGCGCCGTGAAAGCCCCCGCTTTCAAGCGTCGGATGAAGCCCGCCCGTAGCGAAGCGGAGGGGCCTCATCCGAGATAAAGCCCGACGACTATCGTCTTACGGCGACTTCGTCTTACGGGGGATGAAACGGCGCAATGTTTTTTGTTTTTTTCTTTGATATTTGAACGGATTTAAGGTATACTAAAAACCAAATGGGTAAATCAAAAACACCAACATTCATATTAGAACTTGCGATAGTTTCATCACCTCACGATGAAGCCAAACTTAACGCCAGATTTGAAGCAGCCAGACAACTCTACAACGCTTGTCTTGATGAGGCAAAACGCAGACTTGACTTGTTGCGCCAAAGTAACGCATTCAAACACGCCAAAAGAATGCCGAAAACTGTATTAGGCAAACGAAACAAGGGGCGAACGGAGGCCTTTAAGTCACTTAATGCTAAGTTTAGGTTTAGTGAATATGATATTCATGTCTACGCCACCACTATCCGAAATTCTTGGATGGGTAGCCATATCGACGCAAGTACCGCACAGAAAATAGCCAGTAGAGCGTTCAAAGCTGTTCAACGCATCGCCTTTGGTCAGGCCAAAAGAGTAAGGTTCAAAGGTAAAAATCAACTCAAATCAGTTGAAGGCAAAACCAACAAATCAGGA
Source organism: uncultured bacterium (assembly GCA_964601015.1). Taxonomy (GTDB): domain Bacteria; phylum Poribacteria; class WGA-4E; order DTYX01; family CAZRLY01; genus CAZRLY01. Next base: position 15,711 of record CAZRLY010000067.1, read on the forward strand.
ATCCGATACATTTCAAAAACAGGCCACATTGAATGGAAAGGGCTTAAACTCAAATGTATCATCAATGTTAATGATGAAGTCGTTGTTCACGGTTTATCCCATCGTGTCAAATATTGCCGAATCATCAAGCGCCCGCAGGGGCGAAGCGATCTTTTCATTTTCAACGGAAAAACCAGATTCTTTGTCCAGCTTGTTCTTGAAGGCAAACCGCTCGTTAAGGACAAAAACAAGCCTGCTGATAACATCGTGGGACTTGACATCGGGCCTTCAACAATCGCTCATGTTTCTGCTGACAACGCCACTATTGAACGTTTCTGCGATGAACTAAAAGACAAACAAAAGGAAATCCGACGGCTACAACGTAAATTAGACCGACAACGTAGAGCTTCCAATCCTAAAAACTACAACAAGGATGGAACAATCAAAAAGGGCAAAAAGACATGGCGTGAATCCACACGATATAAGACAACGAGACGAAAACTCGCTGAATTCCAAAGAAAACTTGCAGCCCATCGCAAAACACTACACGGAAACCTTGCTAACCGCATTCTAAAGCAAGGGAAGCCCGTAGCGAAGCGGAGGGGCGAAGCGGCTTTTCATGTCAAAACGGAAAAACTCAGCTATAGGGCATTTCAAAAGAACTACGGCCGTTCTGTCAGAGACAGAGCGCCGGGTATGTTCATGGAAATCCTTAGACGCAAAGCCGAAAATGCTGGCGGTTCTGTAGTAGAGTTTTCAACAAGGACAACGAAACTTTCCCAGTATTGCCACAAATGCGGTAAGTACACTAAAAAAAACCTTTCACAGCGTGTTCACACATGCTGTAATTTAAACATTCAACGAGACATCTATTCTGAAAAGCCGCTTCGCCGCTTCACTGCGTTCAGCGCTTTCTTAGCAGGAAGTGTCGTTGAAAATTTGGGTGAACCCGCCGGCGGGTTCACCTTGGACACAGCCGACGTGCCTGAACGTTGGCGGAGTATGTTCGCTTCGCTCAGTGGTTTACAAAAAGCCGTAAACCACAAAAGCCGAAGCTATTCTCCAGCGGGCGGTGTCCGTTCCCCCTTTCCCAAAGGGGGTAGGGGGATTTCACCAAGTTGCGAATGGAAGGTATCTGCCTTCCAGCTTTGGCGTGGTCAATCCAAAGGTCTGAGAAAGAATTCTTTCTCAGACTTCGGTTGACCATGCCAGAGACAGAGCGGCTCGCCTGCGAAGTTCTGATGCCCAACACCTCAAAAGTGAGGAGAGAGGCTTCGCCTGCTCTCCTGGGATGCTTGATACTAAGGACCGGGATGTTGTAGCGGAACAACGACAGTTGTTTTAACACATACGACCCATTTGTCGTATATTACACAGCCCATTCGCTGTGTTAAAAAGCGAGAGCCCGGTAGAGGTATCAAGCCTAAGAACCTGCCGCCTTCAGGCGTGCAGAGCTTCAGTGATTCTCACTATCATCCATTTGAGATGATTGGGTTAATCCTCGCCAAATAAACAGTTACGCTACTAAATCTACCATTAGAGCGGTATTATCAACGTGGAGTGAATTTGGTTAAAAACATACTTACATCCCTAGACGAAGCCGTCCTAAAATCGGTATCAAGACCTGGGTAAAAATCAACGGTATAATTAAACCACCCCGAGATGTAAATGTCGCCATAGTCATCAATAGCTATAGAGTGACCGGTTTGGAGATAAACATGCTGGTACTTTCAGCAGGCATGCCTTCATCTACCCTCCGACTGTGTTCATCTACACCCGGGCCTGGGTCAAAATCTACCGTTCCCATAAAGCTTCCTGTGATGTAAATCTCATTATTCCATCTCGTTATTCCTTGACACGATACCATCTCAATCCCTCCGAAGGTTTTAACCCAGTTATAATTTCCGTTGAGATTTAGAGAGAGCATATAAGCGTCTTGGTCACCGTTGGATATCCGTATATCGACTCCAACGCCTGGGTCGAAATCTACTTCATCATAAAACCAACCGACCAGATAAATCATATCCTCGGTAACCAACATACCGTTAGCTTCGCTATATCCAAGGATGTCATTCCCGGTCCCACCGAACGTTTTTGTCCAGGCGTAGCTTCCATCTGAGTTGAGTTTCATGACGAATACGTCATTCGAGCCGTTCGATGTACGATAATCCACTCCAATCCCTGGGTCGAAATCAACGGTTCCTTTGAAAATACCAGAGATGTAGATATTATCATTGACGTCTATGGCGATTTTTCTTCCCAATTCCTCATCTGTGCCACCAACCCGTTTGCTCCAAAGGTAAGTACCATCCGTACCTAACTCCGTGATGAAGACATCCCAAGAACCGATGGCGGTATGGATATCCGTGTCACAAGTTGGATCAAAATCCATACTGTTTCTAAATCGCCCGGTAACAAATATGCTTTTATTGTCAGAAGACACAGCCAGTGAAGTAGCTAAACTATTTCCGCTGCTAAAAACGTGTGACCATTGTACTTCCCTATCCTGATTGTACTTGGCAATAAGAGCGTTTGAATTATCTATGTACGCGTACGGGCCTGTCCTACTTGCAACTATGGGCACTCCCATCTTACCTACAACGTAGAGATTATTGTTCCAATCAAAGGCAATATCATCTATTATATCATTTCCCGTCGTGCTGCCATCTGTTAGGAACCATCCGTCGTTTCCGTATAACCCCGATGAATTGAGTTTCCATACATACCAGTCTCTCCAACCAGAGGAACTTAGGTTTTCCATTCCATCGCTCGGGTCAAAGTCAACCGTACTAGCGAAACAACCAGTTGTATAGATGTAGCCATCACGAGGATTATAAACAACTCGGGTTCCATCGCTAGTCCACTCGGAGATTAGAGTTCTTGTCCACCCATAGGTTAATCCCTTTCCCCGCCTGAATATGAAATAGGAGCCAAGAGCGGCAGCAATGAGTACCAATAATGCGATAATTAATACAGGAATAATTCTCCTCAGAATTGGCTTGGGTTGAGGCAGAATTGGTCTCATTGGCTGTTGGCGAATCGTCGCCATGATGCCCAGTGCGAATTGCTTGTCAAGTTTATGAGCATTTACCTCCTGCTCTAAGTCGCTAAGAAACGCACTTCTCAGGGATTTCTTCGCCCGGGCTATCCGTCCACGGACGGTGCTCTCGCGCACACCCACAAATCCGCTTATCTCCAGATACGAATATCCTGCCAGTGAGAGCAGAAGTGCGGTGCGCTGTTTCTCGGGAATTGAGTCCAGCGCATCTTTAAGTTCCGTTGATAATTCTTCGGCACGATGTTTCTCCTGAGACATTTGGTCCAAATCCTCTGATGCATCTGATAATGGTACTACATGTTTTGATTCTCTTTTCAGCCAATTATAGCTTATGCTTTGGGCAATCTTATGCAGCCATCCACGAAATTTCGCCGCATTAGAAAGCTGGTGCAGAGAGATATACGCTTTTAAAAAGGTCTCTTGAACAACGTCTTCGGCGTCGTGAAAATTCTTTAGAATAGAAAATGCGATGCAATGCACCATATTTTGGTATTTCTCTACCAGCTTGGTAAATGCGTCGCCATCTCCATCCAAAGACTTTTTGACAAAAGTTTCATCTTCAAGTAACATCTATAAGGATATCCTTCAAATGTATTTCCATAGGGTATTCCGCGCATGATTTAGGATAGCTATCTTAACTTTGAACAAATGGGAAATAACCCTTTCATTAATATAGACAACAAAAATAGGGCAAAAATCACGCGGGGAAAAATTTTTTTTGAAAAAATATTTCCCTTGCGCCAACTGTTTAGGTTTAGAAACAATATTTGATACCGGAAAATGTATTGGAGTAAACAACAACACCGGCGGAATTGCGTCACCGATGCACGGTTAGGGCAGATTTGGGGGAAGGTAATCCTTCACGGAATACATATTCGGTGAGTTCAGTTATGCTGTAGCCGTTAAAATATCGCCTCTCCGCTTTTTTTATCGAAGATGTGCATTCTATCCGTTACAAAATTCATCCACAATGTTTCACCGATTTTCGCGTCAAAGTCGGGTGGGGTTTTTGCTTTCAGGAGGATTTCTCTGTTTGTGGTGGGTTCCTTGCCGATACTCAAGTCAATGATGTTCTCTGCGCCGAGGGGTTCGACGATGTAAACTTTGGTTTGGACGGATTCGGAATTGCCTTCTTTGGCGAGCAGAATGTCTTCGGCGCGGATGCCAAAGATTAACTCGCTTTCTGTTGTATTCCCTTCGATTTTTTGACGAAGTTTGTCGGGAATTTGGAGGCAAACTTCGCTGTGTTCTATTTCCACAAAGAGCTTTCCTCCGGATGACGTCAAATGGCAGTCCAGCAAATTCATACCCGGACTGCCCAGGAAGCGGGCGACAAACTTGTTTGTAGGTTGGTTGTAGACTTCCATCGGCGTCCCAACTTGTTGTGTGATGCCGTCGTTGAGTACCGCTATCCGGTCAGCCATCGACATCGCTTCAACTTGGTCGTGAGTAACGTACAACATCGTCGTATCCAGTTGTCGCTGCTGCCACTTGAGCCATGCGCGCATCTCAATCCGCAGCTTCGCGTCGAGGTTCGACAGCGGCTCGTCCATCAAAAACAATCTTGGTTCGCGTACCATCGCCCTACCCAAACCGACTCGTTGTATCTCTCCACCGCTGAGTTGATGTGTACGCCGGTTGAGTAGATTTTCAATGTGCAACCTTGCTGCTACCTCACGAACCCGTTTGTCTATTTCCGCTTTGGACATCTTACGAGGTTTTAACGGAAATGCCATGTTGTCGTATACGGTGAGATGTGTGTAGAGGATGTGTTCCTGGAATACGAAGGCTACATCACGCTCGGCTGGCGTCCAATCGTTGACATTTTCATCATCTATGTAAATGCTGCCTTCATCGGGCCGCTCTAACCCCGCAATGCACCGCAGAGTGGTGGTTTTGCCTGCGCCAGTCGGACCGAGTAAAACAAAAAGCTCCCGGTCATCTATTTCCAGGTTCATCTGGTTAATTGCAACTATTTCGTCAAAATGTTTTGTGATGTTTTCTAATTTAATGTTTGCCATTTTGAAATATTAGGGGTACTGTCTTTTTATTGCGCCAAAAGTAAACCCATCAACTCAAAGTGTAACAAGACACTACTGTTCATGTAACTCCCTTATAACTCTCTTTTTATCAAGGTTGATGTGTAGTTCCGCCGATTTACCAGACACTGGCAGATTAAGTTTTTCATCATCTCTATGAACAATATAAAGGGTATAACAACCGTCTTTATCATTTATTCCCAGATTTTCAAATCTATACTCATCTGGTTGCCACCTCTTCTTTTGAGATATGTAGTCTCTCGCAATCTCCTGTGCTATCAAGTGTAATTCTTGTAGTGTCTCATTCTTTTGTTCGCGTACAAATAATCTTTTGAGTAATCTTATGCCGCCTTTCCCAGATGTAATAACAGTTGATTTTCCCATCTTTTACCTCACTCCCTTCTTTCTCAGAGTGTGACGATAATATTTGCACCCTCTCTTCTGGTCACCAACTTTGTCGTAAAAAAGTTTATGGATATGGAATAATTATACGCCCACCGTGAGTTTCGATAATTCCTGGCGCTTGAGCCATGCCCTGGGTAAATAACCTATCCCCCATGCCAGGTCCCGTTCTATAGCCTTCACTGTTTTTATTTGGATGTATGTGAAATCAGCCCACAACCTGCCTATCAGAGGTATCCAACGGCCGTGTGTTGTAAATAGCAGCTAATCCGTCCCGGGTTCCTCCTGGTACCCTTTTGATTTCTATCCGTCCTGTTTTTCTATTCCAAATAATCCAACCGCCTTGTTCAGATTTTTGACTGCCAGGGACGCCGTATGGAACATCTGGAGCATTTGGTTTGGAATCTCCCCAAGCTTTTCGCAAAGCCCTGTGAACGGTCGGGTCTTTTATTAACCTGTCAACAGTAGGAACTGAATTATATCTCTTCGGTATCGGTATGAGTCTTCTGATTTTTGATAGCATTCAAAAAAAGGGATAGAGCTCGAACTTTCGTATCTATTGTTATCTCAAACCAAATGTTAAATATTTTGGTGATAAAACACACCTTTTTAT
>CAZRLY010000068.1:0-21741 GCA_964601015.1 uncultured bacterium
ACTTCAAAACGCTACAAGCATGCTATGGCTTAATGTTTAGGACAATCCGCTCATAAGGGGTGATGATTTCATTACCATCAATTTTGATACGTCCGTAGGAATCATTCTGTAAGGAGAGCGTTAATTTTCCATCAACAATGGTTCCATCTACTTCTATCGTTTTCTCTTCCATGTTTGCCTTTCTGAAACGATGTAGGTTTTCAGAGATTTTTTCGATTGTTGTTTTTATGTCTTTTTCTCGGCGCTCTATGTATTCTTCTACGACAGCTTCAAACTCATCAACGGGTATGCCATATCCTATCAAAACGTCTAAGCTTTTCTCGTTGAGTTGACGCCAGATGCGATATTCTTTATCATCAATGTCCTTAGGTAGTTCTTTCAAAATGACATCGACGACGATGTCCTCTTCCGCGTAGGGGCCGCGAAATCGTATATCCAATACGAGTTCCCCGAATTCTTGTTTAACTAAGTTCGCAATTAGTTCTTTTAGATTCATCTATATCACTCCTAAAATTCGGCGACATTCATCAAAATATACTTCAAAAAGATTTATCGCATTAAGGACTTTCTGATTAGATATTGCCAGGGTTAAATCGTAATCGGCATCAGTACGATATATCCGCAATTGATTCAGAGCATTTAAAGTTCTGCGACTCATAATACCAATTGAAACATAGTGGGCATCCAACTCACTGATAACTCTATTATGTACATTTTTGCGCCAACGATGCGGCGCTAACCCTGCGTTTCGCAGTAACAATCTGCCCAAATGATGTGCGGCGTAATACAACCGAGAAATGATAGTTCTGTAGAACCATCTTGTGCGTAATCCTATTCCAAGTGTGGACTGCACGACAGTTAATGTTTCTTCCGCGTAAGCAAGTTCGGGCATTTGTCGTACCTTTCAAATTCACAGCTATTTTCTCACAAAATTATTATAACAGATTAAACACAAAAATTCAAGAAAAAAATTATTAATTGGCAAGATTTTTGCTAAAAAATTATCATTAGGTTAGTTAAAATCTAAGCGTAAAAGAAACTCGATGCGTATTCCCCACATCGCCGAAAGGCACAAAAGCGTAATCAACGTTGTAGGATTCTGTTTCATAGCCCAGCCCCCCGCTTAAATTGGAGAGAAAATCGAAATCGGTTCCCGTCTGATATCCACCTCGCAATGAAAATCCATTCCTGAACGTATATTCTACCCCGGCATGCAAATTCACCAGTTGGTCATTCGGGAAGTTTATATCAAAGGCGAGAATCATCCGGCTGTGGCGTTCCTCGGTTGTTTCCCCGCCAGCTTCACCTTCAACCAATTCGCCTCCAGCCAGTTTAACCTGTACCTCATAAGCAACGCCAAGTCTGACAATTCTCGGCAGCGCGTCCGTCTCGGTTTGACTGAAAAATCTCTTTGCATTGCCGCTGAAATTCTGGATGCTACCGCCAATTCTAAGGTTCTTTATCGGCGTCTCATAAAGCACACCAGGGCTGATACTCATACTCCGTGGGGTATTTCTATTTGCAGTATGTTGTTTGGTATTATTAAAAGTAACCGCCTGCTGAAACGCGTTGACGGCAACGCCAAGTCGAATGCCTTTATAGCTGGCGGTGCCGCAGGCAACCCGAAGAGCAGTGTTGGTATATTCAAACACCCCATCTTCATCGCCTGATTCAAGCGTCCTTATGATATCGCCTGTGTGCAGAAATGCTACGTCACCCGCCAGAGTTACCCATTTTCCGAAGGATTGAGCGAACCCCACCCATTCGTATCGAATGCCTGCCAGCCATTCGGCGTGCATGGCGGCAAGCTGCGGACGGTTGATTTGTCCTAATCCGGCGGGGTTCCAATATGCGCTGCTAACATCACTCGCCACTCCGACAAAAGTCCCCCCCATAGCCGATGCCCTCGCGCCCACCCCGATTTTCAACGTTGCATTCGCCCTCGTTCCAACATCTCCACTTGTAGCAGACGCTCCTGTTACAAAAGAACAAGCGAAAATCACTACAACGACTAAACATAGATTAAAACGCATTTCCCCGTGCCTCCATATTCCCTTTATGTCAGCCAATTACCATTGCTCCCCGCTCACCTGCTCACTCGTTCCCTTGCCTTCCTTCCAACCCAGATGGCTGTTTTTGCGGTGTTCCTGGATTTGGCGTCCTGTTTATCTTTCAGTTCTTTGAGCGCAATGTCGGCAAATTCGAGAAGTTTGTAATAGTTGATACGGCTGTCTGCGGAGTACCGTTTCAAAATCTCCTGACAAATAGCTAACGATTTTCGATAGTCTTTAAGATAGAGGTAACTGCCTGCCAACTGTACCTTTGCATTTGCAACTTTTCTACTTTCAGGGTAGATATTAATCAGTGTCTGATGTGATTCAATAGCCTTTTGATAATCCGACGCCCCGTAAAAAGTTCTACCTATCTCAAATTGGATTTCAGCCTGGATTTCGCTATCCTCCGTCGTTTCAAGGGCATTATAGTAATTTCGTAGGGCATTTTTGTAATCTTTCAACAATCCGTAAATCGTGCCTATATCAAAATACGAGGCGGTTACAAAATGGCTGTCAGGATAAATTTTTACAAGTTCATCATATTTCCTCAATGCCTTTTCATGTCGCCCAAGTTTCGATAAACAGTAGGCAATTTTGTACAGTGTTTCAGGACGATATTCCCCCGTATTGAGCCTCTCAAATCCCTCCAGGGCCTGTTCATAATTCCCTTCGATGAGAAAAGATTGAGCTATCATACGTTGAGCATCATCTTCATAAGCGGTGTTGGGGTTGCTATCTAAGAGCGAGGCGAAGGTTTTTCGTGATGCGTCATATTTACTCAATCTGTAGTTTATGTGTGCGATGGAATACAACGCATCTTCCACAAACGAACTGTCAGGATAGCTTTCAATCAATGCTGAGAATTTAGCTTCGGCACCCTCGTATCGTTCCATTTCAAAAAGAATCCGCCCCCACAAAAAAGTCGCTTTCTCTCTATATTCATTCGCACTCCCACACGCCAACTTGACATATCGCAAAGATTCGTTATACAGTTTCACATCCTCGCGTTCTTCCGCCAACTTGAAATAACATAAAGCGAGTTTGTATCTTGCCAGGTTACGAACATCAAGGTCAAAATTCAGAGCATCGGGATGTTCGTCTACCATTTCCAGCGCTTTAAACTGCGCTATCGCATCCTTATATTTCATTTGTGCATATAACCTCTCACCTTCTTCATATAAAGCGCGAATTTTGCCCTTTTGCCCACCCTTTGAACATCCACCCGTCAGTATAACCAGTAATATTAAAATAAACACAGTCTTTCGCATAACGCTTTCCAATCTTCCCTAAAAATTATCATTCCATACTATACCACAAACTATTCCAAGTTGTCAATAATTAAAAATGGCAAAAGCCAAAAAGATTTGCTAATCATGAGCTATTTAAGATACAATTTATGATAAATTGATGAAACCTTTGATGCTCTCCAAAAGGGCAAAAAATTTATACAAACGCAGCCAGATAAAAAACACGATTGATATAGCCCATAATCAAGAAAAGAGAGCGGAATTTTGGTTTAAATATGGGGTACATGATGATGTAGAACGATACATAGAGAGTAAGGGTGGAATTGTTCGCGTTGGACTTGGAGAATAGGAGACACAGTAAATGTACACATATGACGCATATATTCTATTTGATAAAAGAACGAATGCGGCAGATGCCATCGCAAAGATTGTGAAGGTTGTCTCCGCTTGTGGTATTAAGCCAATGGGATATGAGCGAAATGACTTACGCGCAGAAGAATACGACGAAGATTGGGTGTCCTTTGAAACGGCAGAGGAGTGTGCTAATGTGCTGGCAGATTGTCCCAACCTTGGTAGCATCGGATTTGAATTGCCAGAAATTGATTCATATAAAGGCGATTTAATTTTCCAGTTTTATCGTCGTAGAAAATCATTGCCCAGAACGCTTGACCTGGCAGTTGCTTCCATTACGAGGGCGTACTACCTGAATCTTTCAGAGGAGGAACGGTACCAAATTCAATCACTTTGGGGATTGATATTTGACAAGTCTGCGCCTTTGTTAATCACTTTCGGTTTTGAATCAGAGAAGATTCTCTCCGAATGGGAAGACAACATTGAGGCATGGTGGGTGGGCAAAAATTTAATCTTTTTGGACTTTGTTTTTGTCAGTTCGTTATTAGCAGAACTCCTTGATGGACGCATGGATACGATGAAATACAACGGTATGTATACTGCTAAATATCGAAAGGTAAAGCCATTGAAATCAGGAGGCTGGATGTTAGAAAGAAAATCCTTTGAGTAGCCGAATGGGGAAAATGTTATGTTTGGTAAGCTGAAGAAAAAGGGTGGCGTAACGTTTCGCGCTGTGTTAATTGGGCTTGCGCTTGCGCCAATCAACGTTTATCTGGTTGTACAGTGGGAGACAGTTTGGGGGACGCAGTATCCCACTACGATGGGGATATTCTTTAACGCCATCTTCTGTCTCTTTCTTGTGACGGTACTGAACTTACCTCTGAAAAAGTTGCTTCCGGAGAGAGCTTTGAATCAGGGGGAACTGCTGACGGTTTACATCATACTGCTGATGGCTATTACCGTCAGCGGACACGATTTCAGCCAGAGCTTGTTCTGTACTTTAGGAACCGTCCGGTGGTTCGCTACCCCGGAGAACGAGTGGAGTTCCCTCTTTTGGAGGTACGTTCCCCGGTGGCTCACCGTGAACGACGAAAAGGTTCTGCGTCCCTTTTACGAGGGTGAATCATCGTTTTACACAGCCCAGCACATCAAAGGGTGGATTGAGCCGGTGTTCTGGTGGGCGTTCTTCCTCACCGTCATGGTTTTCACCATGCTCTGCATAAATGTCATCATCAGGAAACAGTGGATTGAAAGGGAAAAATTAACCTACCCGCTCGTACAACTGCCCTTTGAGATGAACCGTGAAGGACTGGAGGGAAATTTCCTTTCAAACAAAGCCCTCTGGTTAGGTTTTGGGATTGCCGCCGGTATTGATATAATAAACGGCTTGAATTACCTCTTCCCCGCGTTCCCGCAAATACCGCTCAGATACAACCTCGGCGCACATTTCGTGGACAGGCCTTTTAACGCCATCGGCAACTTCCCACTTCAGGTCAATCCGTACGCAATCGGTTTGGCTTTCCCCATACCGCTGGATTTATTGTTTTCATGTTGGTTTTTCTTTTTAGTCTGGAAGGCGCAGAGGGTACTCGGAAGCATTGCGGGGGTGAATCTGCCAGGGTATCCTTTTCCCGACAAACAGATACTTGGGGCATATCTGGGCATAGCTTCCGTGGCGCTCTGGACAGGGAGGAAATACCTCTGGCAGATTATGAAGAAGGCAGTCGGAATCAAGTTGGACGTGGGTGATGCGGGGGAACCGATGGCTTACAGGACAGCCGTTTTGGGAGCGCTACTCGGAACTGCCTTCCTTGTCATTTTCTCATATCAAGCGGGAATGTCCATTCCCTTTGCGCTTTCCTTCTTCCTGATATACTTTGCTATAATGTTCGCTTTCACCCGGATGAGGGCTGAACTAGGCCCACCTTTGCAAGGGATTCACTATGCCGGCCCGCTTCAACTGATAGTTGCTACCGTCGGAAGCAGGAGAATCTCACCGCAAACCCTGACAGCAGCAGCACCCTACTGGACGGCGACAAAGGAACTCAGGAACAATCCGATGCCGTTTGTGCTTGAGAGTTTCAAGCTCGCGGAGAGGGCGGACATGGATACAAGGAAACTCTGGAAGGTAATGATGTTGTCTACCTTCGTTGCCCTGCTTCTTACCTTCATAGCCTTCCTGCAATTTAACTACAACAGGGGAGGCGTAGGTGCCTGGCGCGGAAGAGCGGCTTTCACCGTCGTTGAACGATGGGTGACTAGACCGGCCGAACCCGATACAACCTTCCTTGGCGCTATGGGCTTCGGCTTCGTATTAGTCCTCATAAACACGGCGATGAGACTTCGGTTTTTGTGGTGGCATTTGCATCCGTTAGGGTATCCCCTTGCAGGATACTACCACTTCGAGAAACTCTGGTTTCCCTTCTTCATAAGTTGGGCGGTCAAGTGGACGCTCCTCAAATACGGTGGCATCAAGGCTTATCGCAGGGCGTTTCCGCTCTTTCTGGGACTGGTTTTAGGTGAATTCATCATGGGAAGCGTATGGGGGATATTGGGACTGCTTACTGGTAAACCAACTTATGCTTTTAAAAGATGGTGAATGGATTGAAGATTGAAGATTGAAGATTGAATAAAGAGACAATCAAAGATTTAAGTCTCCCCCACGCTTGAAAACGAAAAAGCGAGGCAAAGCTTTCTTGCCTGTTTTCTGTAAATCGGGAGTGATGTATAATGAGAGTAATTGCAGCGATGAGTGGCGGGGTAGATAGTTCAGTGACGGCGGCTTTGTTGTCGGAAGAAGGTTATGACGTAATTGGTGTAACGATGCGTCTCGGAACATACGATGTAGACGAAATTGATTCTGGCAAGCCGCTCTGTTGTTCATTGGAAAGCGTCGAAAATGCCCGCCGCGTAGCCGCACAGTTGGGAATACCGTTTTACGCGGTAAACTATGAAGAAGATTTCGCAAGGGATGTTGTAAATTACTTTTGTGAAGAGTATTCTGTAGGCAGGACGCCAAATCCGTGCGTGATGTGCAACACTAAACTGAAATTTGGCAAACTGCTTGAGTTGGCGTATCAGATGGATGCGCAGTACGTGGCGACGGGACATTACGCTCGAATTGCGTTCGACTCGGAATCGGGAAGGTATCTGCTCAAAAAGGGAGTTGACGGGAAAAAAGACCAATCGTACGCGCTGTTCGATTTGAAGCAGGAACAGTTGGAATGTGCGTTGCTGCCGTTGGGCGAGTATACCAAAAATCAGGTCAAAGAGATGGCGCGAATACGCGGGCTGAAAACTCAGAATCAACCAGAAAGCCAGGAAATCTGTTTTATCCCAGACGACGATTACAACCGATTCCTAATGGACAACACCCCTGAACGCATCAAACCCGGCCCGATTGTGAACACACAGGGCAAAGTCCTTGGCGAACACCGCAGCATTCAATTTTATACAATCGGTCAACGAAGAGGGTTGGGAATATCACTCGGCAAACCCGCCTATGTGATTGACATTGACGCCGAAAAAAACACGATAATTGTCGGAGATAAAAACGAACTGCTACGAAAATCATTTCTGGTGGAAAACATCAACTTGATTGCCTACGAAAGGCTGCCTGAACCTACTCGAATTCAGGTCAAAGTCCGATATAAAGACCGGGGACATTGGGCTACGGTTTCGCCCGTGCGTGGCGAAGATGGCTTTCAGATTTCAGATGATAAAGTTGAGGTATCATTTGACGAACCGCATGGTGCAATCACGCCAGGCCAAGCGGCTGTATTCTATGATGGTGATGTGGTAGTCGGTGGTGGGTGGATTGCCCGGAATGTGGATTAAAAGGAGCAGGGGAGCGGAAGAACATAGAACCAAGGCGTAGGGCATCGTTCTCGCAGAGCGTTTCGTTTTGTGTGCAGGTGCAATTAATTTGTGTACTAAACATCATTCAATCCACAGTCCATTTGGTACTTCACACAAAACAAAAGCGTTTCTCTCGTAAAGCGTAGGGCGTAGAGCGTGGAGCGTAAAGATGGCGGCGAAGCCAGAAGTGAAGGCAGTTCACCATGCCTGCACTTCCATCTTTTTCTCGTTCACGAAAAAACGCTTCCCGCTCTACGTTCTTTTACGCTCTACGTTTTTTCTCGCTCTCTGCATTCCGATTTACCCATCTTCAAAATTTCAACCACTTGCTCAATCGGGATACCGTAGCGCGTATTTCCATCCCTACCTACCATTGTTTCCGCCCTTAAAATCGAATTGATAATTGCCTCTTCAGTAGACTCAATTACCACCCTGAAAAACCAGGAAAGCTGTGTCTCGGCAACAAATCCTTGCGGTGCGACGGATTGTTTTCCAGAGGTTGATATTCTATTGTTTGTCGAGAAAGCTATCACAAAATCTCCGCTACCGTGTGAGGCGGTTGCGCCTGTGCGTGCTAAACCAAATGCAGCGCGCTTGGCAATTCTGCCCAACTGTCGTGAAGAAAGAGGGGCATCGGTAGCTACAATAATCATGATAGAACCGCATTTGACCTGAAGCTGTTTTTGGGGAGTTAAATGGCATCCTATGGGTATGCCATCAATGCGTAAATCTCGTGCGGCACCTGTGTTAGTCACAACTAAAACACCCAGCGTAAAACCTCCCAGTTCTTTCGGTTCTTTCGAAAGCGAACGTGATGATGTGCCGACGCCGCCTTTCCAGCCAAAACCTGACATGCCCGTTCCCGCGCCGACGTTTCCCTCCTCGATATTATCTTCTGTGGCATTTTCAAGCGCAGAAAAAACGTGTTCTTTCTTGACGTGTCTGCCCAAAATGTCGTTTAAGAAACTGTCGTTGCATTCACCTACCACAGGATTAAAAGAATATACCCCCGGGTTTTGCTCTGACATGTAATCTACCAGCGCATCGGCAACCAACCAAACATTCAAGGTATTGGTCAACAATATCGGCGTCTCAATGTTGCCCAACTCGACAACCTGCGGCAGCCCGATTGATTTTCCGAAAGCATTTATCACATATACCGCTGAACATACCTTTTCGACGAAAATATTGCCGTCATCTGGCACGATAGCCGTTATGCCCGTCCGAATTGGTCCTTTTCCTACCTCAAGTTTTCCCTCGCCAGCGGTTAGAGTTACATGCCCGACTTTAACGCCTGGCACATCCGTAATCGAATTCAGCAAGCCGCACGGCATCTCCCCGATGCAAACTCCAATGTCCCGCGCACGCGGTCGAGTATTTGCGTTGCTTTCCATTTATGCCCTCTTTCTGAATGCGGAATGGAGTGCAAAAATCAGCAAAGCGTATTTTTGCAACCACCACTCCGCATTCCGGGCTACTGTGACTTTCCTCTTGCTTCGATTTTCCAGATGCACTCCAGCTTTCCGTCTCTTATGCCATAAAAATTGTCGTGCAGATTGATGGTAGTGCAGCCGTGGGTAGGCAGGATTTCAAATTTATCTCCTACCTTCAAGCTGACGTTTTCATCAGCCACAAGTCCACCGTGTTCTTCAGAAAGTGATACTAATTCCAGTCCGTCAATATTTTTGGGCTGTGGCAAGCCAAACTCGCCGGTCAATACTTTCATACCTGCGTCGGTGATGATTCGGTCAGGTTTAGGGCGGCTGATTACAGTTGTCAGCACGGTTAAAGCACAGCCGAATGTATCTCCAACTCCTTCGACTTTTGCGTATTCGGTATCCATCAGCACGTACGAACCCGCTTGAATCTCCGTCATCTCAGGATAACTTCCTGTGATGTCATAAGTGCCTGTGCCTCCGCCGCTCACGATGTCCACGGGGATGCCATTTCCCTCCAACAGCTTTTTCATATCGACCAAAATATCAACGCTCTTTTTTGTTTCTCGCTCACGTTCAGCTTTTTTCTTGGTTATTACGGTATGTCCTTCGTAGCCCATCAAGCCAGCGAACTTCACAGCTTTAGCGTTACATACCTTTCGGGCGAGTTCAAGCGTAGGTTCACCTGGCTCCACGCCGCAACGTCCCATCCCCGTATTGACTTCGACGAGAGCGCGCAAAGTAGCACCTTTTGCTTCGCAAACAGCAGAAAGCTCATCAACGTTCTGCGGATTGTCCACAGCAAGCATGAGGTTCGTGTGTTTTGCCAAATTCACCAGACGGGCTATCTTTTGAGTTCCCACAATCTGGTTCGCAATCAAAACATCTTCTATGCCAGCATGTATCATAGCTTCCGCTTCGCCCAACTTTGCACACGTTACTCCGATAGCGCCAGCTTGAATCTGTTTGTGGGCTATAATCGGAGTCTTATGGGTTTTGACATGCGGACGAAGTTCGGCACTGACGTACTTAAAAAATTCTGCCATCTTTGCTATGTTAGCTTCCATGATGTCCAAATCTATCAGCAAAGCTGGCGTGTCAATTTCGTCTTTGTTTATGCCAATGAAAATTTCGTTTTTTAAGGTCATTTTTTCCTTCCAATCGTTGCGAAATGCTCCACAATGGCGACATCCCTCAACCCGTAAATACACCCGTTGCTACAGTTGTTTCACCGGGTTTGACAATGTTCCAATCTCATCAATGGTAATATCGACGACATCCCCCGGCGCAAGCGGCATGTCATTCGGCACGATTATGCCAGTACCAGTGGAAACTACTGTTCCAATCGGGATAGGGTTGTCACGGCAGAGAAATTCAGTCAACTCCTCGAATTTCCTGTTCAACTGCGACGTGTTAATCTTACCTTCATAGACAACCTTTTCATCCCTGGTGATTTTGCACTCAATATCCAAATCATAAGGTTCCAAAATTTCAGAAGCCGTTACGATAGTTGGGCCGAGAGTGCAGCAGCCATAATATGTTTTCGATTGCGTGAGATAAAGTGGATTTTCCCGTTCAATATCCCAGGCGGAAACATCGTTACAAATGGTATACCCTACAATTTCTCCATCTACGCCCAGAATGTAGGCGAACTCAGGTTCGGTAGCCGTAAGTTTGGAATCGCTACGAATGCAGATGTAGTCGTTGGGCCCGACGCAACGAGACGCTGTTGCTTTGAAAAAAATCTCAGGGCGTTCGGAGAAATATACGCGCCCGTAGATATCTTGAACACTATCGTCATCTCGCATGTCAGCGCTACGTTTGTAGGTTACGCCGCAACCCCATACCTCAGGGGGTGTTATCGGCATCAGTAGATGCGGTTTAGATTCATCAGGTGGGACATTCAAATCATCAAAATATATCTCGCGTTTAGCGGGTTGGGTAGGTAACGTCATAGGGGCAGCCGCGGCAATTTGGTCTTGAATGTCCGCTATGATGATGCCTAAGCTCACATGAAATTCATAAGCTAACTCTATCAATTCCAAAACGCCTGGAGCATCATCGCTCGTGACGTCTATGATTCTGCCATCACGGTCAACAACTCCAACACGCTTGCCTTTGTCTGGTAAATAGAACTGTATTAACTTCATCTTTACACCTTTCCAATTAAAATTCGTTGCTTATAAAATACACCAAATTTGAAAATAAAGCAAGTAATTTTTGTTATCTCCGTCGGATTAGGGATTGTTGTTAGATGTAGGGATATGGTATAATTTTCATCTCTATTTCAGAGATTACTATACCAGGAGGTATTATGAACCCAAAAGCTAAAGTGTTGGTTATTGATGATGAACAAAGCGTTTTATTGACAATGCAACTGCTGTTGCAAGATGAATATGACGTGACAACTATTGACAATGGGGAGGCTGGTATTGAGGAAGCAGGCGCAACGCGTTTTGACGTGGCAATCGTGGATATTTATATGCCCAGAGGACTGTCCGGCATAAAAACCATGACAAAACTAAAGCGAGTTAGCCCGGCGACCGAAATAATATTTCTCACCGCCTATGCTAGCTCCGATACCATCAAATTTGCGACCAAACACGGCGCATTTGCTCACATTGAAAAATCAGGCGATATTGCAAAACTGAAATCACTGATAAGCAGAGCGGTTCAACTTGGAAGAAGTAAACAAGAAAGAGCATAACCCAACTGTAAGAGTTAGTAGTTGATAATATACCTTGACTTTGGTAAATCGGATGTAGCAAAGGAAAGCCCTTTGTAGCGACAACCCGATGTGGTTGTCAAGCGGCTACCACATAGGGTAGTTGAATTTGTTTTTAATCTACCAAAGTCAAAATACTCAACGCAAATCAGATTTTATAAGGAAGTCCGACAAATTTTTGTGTTGCTTCTATCCAAAATAAAGTACCATTCCGCCTCCCGTTCACCTGCCTGCGTTTGTTATGTGTTGAATATCAACGCTTCCTTCTTCCAGATACGGTAAATCAATTTCCTTCCACGGTGTTATCAGTTTCGTAGCACCCTTGAATTGGTAATTCACCGTTTTCCTTGTCAAAATAGAATAAGCCGCTCTACCTATCTCAATGAAATTTAGCGTAACGGGGATATGCAGTGTGCCGTTAGCTTTCTGGGCAAGCTCTGTGTATTCCACCGCGCCTTTAGCAATTTGTCCTCTATTTAAAGCTAAGTTATAATTGAGGTTATTGAGGCTGATACCAAAGGCATTCGGATTATGAAAGTTTATGTCGAATTCAATATCTGCTTTGGTTAAACTCAAGGCCTTCAACCTAACCTCTCCAAGAGAAACCTTCGGCATCTTCAACGCTGGCAAATTCCCACGCTTGCTGAATGGAACTTGAAGTCTGCCAATGGGCGTATTAAAGTAGATGTCCCCCGCCAGTTGGTAGGGCACGTTATCATTTCCCTTTAAAGCGGCAACTGCTTTATATACGTCCAGGTATTTTATTGCAATCGGGATGGAGATGGTACTCTCCCCGGCTGACTTCAGCAATACCTCTTGCGGATTATTCCCACTGAGAAATTGATTCCCTTCGATGATAAACCGATAATCGAATCCGTTAATCTTTACGCCCACAGGATTCGGATTTTTGACCTTAAAATCAAACATCGTATTAACCCCTGTAAAATCAATGTCTGCGATGGAGAAATCCTGAAACTCTACCGTTGGTTTCTGGATAGCCTCCCTGAGTATGGCGCAACCATAAAGGGAGCAGAATAAAAAAAGAGAAATGAATATTCGTCGATATTTTTTCATCAGTTGAAAACCCTCCTTCAATTTCAATTCTGGCTATTAGGTAATATTCAGTCACCGGTCGTTAGCCTTCGACTCGCCAGCATCATCTCTTTAGACCGGTGAAAGGTGTTGGTTAATGCAGATTTATAAAAACCAACACCGTTGCTTTAGCGTTAGTTTTTAAACCGGTGTGGCGAAATTTTCTTTCCCCAACACCCCATTACCCCAACACCCCAACATCCAATAAACAGTTCCTAATCATCGCAGTCAGGTAAAAGTGTAAGATAATTTAGGACTTACTTACCTTTGCGCCTGCCTATATCGTTCCATCACGTCAGAGCGCAGGACGATGCCTGCGAGTTTTTTAGGATTGTCAGCATCCATGACGGGCAGGCAATCGAAATCATGGACGCCGAATTTCGCAAGCGCGTCTGCCAGACTATCCGTTGGTTTCAGACGTTGGACATCCGTAATCAACAGTTCCTTAGCAATGATAAGAAAATAGATATTCTGTTCCATGAGCGCTGTGCGGAAGTCCTTGAATGCAATCATGCCGAGGAAATCCCCATTGTGGGCAATCACGGGAAAATCAATCGCCAGGGATGTTTCCTCCAGTTCCAGAATGTGTTCCAGCGGTGTGTCCTCACAAACCACATCGTATTCGGCGCGAATTAACTCCCGTATCGGAATGGTTTCCATAGCAGGTAGTTCAAATAGCGGGCGGGGCATATCCCTCATCCTCTCAGCAACGGAATCATAGGCGATAATTAGGTCAGTTCGAGTGAATATACCCACTAACTTTCTGGATTCTGGCGACGATTCCAATACGGGCAAAAAATCACGACGGTGGGCGTTCATGATGTGCAATACTTCACTCAAAGTCTGTTCCGGCGTGACGGTGATAAGTTCTTTTTGCGCTACATCGCCGGCCGTTTGCGATTCGGCTGTCTCTGTCTTGAGTGGGTGTATACCCTCACGAAAGACAAAATCAGGGCTGAAGGTAGCCGCCATAATGTCCCTCAAAGCAAGGACGCCTACCAATTCGCCATTTTGGTTGAGCACAGGAAAATTAGCATGTTGAGTCTGGCGAATATACTCGGAAATCTGGCTGGCGTTCATTTGTTGTGGGATGGATACCACATTTTTCGTAAGCCAATCGCCTACTCGTAACTCCTCCAGCACATCAACAACAAACTCCCCATGATAAACGGGCGAACTGATGCGATTAGCCACCTGCTTTTCGTAGATTGCCCAGCGCTTCAGCAACAAAAAGGAGACGGTACATACCCACATTGACGGTGCCAGTAAATTATAATTTCCTGTCATTTCGCCTACCATAATGATGGTGGAGATTGGAGCATTGGCAACGCCAGCAAAGAAACCTACCATCCCTACGATTACAAACGCCCCAGGTTGCGCTACTAAACCCCATTGATGGAACAGGAATCCCACAGCACCGCCCAGTGTGCCACCGATTACCATCGAAGGACCAAAAACGCCGCCTGAACCACCTGAACCGATGCTGAAACTTGTGGTGGCAATTTTACCTATAACAATCGCTAACAATAGCATGGGACCGGCGCTTCCGTCTATGGCGCTCTGAACCACTCCACTGCCCAATCCAAGTACCTGTGGCAAAAAGAAACCCACGACGCCGGTAAGCAATCCGCCGATGGCAGGTTTGATGTAATTTGGAATAGCGACGCGTCTGCACAAATGCCGGACGCCGAAAAGGATTTTGATATAGCCGAGTCCAATGATGGCACACAACACGCCCAAAACAGTATACGGGAGAAGTTCGACAGGGTGACTGAAGGCAAAATCCGGCGTTCTGTACAAATGCCCCCATCCGAATATGGATGAAAAGATGGAATATCCGACGATGGAGGCAACCGTAGCGGGTATCAGTATTTCGTGTTCCAATTGTTCTTCACTATACAATACTTCTCCCGCGAAAATAGCACTTGCCAACGGCGCTTTGAATATAGCCCCTATACCAGCGCTCATGCCTGTTATCATCATGATGCGTCGTTCTCGCTCTGAAAGTTTGAGAGCATTGGCTAAGAACGAGCCAAATCCTGCGCCTATCTGTGCAATCGGCCCCTGCAATCCGCCTGAACCGCCAGAACCCAGTGTGAACGCCGAGGCGATGGTTTTGATTATGGGCACTCTCCCGCGTATTCTGCCAGCTTTGTAATGGAACGCCTCAATTACAGCATCTATGCCCGGGCCGCCGGTTTCTGGGGCGAAACGGTATACGATAATTCCACTGATAAGCCCGCCAACGGCAGGTAACAGCAACAGTAACCATCTGCGGGCTGCTACAGCAGATAGAGCCGACTCGTAATCGGCTGTGACGCCCAAAAAGAAACGCGACGCTAATTGTAACGCTAAATGAAACATCACAGCGCCGCAACCAGCGACAATCCCGATGAGAATGCTGTAAATAATCCGCCTGCCAACTGAAGTAAGGTTTATATCCCGTAAAGCGACGATGATTCGTCGTCCTAATTGCGACATGATTATATTGATGAGTAACTCAGTGTCACACTAACCTGGTGAAAGAATAATAAGTAAAATATAACCACCAGACACAAAAACACCAGTCTCTTGAAATGTGACATCGGCAAGGTAATTATCCAAGCGGGTTACTCCAATCCAAAACCACCCCAAGCGATTTATCCTTTTCATCTCTGAGCAGCCTGTATGCTTCGGCGGCTTCGTAGTAAGGCAATTTGTGCGAAATGAGCCGTTGTACATTCAGCTTTCCATCGGCAATCATCTTGAGGATTTGGTTGCGATTGTACTGCTGCGTCCAGGGATAATAAATCGTTTCCGATGTGGGGCATTTGGGCTGATGGCAACCGACGAGTGTTAGTTCCTTCTCATGAAATGGCATGAAATCAACTTCAATTTTGCGGTGCCATATTGAACCGAGCAGCATGATTCTGCCGCCGATGCGTGCTAAATCAAAGGCAGTAAGCAACGCTTGCGGATAGCCGGATGCCTCAACAGTAATATCCAAACCGCGTCCGTTTGTAAGCACATTTATCTCCGATTTCACATCGCAGGTATTGGGGTTCATGGTATGCGTGGCGCACTTGCCGGCAACCTGAAGTCGCGTATCGGACAAATCTATTGCAACTAAGGACTCGCAACCGGTTTGAGAAGCCAGTTGCAACGCAAGCTGTCCCACCAGTCCCATCCCCGTTATCGCAGCAAATTCGCCCAATTCTATTTTCGCCTTGCGGACGCCGTGCATCGAAACGCTGCCTAAAACCCCGAAAGCCGCTTCGTCAAACGAGACGCCATCGGGAATTTTGGCAAGTGAATTCGGCCTGGTGGATACGGTGACGTAACTGGCGTGTCCGCCCAGAGATAGCACTTTGTCGCCCATCTGGTATCCTTCCACGCCCTTCCCAAGAGCCACAATTTCTCCTGCGTTAGAATATCCCGGCGTAAAATCGTGAGTTCTTTCCTGTTCCTGACTTCCAAGTTCGGTGCCAGCGCTTATCAACGAGCTTACAGTCCTGACCAAAACCTCACCCTCGCCAGGCTGCCGTACGGTAAAATCCCGGACTTCAATGCTGTTATCCGGTTTGACGACAATGCTCTTGCCGGATTCGATTGATTGTGAATGCATATTCCGGTCCTTTCTTATCTTTTCAGTATGTTTCTCCGGGTTTGACACATCTGTCTCTGTCTTGAGTGGGTGTATACCCTCACGAAAGACAAAATCAAGAACTCAGATAGGTTTGGATAGCCAACCCACCCGCGCCGAGAGTGCCTGCTTTATCCTCTCCTAATTCCGTCGCCTGAATAATCGGCTGTCCTTCTATCAATTGGTCTGCGCTAAGTACCAGTTTTATGGTAGGAATCATCAGGCCAAGCGATTTTGCTATGTTGCCTGAAAAGGAGACGGCGTCGGGTGCGCAAATTCGCTTCAGATTCCAAATCAGCTTGCCCAAATAGTAACCAACCTTAGAATAGACCAATTTGGCAGCGACATCCCCTTGCCTCGCCAGTTCTCCAATTGGCAACGGGTCAATTTTATCGGCTGGAATCTCCCACAATTTTGTCTCAAGATTTTCCAGCATGATGCTTCGAGCGATGCGACGGAAGCCATCAATTGAAACGTAAGCCTCCGCGCAGCCCTTTGCTTTGCAACCGCAGTTGAGTGCTTCTTCACTCGTATCGACGACAATATGCCCTAATTCCGCCGGCCTTGTCATAACGCTGTCGATGATGATGTAACCGCCCAATCCAGTACCCAACGTAAAACCTACCAAAGTTCTCACATCATCCCGACTTCCGACACCATAAAACCATTCAGCCCAGCCCGCGGCGTTTGCATCATTTTCTACTAAAAACAACATTCCCGGGTATTGTTTCTCAAATTCCTTTCTAAAAGAATATCCGTTAAGGGCGGGAATATTTGGACTTATTAAAATGTGGTCAATTTCAACAGGCCCTCTTGCGCCTTTTGGTCCGAGAGTTCCAGCCGTTGCCATGCAAGCGCTGACGACATCACTCATTGAACCCCCCTGAGATGTGACCAATTCTTCCGTCTTCGCGCAGATACCCTCGAATATTTTCTGGGCGGAATATCCTCCTTCAATCTTGCTCACACCCATAACCAGCATTTCTCTCGTATCCAAATCGAATACACCAACTTTGCAACTTTGTCCGCCTAAATCATATCCGATTGCGAACTTTGCCATTTTGATTACCTCCTATATTTTGCACTTTTTGTTCTTGGGGTTGGGCAACAAACCCCAATCCCTCAAAAGCAAGTCTGTATCGCTATCTCGGTGAAAAGGACCTCTCAGCAGAAAACGGGTAATCTCTGGAATATACCTTTTCGGGGGGATATGCAAAAACCCCCAATCTCAAAAGAAGTACACCTTTCAAATTTGCGAAAAGAGAAGTGGAAATTCAACAAAACTAATCTCAAGTATTGTATGCAACTTTTTAGAGAGAATTCCAAACCCAAGAAACACAAAAATTACGTCATAAATCAACCTCCAATGCCCATAGCTACTGGGATAGATGCAAAGTGCGACATTTTGCACGGTCCTTACTTTAGGTTGTTATTGAGTTGTTTTTTGACGAAGAGTATCCTTTCAATATCACTTTCTGGCACAGCCTCTTCCTCTCCGATACGCGCTACTTCTACAACGAGATTTTTCTCCATGTCTCGCTGTTGAACAATCGGTTCTACTTCTGCCTGTTTAGCTTTCAGAGTTGCTACCTCTGCTTCAAGTTTTTCTACTCTCTTGGCGAGTTCCTCGAGTGAAGGGGTGGAATTTGTCCTCATTCGATTTTCCTCCTCATAATTGAATTTCCCTTAACTACTTAGGTTTTATTGGTTATTATAACTTCCAAGTATTTCATTCACATTAACAGCAACAAAAACTGATGTTATGCGAACATTACATTTTCGCACTCCAATCGGAAACCAATGCGTCATAAATAGCTTTAACAGCTTTTTTAAAATCCTTTTCTCCCACACCCACGATTAGATTTATTGCCGAAGCACCCTGGCTGATTACGGTAATCTTTATATCCTTTTCAGCCAGCGCGTTGAAGATGCGTGCGATGATGGAAGGATGTTGAGATATTCCATGTCCTACGATGGCGATTAAAGCTAAACCGCTGGAAATTTCGATATTGTCTGGTTCCAGTTTGCGCTGAATCTCTTCCGTAACCACCTTGCCTACTGTGTCCAACTCCTCATCTCTTATGATGACCGACAACGAATCTATTCCGGTGGGAGAGTGTTCGTAGCTAATGCCGTAAGATTCTATGATTTCCAGCACTCTCCTGCCAAAACCAACCTCCCTGTTCATCAACGCTTTCTCAATATTAATCAAGGTGAATTTGTCTCTTCCAGCGATACCAGCGATAGGAGTATCTGAGTAATCCCGTTCGTGTTGGATTATCGTGCCTGATTTGTCTGGTTCGTCGGTATTGAGTATCTTAATGGGAATGTTTGGCTCCCGCACGGGAAATACTGCCTCGTCATGAAGAACTTTAGCGCCCATGTAAGCTAACTCTCTCAGTTCCCTGTAGGTAATCTCTTTCACCGGCTTTGGGTTAGAGACAATATTTGGGTCAACCATCAGCACGCCTGGGACGTCCGTCCAGTTTTCGTAAGCATCTGCTTTTACCGCGCGTGCGACGATGGCGCCAGTTATATCAGAACCGCCCCTACTGAAGGTTTTTACCTTACCATCTCTGGTAGCACCATAAAATCCGGGGATGACAAACAACCCGTCTCCCTTGAGCAACTCGCTTAGTCTTTCATAGCTTTGTTTATCCAACCGCCCGTCATCTGAAAGGAGGATGCCATCCGCTGGGTCAATAAAGTTGGCGTCCAATAGAGCGGCGATGATTTTACCGCACAGATACTCTCCCCTTGAGGCGACATAATCTCTGGACGCGCCGTTTACAATTTTGCCTTCTACCTCATCCAACAACTGGACAATATCCACATCAATGCACAATAATGTTGTTATATCCGTATACCGTTGCCTTATGATGTCAAACGTTTCTGAAATGTCCTCACCATTGTTCGCCTTGCCATGACAGGTATAAAAATGGTCAGTTATTTTTGTATCATCCTTGAATCTCCTGCCCGGTGCGGAGGGAACAATGTACCTCCTTCGGGAATCAGAACGTATAATTTTTTCAACCTTGCGAATTTGCTTCTCATCAGCGACGGAAGTGCCGCCGAATTTGCATACAATATTTTCCATAATACAGGGGAAACCTGGAACGCCGTCTCCCTGGTTTCCCTCCAATTCTCCTTTTTTTTATTCCGTTCACCAATCCTTCCGCCCGACGTAGAGACTCCGATTCTCCATTGGTAATGTGACGCGCATACCGCCCAAGCGGTGTGATTCAATCATGCCCATCAGCATCTCCTGACTGCGGCGTGCTAATTGAATGGCACCTTGCGTCTCACGTCCCATACCAATCGCTTCGGCGATGTCTTTGATGCCATTCACAGTCCCACTCTCGCGCGGCACATCGGGGAACGGTACATCTTCCAAAATACGCCCCTCTTTGACTTTGCGAAAATGACAGGAGATGCCGTTGTTGAGGGTACGCATCTTACCCTTTGTGCCACAGACTTCGAACTCGGGCCCAGTTCCCGCTGTTGTGTAACCGTGTACGCCATTTGAAAATCGAACATAACCGCCAGAGATGGCCGGGTCAACATTGAGGCGATTGTCCTCCCAGTCCTCGTCCTTGCAGATAATCGTGCCTTGTACAAAATCAATCTCCGGGTCAACTGCAAGATACATCAGCATGTCAGCCGCATGCGTAAGCCCCCAGAGGGCTGAACTAACTCCATACTGTGCAATAACGCACTGTACCGTCCCTAACTCGCCCATATCAATCAGTTCACGCATCTTGCGATAGAAGGGCATGTAACGCCGTTGCGTGCCGTAGTTAAACTTGACACCATTCCTCTCTACCGCCTCCACCATAGCGTCTGCTTCCTCCATTGAACAGCAGAGCGGTTTTTCACAGTAGATGCCTTTGACGCCGTGTTCCGCCGCGTAAACTGTCATTTCTTTATGCGTGGCGGGGCGCGTAGCGATGCAGACAATGTCCGGCTGTTCCCGCTCAATCATTTCGGTATAGTCCGTATAGTAGCGGGGTGCGTTGTAACGCTGGCGGATAGCCTCGGCTTTTTCCGCTACTACATCGGAAACGGCGATAAGTTCCGTGCGTTCACACGCTACACATGCCGCCGCATGCGAAAACGGTATCCAAAGAAAGTCATCGGGACGCCCGCGTACCTCATCATCAATCGTAGCTCCCATCCGTCCACAACCAATAAGACAGGCCTTATAAATAGTTGACATCTGAAAACCTCCTTAACTTGACAATGTTAAATCGGTTGGGTTGGTCAGAACAACTTGATATGGTAATTTCCTTGTCTCTGACCAACTACAATTCCATAATATTCAACCGCAGTTCATGCGAGCCATCCGGTCTAGCGTATTCGTAATAGTAGTAGATTTTGTCCTTGATGGTAATAGCGTCCATGTATCTTAATGAGCCGGATGCATGTGGCGAAGTCAAAATTGGGGCGGCTTCCGTCACCCTTTCGTAGTGTTTCAGGTCAAAACTGATGGCAAGCCCTGTCTTTTCCTCGTAGTTTTCATTGACACCTTCGCTGCCATCGTAGAATACGTTGAAGACGGGCGGGATGTATACGACTGTGCTCAATCGCGCTGCGTAGGCGTCCCAACCGGTATCCCTCGGCGAAAACACGTCTCCGAGCCATTCAAAGTTGACACCATCACTTGAAACCGCCATCGCAGAGTGGGATTTGGTCAAACCGGTATTGTAGACATCGGCGGTGGCGTGCATATCGGCTTGCAATTCGGTCGCACGCTCCGGACTGGGCGCGTAGCTAAGAATCATATAATATTTACGCCCAACTACCATCACAAATGGGTCCTTTACGCCCTCTGCGTTCACGTCATCCGCTGTGAATATCTTGATTTTGTTTTTCGGGTTGAGTTTATCGAAGGAATTCGCTTCCAGCATGTCCGTCCGCCATTTGTCATCCGCCGGGTCAACAAAGCTGATATAGAGCCGGCATCTGCCATCAAGCGTTTTCACCAGCGCGGCTTTTTCCATCGAAACAGTATTCAAATCTGCCTTGCTGGCTTCCCAAATAGTATTGAACTTTATCCCATCGTTGCTTTCGGCGATAAAGCAGTTTGTTCCCCTGCCGAGTTCGCGCGGTTTTCTCCGTCTGTAATACAGATAAAACTTGTCGTCATCGTAAAGAATGCTCGGCGCGCCCGCCCACCAACCAAACCCGCTTTGAAGCGGTTCGATGATACTTATACCATCTTCCGGATTGAAAAGCGGTGCCATGCCGAACCAACGTTTACCCGATTGATTCATCTTTGTGTTGGGGGAGACAAGCCTTTCTCCCCCAAACCCCCACAATAATATTTTTATGATTTTAAACCCCCCACACCCCCACG
>CAZRLY010000069.1:0-9548 GCA_964601015.1 uncultured bacterium
AGTTTTAGTTGCCAACCACCTCTTTTACTATCCCCTCAAACTCTTCCTCATTCAACAAGTCCTTCTTCTCAATAGCCTTCTCTTTAACCTTTTGCAAGATGACAATTTTCTGTTCATCAGAAGCATCTGCGCCGATTTTGCGGAGCCATTCTTTCACTGAAGCCAATCCACTCTTCTTGCCCAACACGATTTCTGGCGGTTCCTGTCCCACCAAATCCCATCGAAACGGCATTAGCTCCAGTACGTGTTCTTCGCCGCATGCCAGAAGCCAGCTCACCACGATGCCCGATTCCACCTTGTATATCATATCTCCCACTATCGGGCGATTGGTGGGAATTTGTAGCCCGGATATTCTTCTGACGAGTTTCGATAGCTCATACAGTTTTTCGCATTGTATCCCCACGTCTATGCCATACATGGTAAGGAGCGAAAGGACGACGTCTTCGAGCGCTGCGCTTCCCGCACGCTCGCCTATGGAAGTAACCGTTACGTGCGCTACTTCTGCGCCAGCCGCGAGCCCCAACAATGTATTCGCCGCTGCCAATCCGAAATCATCGTGGAAGTGCGTTTCCAAAGGTTTATTCAACCGCTTTTTGGCAGCTTTCACAAAATAGGTTATTGCGTTGGGCGAACAACCTCCGAAGGTATCCACCACCGCTAAGGCGTCCATGTGTCCTTCAGTAGCGACTTTCTCAATGAGGGAAAGAAACCACTCCATATCAGCGCGCGAGGCGTCAATGGGAAAGAAAACCGTATAAAGCCCGTTCTCTTTGGCAAAGCTGGTGGCCTCAATGGATAAGTCGATTGCCCGCTGAAGTTCCCAACCGTAGGCATGTTCTATGATGTGTTCGCTTGCAGGAATTTCCACGATTATCCCGTCTACGCCGCAGTCTAACGCCCTTTTCACATCGGGAACCATACAACGGGAGAAGCAGAAAATTTCAGGCCCAAGGTTCCTCTTTACAATCTCTTTTATCGCCGCTTCGTCCTGTTTCGACACAATGGGCATTCCCGCTTCTATTCTGTGTACGCCAATCTCAGCGAGTTTTTCAGCAATCTCAACCTTGTCATCCTTGTTGAAAACCAATCCAGACTGCTGTTCGCCATCTCTCAGGGTAATATCATGAATTTTAATATTCTCAGCAAACGATAAATCTTTCGTCACTTCGTCCATAAAGTTCCATTGACTTACAAACCATTTATCTGATTTCCAGGGTTTACTCATCTTTTTTCCTCACTTGTATAGAAACCGTAGCGACAACCCTGTGTGGTTGTCTGGCAAAAACTCGGTTACATAATTTTGTATTAAACTTTACATTTTATAGAACGCGGATGACGCTGATTTGGAAAAGCCGCTTCGCCGTAAGACGAAGTCGCCTGCCTGTGCCGAAGGCAGACAGGTCGGGCTTTATCCGCCCTCCGCTTCGCTACGGGCGGATGCTCGCGGATAAAAACCTGAATCAGCGAAAATCAGCAATATCCGCTCAATCCGCGTTCTATTCAAAAATACCTAAACAAAATTTTCAAAATAAAGTATATCATAGATAGGTAGCATGTCAAGCAATTTCTTATCGTTGAGAGCAACGTAAACTTGAACATACTTCAAGCGTTTTTAGAGGTTATTAGGTAGTTTTGAATAATAAACCTTACCGTTGAGATAACTGGCCCCCCTACTGGTGATTGGTAGAGTGGTGAGTGGTTGTGTTTGCTTTTTCCCACTCACCAGTTTACCAGTTACGGTTTCAAGACAAATGAACTGATGTAAACCTTAACTTTAATAATCAAAATTACGTGGAGGGGTAGAATGAAGGATGAGGATAAGACAAAAGAGCAACTTATAACTGAATTAGTCGAAATGCGCCAACGGATAAAAGAGTTGGAGGCAGCACAAAATTCATTAGGGCAGATAGCTTCAGGAAGTGCTCTGGATTTGAATTGTGCTCTGACGCCGATTTTGGGCTATACAGACTTGATGTTGAACCACCCTGAGATATTGGATGACAGGAAGAGGGTTAAGCAGTTTCTTTCAGCGATGAATAGGACAGCCAAGGATGCCGGACAAATCGTCATCCGACTGCGAGAGTTTTCTTCCTCCATAGCTGATACCACCGACGCTTAGGACGCAAATCCTCAAGCAATAGCTGATTCTCGGATAAAGCACGGTTTATTTCATAAACCTGTTTTGTGAGTTGACCTGTTGGGTGAGTGAAAGAACAATTGTATTTGACCGCTCGCGGGCAGCATTAGTTTCATTGAGTAATGCCTGCAAATGTTCAACCTGTTTTGCCAAGGTTTCTATCAGCTTATCCTTCTCTGCAAGAAGGTTGTCATCTGCCAGCAAAACGAGCTTTCTATTACCATCCATCTTTGTCTCGTAGTTGCCTTACATAAAAATCTGCGAATATACAGAATAAGGAGAAAAAATACGATGTTGGACAAAATCCATTGTGGTTTGTTGGGTATAGGACACGCGCACGCTGTTGGAAAGCTGCGTGTGCTTCAGGAGTCACCTGATTTCGAGTTGGTAGGCGCATCTGAGCCTGATGCGAAGTGGCGCGCTCAACGCGCTGGAGCATTCGCAGGCGTTCGTTGGCTAACAGTAGAAGAACTGCTTGAAGACCAAAGAGTGCAAATGGTGGCGGTGGAAAGCGCGGTACAAAACAATCTTGAACTTGCGCAGAAGGCGATTGACGCTGGAAAACACATCCACTTAGACAAACCGCCGGGAACGTCGCTGGAAGGGTTACGCGAGTTACTGGACGAAGCAAATCGGAAAAATCTGATTGTCCAGATGGGCTACATGTTTCGCTACAATGCCGGTTTTGAATTTGTGTTGAAAGCTGTTCGTTCCGGTTGGCTGGGCGACATATACTACATCCACGGTAACATCAGCTCAGACATCAATCCAGATGGACGCATACGTTTGGCGTTTCACCCGGGTGGTATGATGTATGAACTTGCCTGCCACCTGATTGACATACTCATTCTACTGATGGGGCGTCCGCGTATGGTAACGCCGCATTTGCGCCACGATGCTTCTTACGATGATAAACTGGCGGATAACACCCTCGCTGTCTTTGAGTTTGAACGGGCGATGGGAGTCATCGAAAGCGGGGCGATGGAAGCGCATGCCTTCGCACGACGGCAGCTTGAAGTTTGCGGCACTATGGGAAGTGTCGTCCTTCAGCCGCTCGAACCCCCCGCTCTGCGACTTTGCCTGCGCGAACCGCGCGAAGGCTATCAAGTAGGGTGGCAGACTGTTTCAGTACCGCATATCCCCCGCTATGTGCGAGATTTTGAAGAATTAGCGCGGTGCATACGCGGCGAGCAGGACTTTCCCTACTCCACCGAACACGACTTCACAGTTCAGGAAACGCTACTGCGTGCTTGCGGCGTTATGTAATGCAACACCCGCGTTATACGTTATAACGTCGAAGATTTCCGTTAAACTAAACGGTTTGTAAATAACACCGCATATACCCACTGATTTAGCCTCCCGAATCATTGCATCAGGTGCTTCCCCCGTTATGAGACAAACCGGCTGCAGTGGGTTGAGTTGTTTAATATTCTTCAAGACTTCCAGTCCGTCCATGACTGGCATCCGTAAGTCGAGAAATACCAGGTTGAAATCACATTCTATAAACTTCTCAATGGCTTCCCAGCCATTTGCTACACATACTATTTCGACATTATTGAAGCCTAAACTAATAGCGTCTTGCAACATATTTCTTACGAGAGTATTATCGTCCACTACCAACATTCTCACGATACACACCTCCTGTTGTAACAGATACAAGAGGTAATGTACGCAACATAGCTTGAGGATAAGTTTGTGTGCTATCATAATTCTCCCCGACTGATTTGCAGTCGGGGATTCCGCATTTATCCCCTCTTGATTCTGCTAAAGAAGTTAGATATATCATGTTTTTATATCAACATTAATAGAAATTTTGTTTATCATTCAACCTCCCCAAAAACACCGGATGGACGGCTTAAACCATCAAAAAATTTTCACTCGCCTCTTCAACTACATTCCCCCCGGACGTGCTGAAGACGTTGCTATCTTTGATGTGTACTTAAGCCATCCTGTTTTCCGGTTTTTATAACGTCAGTAATTTCTTGCGAAATCCTGCTGGCGTCAGGTATGCGCAAAAGACATACCAAAATGGAAATATTAAGTGACAGGCTGGAGAAAAAATGCTTGAACCCCAATGATACTGGGACTGACGTTATGTATTCCTACCTATTTTTAAACCGTTGGACTACAAGATAGCATTAGCATACAACGCTCGTTGCTTTTACACATTAGTATACAGTAAGTTTTTCCAACCCCCTGTAAACTAAACGGTAACCTGACAAGTCTAAGAGGTGCGAAATATTGACGCAGTACCGCGCGAGACATTCGCACTTATAATTTAGGTAGTTTTGCCGAATAAACTTTACATTTTCTCCGTTGTTTTGGGCTGAGTGGAGCATTGGAGCGTTGGGGCGTTGGAGTTTTTGCCCCAATGCCCCATCTCCCCATTTCCCCAATGCCCTGGTGCCTTTGTGTCTTAGTGGTTTTAAAAGTGCAACTTTAATAATCAAAATTACATAATTGGGTATTTGGAGGGATATGTCATGGGGGTTGACAAGGTAGGTAACGCTAACCTTTCAGATATAGTTTCAATTTTGGAATCTGAGCATCTATCTGAAACAGAAAGAGAGATACGCATAGCAAGTTTATGTTCGCAACCGGGAAAAGAATATGAATTTTATGAGGCGGTAGCTAAGAATTATCTGGAGAAACAGGAAAAACGACAAGCGTTTCGGTATTTCTTAAAGGCAGCCCAAAAGGCGCATCAAATATACCAGAATGAACACGCTTTCAAGCTTTATGAGCGTGCTTTGGAGATTTTACCTGATGAAGAGAAAGCGCAAGTCGCGCAGATTGAAGAGGCTATGGGAGATGTGGCAGTGCTGATAGGGGAGTTTGAGAAGGCAACCGAAAGTTATGCGTGCGCACTGGAAAAAGTTCAAGCTCAAGGTGCTACGCGCGGAAAGAAAGCTCGCGCACATAGCGAAGGAGCCGCCGATGTGGTAGGGGCGTCTCTGTATGGTAGCCCAGGGCGAAGCAACACTTCACCGGGGGAAAAACAGGCTACGCTTTACCGCAAGATTGGCGAGGCTTACGAGAAACAGGGTAATTATCAGCAAGCAGGAGATTACTTTACAAAGGGGCTTTCCCTGCCTGGTGGTGTTTGCTCAAGCGAGCGCGCCAGAATTTACAACGGCATCGGTGTGATTCATTTCAACAAATCCGAATATTCCAAAGCAGAACTGCAATTTTACCACGCGTTAGAATTACTATATTACATCAAAGACGATGATACTCTTGGACTGGTATACAAAAACCTCGGCAATGTATACTACGTTCAGGGTTGGTTGAATGAAGCGGTGAAATGTTACGAGAAAAGCCTCTCGTTAGGCGAGAGGATAGGCGATGTATTTATTCAAGCCAGGGTACTAAACAATCTTGGACTTGCCTACCAGCACAAAGGTAATTTAGATAGGGCGATTCAGTGCTATCAAGACAGTCAAAAGTTGAAAGAGAGTATCGGTGACACCGCCGGGCTTGCCCCGTTATATAGCAATCTGGGGGTGTTGTATTCTCGTAAACTTGACCCGGCTCATGCGATTGAATACTATCAAAAGAGTTTAGAATTGGCTCTGCAAACAAACAATCAGCACAGAGTCGCACAAGCATACTTAAATCTCGGCACTACCTACGCTCTTCAAGGTCAATTTATAGAAGCCATCGGCGCTTATAAGCAGAGCCAAAAAATAGCGGAACAGATGGACGATTTGCGGGTAGTAGCCTCTATCTATGTGAATATGGCGGACGCGTATTGTAGTTCGGATGACAAACTGGACGACGCTTATTACTACTACAACCGCTCGCTTGAGATTTTAAAAACCGTTGATATTCCAGAAGTCAATGCCCAGGCTCAATATGTTCTGGGGCTGATATGTGCCAAACAAAATCGTTGGGATGAAGCAATAGACGCCTATCGTCGTTCAAGCGAGTTGTTTGAAAAAATCCTCCACCATCATGGCATGGAACTGTCAACGAGCGAAATCGGCAGGGCATTTTTGGCACAGATGAATCAAAAAAGCATGCTTCAAACATCCCTACCCCCTGGTTATAGCAGACTTATCGGACATGGCAAAAAGTTCATCGAAATTGGCAGGGTTTTAGCGAAAGTAGCTGATTCGGATGCCACAATTCTGATACGAGGGGAGAACGGCACGGGAAAAAGCATGTTAGCTCACCTCATCCGTGCAAACAGCCGCAGGAAGGATAAACCTATTGTTGAGATAAATTGCGGCGCTATTCCCGAAGATTTGCTGGAAAGCGAACTGTTTGGACATGAGCGGGGTGCTTTTACAGGCGCAGTGACAGCAAAACCGGGGAAGTTTGAATTGGCAGATGGCGGGACAGTATTCTTGGATGAGATAGGGGATATGAGTCCCAGCTTGCAGGTAAAACTCCTGCGAGTCCTGCAAGAGGGTACGTTTGAACGAGTGGGAGGGATTGGAACGCAGAAAGTTGACATCAGGGTAATCGCCGCGACGAATCAAGATATTGAACAGTTGCTCAAATCCGGGCAATTTCGTGAGGATGTGTACTATCGTATTAACGTAATATCAATCACGATGCCGCCGCTTCGAGAGAGGGAGGAAGACATCCCGCTATTAGCTGATTACTTTGTCAGGGAATTCTGCGAAAAATATAACAAACCTACCATTGGAATTTCGTCTGATGCTTTAGAACTCTTTATGAAGTATGCTTGGCACGGGAATGTTAGAGAACTCAAAAATGTTGTCCATCAAGCTGTGTTGATGACAAACAGCGATATTATTTTGCCTGAACACCTCCCAGAAACTCTGCGCCAGTCAAAACCAGCAACGCAACCTATCGTAAAAGCCGGAGCAACTTTAGAGGAGATGGAAAGGGAATTGATAAAATTAACCCTTGAGGAAAATGGTTATAATGTCACTCATTCGGCGAAGATGCTCGGAATCAGCCGCCGAACCCTGCAACATAAGTGCAAGAAATATAACATCTCTCGCCCGTGAACGGAAGGCGTTTTGGTGTGCAATAGGGCATTGCCATTATTTTGGAGTGCAATGACTTAGTGGTTTGTTCCATAAGTTTTAGAGGTATTCTAAGGAATTACTCTTCTCAGTGTTTGCGGGGATTGATGGAGTATTAAGTAAGTAGTATTGAGTATTGGGTTGCGAGTTAATGTTCCCCAATACTTATTACTTCATTACTTCAATACTCCTCAAAGTGCGAAAAAACTGACGACTTTAAACACCTTAAAAGCGGAACAGATTTATGGAACACACCACTTAGTCATTGCATTGTTGCATTCCAAAATGATTTTTACGGAGAATTACCATGAATACGAATCGCTTTTTACCTTTACTAATAATTTTTGCCTTTGTCATTGTAATCTGGGTTGCATGGAACACTTTTTTGATTTATCCCATCAAACTTTTGACCGTTACAATGCACGAAACCGGGCACGCATTCACAGCATTTGCTCTGGGCGCAAAAAATACCAGAATATCAGTCAACAAAAACCAAGGCGGACTTACGCATTACTTTTTTCAGATTCCAATTGGTGGAAAAACCCCGAAATGGAAAAGTTTTATTATAGCGTCTGCCGGTTATTTAGGTTCAGTCGTCATTGGCAGCCTCCTGCTGTACTTAGCCTATACGCGCGTGGCGCCCGGCTTGCTTTTAGCGCTTGGAATCGGACTGCTTGTAGATACGATGCTATTCGTAAGGGACGGATTTACGTTGGCTGTCTGCGGCATTGGCATCATCTTCTGCATTGTAGTAGGACTCAAAGCGCCTAACCCGGTCAAAGAATATATTGTCAGGTTTATCGCCACCGTTTCATGTACTTATGCGCTGTTTGACATCCGTGACGACATCCTTCGTTTCGGAGGTACCCAAAGAGTGGGAAGTGATGCGCATGCTCTCCAAACAATAACGCACATCCCCTATTACATCTGGGGCATCATCTGGGTGATTATCTCCATTGTTATTCTCTATCTCGTCCTTAAACGCATCACGAAAGAATGGAACAAAGGGAACAAAGAGCAAGAAGTCAATGCGTCCTTGCCCAATAAGTCCTGAATTCGCGGGCTTCTACTGCGGCCAGGCAGAACGCAACTCATAGACGCCCATGGAAACGACTGCGGCTTCGCCACCAGAAGCGTAAATGCCCAACCTCGTATTCTCTTGGTCAGGCACAAAACAGGAACTCATGGAGACTCGTCCCTCATTGCCGAAAACCTCTATTGAGGTTCGGTCGACCAAAATTTGCAGTTTAATTTTGTTCTGAAGTGGCTCCAGATGTGCAGCCTTTTCAAGACAGGAAAGTTGTTTGTCAGCAACGTTGTATTGGACTTTTTCGCCGCGTACGTTGAACCCTACTTCGGTCGCATCGTTAAGGTCAATTTCAGCGCGAATATCGAATAGATCGCCAGAGGTGTTTGAGAGCAGATTCTCGCCCGGCTTCAACGTTTGGTCGTTTATGGAATGTTCTCTTTCGTGAATGGTTTCGATTTCCTTGACCGGTTTGCGGAACAGTCGGATGCCATCGGGCGTAGTCCGCAAGGACAACTCACAGGGAAAACTCATTTGCTGATTGAAAGGCATATCCGGATATTTGCCACCCGACATCCAAGCTATCTGAATTCTCCGCCCATCAGACTTGGGGATGTCACTCCAGGTTTGGGCAGCGTAGAAGTTAGCTCCCCAATCTGCCCACAACACCCCGCTCTCAGCTTTAAATTTACTACCGTCAAATGTCCCGATATAATGGTTTCCATTGCCACCCCAAAACACCCACTTCGTGTTTTCTGCGTCCCCGTCAACTGGCAACTCAAATATATCCGGGCATTCACCCGTATTGGGGAGATGGATTTCACACAGCCGCGTCCAGTCCTTGAGATTCGGTGACGAGAACAACGCAAAATCATTGCCATCAAGAAAGAGTGCCATCACCCATTTCTCCGTGGGTTCATGCCAAATTACCTTAGGGTCGCGGTTGTGTGCCACGATATGCCCAAGTACAGGGTTTTTATGATATTTCGTCCAGGTTCGTCCCCGGTCGTTGCTGTAAGCGATGCACTGGACGCAAGGCTTTTCGGGTTTCACAATGGAATCACCCGTCGTATAAAAAGCCACAAGCACTTTCTCGTCGCCGGTCTGAAACCCACCGCTATTCTTCCAATCCACCGCCGCCGAGCCTGACCAAATCCATCCCAGTTCGCCCGGCTCAATAGCGTGCTCAAGCTGTCGCCAATGTACCAAATCGGGGCTGACGGCATGCCCCCATGTATTCGGACCCCATTTGAGCCCTTTGGGATTGTGCTGGAAAAACAGGTGGTACTCGCCCTTGTAATAAACCAGCCCATTTGGGTCATTTAACCAGTTCTTTTTCGCAGTAAAGTGAAACTGCGGGCGATAGGTTTCCTGATAGAGCTTG
>CAZRLY010000069.1:9648-21350 GCA_964601015.1 uncultured bacterium
TCTACCTCCTCTTCTGTGCCAAAGGGTAGCAAATCACGGCAGTCAATGTTTCCTAAGACGCAAGCCTTTCCAGCCAAATGCCGTTTTACCTCTCCAATATCCATACACTGGGGTTGGACTGGATGGAAGCCATCAAAGCCGACTTCCACAAAATCGCCCAAAATTGGCCAGATATTTCCATCGGTGTGTTTCACTATTTTCACGCCTCTTTGATGTGCGTGTTCCACTATTTCTTTGTGGTAAGGTTTAATGAACTCCCGGTAGTGTTCGGGGGACATTATGGTACTATCCTCGCCCGCTAAGTCACCTGGTACCATGATAGCGTCGACTCCTACATCAACGGCAATATCAATGGCTGCCATGTCAAAATCTGTGGCGATACGAGCTAAATCGTGAGCCAATTGCGGGTTCAGTACATAGTCCATTAGCAGATTCTGCATCCCTCCCCGCCGACGCCAACTGACTTTAAATTGGTCCGTTATGCTGACGAAATGGGCTTTGTCCTTCCCTACCTTATCAATGACGTATTTAACCCCCGCGAAATCATCCGGTTCGAGTTTGGATACCATATCAAATCCTTCTAAGTCTTCCGGTTTCTTGATGGGGCCGTCAATTGGGCAAGGCTCGCCGTGTTCGGAGAGGGAGTAGACTGTGCCGAATTTATCCTGCCCACGTTCTTCGCTGATGCTTTCTAGGCCTATTGAAAAATTCGTGGCAGTAGCGTCCAAGCCTAATTCCTCGACTATCGCACAATACAAATCAAGAATTTCAAGCCTTTCCTCTCCAAACCTATCTTTTCCAGCTTCAATATTTACCGACTCCGGCATCAAGATTTGGGCTAATTTGACGATAATCGGCTCGTTTATGTACAACTCAAAGATGGGTACTTTATCAGGTTGTTCATTACTCAAAGCGGTTAAAATTCTTTCTTTGGAATTCACGTCAATACATCTCCCTTCTTAAAATTTCATAAGTTCAATTGCCAAAAACCCCATCTGGAATCTTTGCGTCCCAGCTATCAGGCGTTGGCAGTCCAAGCGCGCATGTGATGACGGCGGCAGTGTCCATGATATTCACTTCGCTTTCCAACTCAACCCCTCGCGCCACTCCCTGCCCACAACAAGCCCAGAAGATAGTCGTACAGTCAGGATGTGCGCTGCCGTGTGATGTGCCCTCGCCGCCGTGGTCAGAAAGCAAGACAATCAAACTCTCGTCAAATATGCCCGCGTCGCGAATTGCGTCAAGCACTATCCCCGCGTGTTCGTCGGTGGCGGTTATCTGCTCAAGGTATTTTTGTGTCCCGTAGCCGTGCGAATGCCCGGCACCGTCGATAAAATCAAGTTGCATGAAGTAAGCGTCGGGGGGCTGACTGCGGATGTAGTCTGCGGCGGCCGCCGCGAGCTGTGGGTCCGGCATTGATACGCAGTGACATTCGCATGACGGTTCGATGATATGCGTGTTAATCGGCGACCAACAACTGAAGGAAGCGCATCTGGTTTCCGGTCGCGCTTGCTTCATTACTTTCATGAACGATGGCCACGGGGCGTCCTCCGAGATGGGATTACTACCGCCAAGCCGG
Source organism: uncultured bacterium (assembly GCA_964601015.1). Classification (GTDB taxonomy): domain Bacteria; phylum Poribacteria; class WGA-4E; order DTYX01; family CAZRLY01; genus CAZRLY01. The sequence continues at coordinate 11,228 of CAZRLY010000069.1, forward strand.
TGTTTTTCCGGCCCGACTCCGTGAAACATAGCCCCCCAAGCCTCAAAACTCGCCGACGGAACTACTGACTTCGCCGAATACGTTACTACGCCTTCAGCTAAGATAGCGTCAATGTTTGGGGTATTCGCCTCACATACCGTCCGCCCCATCGCTCCATCCAATCCGATGACAAATACTCGTTTACATTTCCCTTGCACTATACTACTCCTTTCCCTTGCTCTGCGTTAAACTACTTCATTTTGTTTTTTAAGGATGCAAAAAGAAAGTGGATTATCAAACAATATGTCATAATACATTCTATTCTATATACGGAAGTACGTCCGCTACACCAATTTTTACACCTGGGAATGCTTCAGGGTTCAACGTCTCGCCTTCGTAGTATTCCACCCGTATTTTGTATCTTGCAACCTCTTTTTCGCCGGTTGGTGTGTGGTAAACCTCAATCATCCTTTCAGGAATATTAACAAGCCATACCTCCGGAATACCGACAGCAGCGTAGCGAGGCAGCTTAATAGCGCGGTCATCTTCGACAGACGTATCGGCTACCTCCACAATGAGCAACACATCATCAGGACGAGGGTGCGCGCTTGTGTATGCATCATCTTTAGGTTTGAGTACAGAGATATCTGGTTGAGGTTCAGTTCCATCATCTAAGACTACCGGATTCTGCACGGCTATCCTCGCCTCGCTTGGCAACAACCTATTGGAAAAAAGCCAGTTCAGTTTATTTACGGTGCCAGCGTGCTTGCTTCCTATTGGACTCATTTCTATTATTACCCCCTCTATCAATTCGACACGTTCATCTTCGGAAAAGATGCCCATTTCGCCCATTTTGTGGTATTCAGCAATGGAAAAGTGTCGAACAGGAAGGGAGGGTTTCAAAAAGAACATTTTTTTCGACACTTCTTCTGTTGTCGCAAAAGTGGTTTGATGCTGATTCATTCTTCTTCACTTCCTTAATCAAAAGGTTCGTAGTAAGACACGAAACGCAATGAAGTGCCTTACTACAAACTTCCGTTTTTTTACAACTCTCGAATGCGAATGTTGCGGAACATCAAGGGGCCGTGGTCACCTTGGAGCATCAAAGGCCCTTTTGGCGGGTTTCCATCAACCAGTTGTCCCCCGGTTGGGCCATCAATTGTCACGTTATCGTGGATGTTTTTCCCATTCAGCGTGACGTCCAACGCCATCCCTTTAAGCGTAATATCTATGGTTTGCCATTCTCCCGCCGGCTTGCTTGCCTCCACATCGGGCGACTTCTTACCATAAAGCGCGCCGTTTTCAGCAGGATACGAGTATTCCTTGCCCAGACTATCCAGAATCTGGATTTCGTACTGACCGCGCAGGTAGATGCCGCTGTTGCTATCTTTGGGCACCACATATTCGATGTGCAACTCAAAATCACCGAATTCCTGCTCAGTAATAATGTCAACTCCGCGAGCGGTGTTATCCAGTATCCCATCATGGGCTTCCCATTTGTGTTCCCGGTCAGAGTGTCGCATTCTCCAGCCGGCTAGGTCTTTTCCGTTGAAAAGCTCAATCCATCCTTCTTTCATTTTTGGTACATTCTCCTTATTCGTGGTGTTTTAAACGAAATTATGTAGCTTCTTCAGAACATTATTTTATCATATCCGCACTATATTTTCAATAACTGAGATTAAATAAAACCGGGGGTAAATCAACTCAGGATTATTTTTGACATGAGGGTAGAAATTATGGTAAAATAAATTTTGCTTTCTCCTTCTTTAATGAAGTTTTTTTCGCCAATGTGGTTTATACCAAAGTGTTTAACATAAGCGAAACATCTTTTCGCTCTTCAATACCGCATGTTTAAAAAAGGAGAACCATGCACAATATCACTCCTGTTCTTCCACCAGAGAAGGAAGAACTCATGAAATTTTACATCCGACAGCGTATTCCATTTATTTTGGAAGGCCCCCCGGGGACGGGAAAATCCCTGGCTGCGCGATATTGGTCGGAGGACATCACAGGGCAAAAAGCCATCAAAATTGATATTACCGAGGATACCGAACTCATGCATGTACTCGGCGATATTGACTGGAAACGGTTGTTAGCGGAATCGCATTGTGTTCGCGAATCCGACCAAACAGTGGATTTTACCACGCTATACGAACGCTACTACGTTCCTTCCGCTGCTATCGCCGCAATGCAGCAGGGGCTTGTACTCATCGTTGAGGAATTAGACAGGTGCGGACGCGACACGTTGTTTCCCGTGTTTTTTGACATGATAGAATACAAACAAACGTATGTGCCTGCGCTCCAGAAGGAAATAAGTGCCGAAGAGGGCTTCAACGTTATCATTACCGTCAACCGCGATACGGATGTTGGCACAGTGCGTTTGCCCGACGCTTTTCTGCGCCGACTGAGACGGATTTTCATTCCAAATCCAGATTTTCAGACTGAAGTACAAATTGTTTTAGCGAATATTCCGGATGTTGCCGAGACTCTCGTTGAACAGGTTGTGCGCACAGTTCAAAAATTGCGTCAACTCGAACTCGAACATCGCCCCGCCCCATCAGAGACAGTTCAGTGGGTGGTGGATTTAATCAATATGTTTGGCCCGAGTTTAGACGAAGCTACCAATGAGCAACTACGGCTAACCCTTGCGGCGATATGCAAAGATGGCGAGGATGAAGAGGTTATGCTCAAGTCGATAGGTGCGACAACAGTTGGTAAGAAGAAAAATACATCAAAGAGGGTGAAGAAATATGCCCGTTAACCGATTGATGAAATTTGTAGAATTATGTAAGGGCTGTGGCGTTACGATTAGTCCGAGCGAATCAGTCGCCTTTGCGAACGACATTGCCAACGTTGCATTGGATAATAAACTACTCATGGAGGAAGCAACCGTCGCGTGTCTCGCCAAAGATAACGAATCGGAAGTGATTGTGCGCAAACTATTCCGCCTGTTTTTTACGGCACGTCCAGAGGAAAAACAGGAAGAGGAACCTGATGTTGACCACGCTGATTCTCAATTTGCACTTGCCCTTCAGGAGGCGTTAGAATCGGGTGAGTTTCATTTCGATGAGGAAATGTCAAAACCAACCCCCGGCGACACTGACATGCCCACCGAACAAACGCAGCGTCAGCTTAACATGCCGCCTCCACGCATCCAAGCAGCACCGACACATCACCCTCAAACGTTAGACCAAAAGGAATTAGAACGCGAGTTAGCTCAGTTTGTATACAATAATCTATCAGGGCGCGAGTTAGAGCGGATTGTCGAGTTGCTGGAGAGTTTGAATGCAATGCAGAACGCAACACACACAACGCAGGATGAGGATGCAATAACAGAGCGCACGAGTGAACGAGCAGAAGAATCGCCGACAGATACAGGGATAGCGGAGGCACAACAAAACGAGCAGGAACCGTCGCCGAAAGAGCAGGCAGATGAACAATTGGAAGACGAGAATACAGGGGATGCAGAAATGCTGGCAGAAGAACAGCAGGACGAGCAAGCAGGAACACCAGCGGAACAAGGTGAAGGAGACGAAGGAGATGCCCCGTCGTTTCAACCTCAACAAGGTGGTGACGGCATGGGCGCGGGGGAACCAGAGGGGCGCGGCAATCGTGGCGGTATAGGGACACATGGCAATCCCGCTCAACAGCGCGGAGGCACACGAAATATGGACAACTCGGGTATTCCTCGATTCAACATGCCGCTTTCTCTTGAAGCGGCGCAAACCCTCGCAGCAGCGTTTTTGCACGAACTGGTTCTGGACAATGCAGCGCCTCCCCTTGCTGGACGGTTAGCAAGGTTGATGAATCCAGAGCAGGGAGTTTCCTTTGCACAACAACATCAAATGGCTCTTGACCTTTGGGTGCCGACAGAACAGGAACGCGAACGGCTATTGCGAAGTCTGGAATACGTGGTGGGGCGATTGTTGTTGCAGGATTGCATCACGCCGGAAAAATTCGCAGAATACAGCGCGCTATTCGATGAGTTTATGAAAGCGCAAATCACAATCGCCGGCGCAGGAGCGGAAACCCATCTAAAAGATGTGGGTGTTTTGGCAACTCTGTTGAGCCAATACAGAGCAAAATCGCCGTTGTTGCGCGTGATAGTATCGCGGCTCACCGCGGCGATGCACCGTTTGTTGAGCCGTCGCATGCCGATATATACGAAAAGTTCGGGCGGCAAACTTGATGTGCGCAAAACCATCCGTCAAAGTCTGCAATACGGCGGTATCCCCATGGAATTCATCTACCGAGAAAAGGTGCTGTGGGAGGATATTGTATTGGCGTTGGATACCAGCGGCAGTCAGGTTTGGTGGGCAGTCAGCGCGATGTTGTTCGCGCGTGCGTTTGCGAAAACTGCAAAACGACTGCGCATATATAGCTTCACATCGGACGTTGAAGATGTCACAAAGTACGTTCCATATCCGGAGAAATTCGTAGAACATCTTGACAACTTCGCAGGGTATAGCAACTATGAAACGTCGTTTCAACAACTGCTCTCAACAACACCCATTTCCGCGCGCACAACCTTGATTATCGTAGGGGATTGCCGGGATTATCAGGGTTCCTGGCGGCGAAAGAGCCACGAAAAATATGGGCAACGCATCGGCCCACACAGCGCCAAACTTATGGGCAAACTTAAAGCACGCAGCCATAAGGTGATAGTCTTGAACCCCGAAGAAAAAGCCAAATGGGGCGTCGGCGATAGCGCCGTCCTTGATTATGAACACACTGGCGCAATCGTCAAGTATGTCGCTTCACCACTTGATTTAGCAGAGCAGTTGATGAATGTTTAAAACAATAGGGAATCGTTCCATGAATTCACCATCGGTTATTACGAAGAAGGGGCTCATCGTTGGGTTGTTCTTTGTCGCCATCAACGCCTACTGGGTAGGCATCGCCAGTGAGCTCTGGTATTCTGTGTTCACGCTGGTTTCGCCTTTTTCCAACGCCATTTTCAGTTTGGTGTTCCTCATCGTAGTGAACGCGCTGCTGCGAAAGTGGACGCCCAAATTTGCGCTCACCTCTGCGGAACTGCTGCTCGTCTATGTGATGGCTACTATGGTATCCACGATTTCAGGACATGCGATGATGTGTGTGCTGATGGGTGCTTTGACGCATCCGTTCTGGTTTGCGTCTCCCGAAAATGAGTGGCAACAACTATTCTGGCAATATATTCCATCCTGGTTCACCGTACGCGATACCCCAATGCTCAAATACTATTTTGAAGGAGAGTCGAGCATCTTCGTGATGGAGCATTTGCGGGTGTGGTTAGTGCCTGTGTTCGTTTGGTCAGGTTTCATCCTTGCGCTTTACGGCTCACTTTTGTGCATTGGGCTTATCCTGCGCAAACGGTGGATGGAACAGGAAAAACTCAGTTTTCCCCTCACCCAATTGCCCCTGCAAATGACAATGGGAAAAGGATTTTTCCGTTCTCGGGTGATGTGGATAGGCTTTGGCATTGCCGCTTTCATACGTTTGGTCAACGGGTTTCACGATTTATTTCCAGCCCTACCGGCGTTTCCCCACGGCTACCGACTTGACCGATTTTTTACAGAACGCCCGTGGAGTGCTATCGGTTATACGAACATGTCATTCAACTTCGCTATTGTGGGACTGACGTACTTCATGCCGCTTGACCTTTCGTTCTCATGCTGGTTCTTCTTCTGGCTGACGCGTGCTGAACGCGTGTTTGCAGATGTTGTAGGCTGGAAGAATTTGCATTTGAATGACCGCGCTGCTGGTGCCTGGGTTGGCATTGCGTTGTTGGCGTTGTGGACGTCGCGCCGTCATCTTGTGGGTTTTGTCAGGCAGTTGTTCGCAGGCAAAACGGGAAATTATGACGAAGGTGAGCCACTTTCGTACCGAGCAACTGCCATCCTCACCGCTGCAAGCGTTCTACTTGTGGCGTTATTCTGTGTGACGGCGGGGATGTCATTGTGGGTGCTTGTGTTTTTTTACGCTCTCTATCTTGCATTTGCGCTCTCCATCGGCAGGGTGCGTGCTGAACTTGGCCCGCCCTACCACGAGGTAATCGGCATCAACCCAAGACAGATGATGGTGGAAATCTTCGGCACCCGGCGTCTCGGCGGGGCAAACCTGACGATTATAACCTTCCTGTATGCTTTCAACCGGTGCAACCGGTCACATCCAATGCCCAATCAACTCGAATCGCTTAAAATCGGGGAACGCAGCGGGATGAGTGGACGCTGGTTGTTGGGTGGTATGGTATTGGCTATCGGGGCAGGGGCCGTGGCAACGATGTTGTCCTATTTGCATATCGCCTACCAGTACGGTACTCTCGCACGCTGTCGGGGATGGATTGGTAGTTGCGGTTGGGAGAGCTTCAACCCGTTGCAAAACTGGCTTCAATATCCCAGAAATGCCGATGGGCAGGGCATCGGCTTCATGTTTGGAGGCATGGGTTTCGTTTACTTTTTATATCTGATGCGTACCCGATTTCTGTGGTGGCCGCTCCATGCTTCGGGATATGTGCTTTCAGGGGCTTCCTGGGGTGGCATGATTTACTTCTGGTTTCCGGTGATGGTAAGCTGGTTGCTCAAAGCACTCATCCTCAAATTCGGTGGTTTACGAAGCTATCGTCGTTTAGCGCCGCTGTTTCTGGGGTTCGTGTTGGGAGACTATATCCCGCGCAGCATCTGGAGTTTGGTGAGCTTTGTGCTCAATATCTACATGCCCGCTTCGGGAGCAGGACATACGCTTTGAAAAAGATAGGAAACGAGACAGGAAGATAAATTTTGGATTACCCAAAAAAATAGCCGAGTTGCTTACTTCCTCCATGCAACTCGGCTGTTATTTTACCTCAGAACCGTGACTTTGCGTCCTATCCTCTCGATTGGTTTTATCGAGCCTATAAAAAGTCATTCTACTGGTCAACAATGCAATCCTTATGCCATAAGCCGTAAAAACCCGTCGTCTCTTGGAAGATAGGTTACTTTATACAATTTATCATCGCCTTGGAATGCCGCTTTTGTTAAATCAGATTAACTCCCATGTTAATAACATTAAACAGACGCTCATAGATTAGGCGTTGAAGTGTTCCGCAGGACGGAGATGATGTTACGCAGGATGAACATCAACCATTGATTAGTTTCAGCGTCTGTTGGTGTATTTTCCCGTTGCTGGCAAGGAACGGAATTGCACTTCCGTGATAAGCGGGCGATGATGGTTCTAAGGGGAAGATGGGCTTTCCAGATTGGTCGGTAAAAATTCCGCCTGCTTCCTGTAATATAAGCGAACCAGCCGCTACATCCCACAATCTCGTATTTATATCAACACACGCGTCAAAATACCCTGCGGCTACACTACAAAGATGGAGGGCGGCAGAACCTAAACTGCGTACTTTTCCTGCGTATCTCAAATAACCTGGGATTCTGTTTATAATGTCAGTTGAGGTACCAAAGAGGGAGATGGCATCAAGGCATGCTCTGTTATTAACGCTAATTTTACTCCCGTTTAGACAGGCACCACCGCCTTTAGTGGCGCAAAAAGTTCGGTCACAGTTTGGGTCAAAAATCACCCCAAGGATAGGATTGCCTTTGTACAATAACGCTATCGAGACAGCAAATATCGGCAACTTTCCCGCGTAGTTTGATGTGCCATCCAATGGGTCAATTGCCCAGCAGTATTCGGAATCCAAATCAGATAACCCGAATTCTTCACCTAAAATCGAATAGCCTGGGCATTCTGCTTCCAGACGCTTCTTTATCATTTTTTCAGATTCTTTATCGGCTTGAGTGACGATGTTACCTACGCCTTTGTATTCAAGTTCATCAATTTTGTCGTAGTAAAACAACAACAACTGTCCTGCTTCTTTGGCAATATCTGTTGTTACTGAGAGGAGTCCAGCTACATCTTGCATTTTGTCTCCGTATGGTTTAAAAGGGCTAAGGGGCAACTACCGTCTACCCCTCTCGCCCTTTTGTCCTGTTGTCGTAGACTGTGAAAATTCGCACCTGGGTTTAGACTAATCAGGGGTGTCTTGTTTCGGTGCAGGTGTTTTCTCTTCCGGTTGTGGTTCCAACTCTTTTCTCAATTTCCTAACCCTGTCCCGCATCATCTTATCTTTGCGGTTCTTTTGCAGGTAGACTTCCCATATTTTGAGCGCATTCGCTTTATTCCCTTGAGCGATGTAGTGTTCGCCTAAAACGAAATTGGGTTCAAATAACCAAGGCGAAAGTTCTACCGCTTTTGTGAGTTCAGCAACGCCATCCTCTGTTTTGCCCTGCATAAGTGCTAATTCGCCCAAGCCATAATGGATAACAGCGGCATCCGGGTTATCAGCAGCCAGTCCATTTATCTCCTGAGACGCTACGTCAAGTTTGCCTTCTTTAGCAGATACGATAGCTGCTCTGACTTTCATCAACAACATCTGCTCATCAAGCCTATCAATATCCCTCTGTTTTGGCTTTTCCTGTTGAAGCAGTTTCTTTTTCTCTCTCTCTATTGCTCTCGTTGCTGCCTTGTATTTGGCTTTAGCCATGCCATAACTACCATGCTTATAACTGATGTCAGCTATCGCTTTGGGAATCATGTAGTTGCTTTTTCCATCAACAGCATCCTGAAAAATCATAGCGCGTGCTTTATCGCCTTTGCGACGGTACAATGCTCCCGCCATGTTTTGGAGAGCGTCTTTATTAGTCGGATTAATAGCTAAGGATTTCTCGTAAGCCTCTATTTCTTTATCCGCATCCTTGAGCTTCTTGTAGGTCAATCCGATATGATGGTAGATTGTCGCATCCTTTCTTTTCGTCAGCCCGAGTACGGAATTGTACAATTCAAGGGCAGCGTCATAATCTTCATCAGTATATCTGTAGTCAGCACTACGGATTATTTCATCTATCAGCTTAGGGTTTTTCAACACCCCTTTTTTCAACGTCTTGCGGGCTTCATCTACCAATCCGATTTTGCGGTAGCAAGTAGCAAGGTTGCGGTAAGCCCTCGGCAGATTCTCATCCTTCAATCCCAATTGAATTGACCGCTCGTACAAAGCACCGGCTTCTCGGTAACGTTCATCCTGCAAATTCACATTTGCCATTATAAACATAGCATCGTAGTAAGTACCTTGGTCATCCGTACTTACGTCTGGCATAAGGGATTCTACGCTAACGCCGAAGCTGGAAGTCGGCGCTGCCGCTTTGGAGCGTTCCCGTGAGCTCAAACTTGTGCGCGGTCGATTTCGTTCGCGCGTGGCTTCCCGCTGTGTTTGACGGCGTTCCTCCGCTGTAGGCGTTTCAGGTTTAGGCACTTCAGCGCCAAATTCTTGAAGTTTCTTTTTGGCTTCCTCTACTGTTGTTCGCGTACTGGCATCCGCTCCGTATTTCTTTATAATCTCTTGATACGCTTCAGTTGCTTTCTCCTTCTCACCGATGTTTTCGTAGAGTTTACCTTTAAGCTGCATCGCCGTAACCGCTCTTTTATCTTTTGGGGCGCGTTGGACGACAGAATCGTAAAGGCTTGCCGCTTTGTCATATTCTTTTGCCTTTTCGTAGCTTTTAGCCAGCATCAGTTGGGCATTTCCACTAATGTTCAGTTCGGCGAAATCATTGACAACCTTACTGAAAAATTCTTGTGCCTTTTTATAGTCTTCCGCCTTAAAATAATAAATGCCCGTTCGATACAAAGCCTCTGCGGCTTCTTCGCTCTTTTTAGGAGCATCCGTTGACAATTTTTGATAAACTGCCAAACCTTCTTCCGGTTTATTCAATTTCTCAATGTATATTTTTCCCATAGCAAGCTGTGCCTTGAGCGCATTGTTTGAACTCGGGTTCGCTGCTATCGCTTGCTGATATGCCGCTATTGCGCCCTCATAATTCTTCTTTTTTTCCAGATTCTCCGCTTTTTTCATCGTTGTTGCACAACCCACCAACAACGCAAAAGCGATAAGAATGCTCAAAATACTTGAGCTGAACCTTTTTGATTTCAATTTAATCACCTGGTTCTTTTTTTCTAAGTGTTTCTAACTGTTCTTACACTTTTTAAAAACCAGGTTTTCACCTTCCTTTCTTGATTAATATATTCGATTAGCCCCCCGAAAGGGGGCTAACGAAAAAAGTGTAGGCTTTGCCTGCACTTTTTGCCATTTAAGGCATCTCCCATAGGGGATATTGTTATCCTCGCCAAA
>CAZRLY010000070.1:0-21343 GCA_964601015.1 uncultured bacterium
TCACGTACAGTTTGACGGGGGCTGAGTTCCAGTGATGGAACTTGGCTACCCTACAATCTTATTTGGACAGTTGGGATGAATCGTATATGGCGAAGTTAGCTGATTCCGTATACGATGTGGGACTACACATCTCCATGTTCACCAGCTATTCCAACTTTTCCAGTCCAGATATTGCAAAGCGGGAGCAGGAAACTGCTCACGTTAAACAAGCCGTAAATGCGGCGGTTGCATTCAGGACAAATATTGTGCGATTGACAGCAGGTTCATGGGTAGATGGGCTGAGTCAAGACGAAGTTTTACATTCAATCGCTGACGGCTTAAAAGGATGTCTCGATTATGCGGAAGAAAAACAGGTGATGCTTGCTTTGGAAGACCATCCTGTTGTGGGTACGAGAATCAGCGATTTTGTGAAAATACTGGAATTGGTTGATGATGAGCGATTAAAAGTCAATTTGGATACCTCAAATCCGATGCTCGACGACGATAATTCAGTTGATTTAGCCAAACTCGTAGCAGATAGGGTTGTGCATTTACACGCGAGTGATAGATTGAAAAACCTTCAACATTGCCTTGAAGGTACGGGAGAGGTGGATTTTCCGGGCGTGTTCAAAGTTCTCAAAAGCACAGGCTATGACGGTTGGATTTCATTGGAAGCAGGCGGGAAAAATGGAAAAGAAGATATTCGCAGGGGTATCGAGTATATCAGAAAGTGCTGGAATAAAGCATAATTGAGATAATTAGTATCCACTGATTTTCTCCTATTAGGAGCGCAATAATCAGCGTAACGTATTATTGCAAAAATACACTTCGTTGATTTTTGCACTCCTTACTAATTAATTAGCCATCGAGCACATCACAGTTCGAGTTCTGAGCGGGCTATCATATCGTCCTGAAATCCTTTGTCTAATTGAGTAAAATAAGCACTAAACCCACCTACCCTTACCATGAGTGAACGATAGGCTTCAGGTGTTTTCTGAGCTTGTTTCATGTCTTCCGCACTTGCAATGGAGATTTGCAACTGTTGCCCGCCCTGTAGGAAGTAAGTCTCTATCATTGCCTGAAGTTTTTTTCTGTTCTCAATACCTCGGACAATCTGCTTGGGAAAACGCAAACTCAAAGCCATCGGCCCGTGTGCGTGACGGTGAGGGAGTTTAAGCACGGATGACAGAGTTGGAGTCAGCCCCAAAATATTACGTCCTTGCGCTGGCCCTGCGCAATCTGCCACAGGTTCGGTACGAAGTCTGCCATCTGGCGTTGCGCCTGTCTGCAAGCCAAAATGCACCGCGCCGGACCAACCGATGATGTCCATCCCCCACGGCCCTCCGAAGCAAGTTTTATGTGATTTGATGAAATCGTTAATGCGACTTACTTCCATAGCTGTCACATCATCAACTTCATCACAATCATTGCCGAACTTTGGAATTTTGGAAAGAAAATATCGACGTAAGGACTCACGCCCATTCCAGTCCTCATTAAGAATATCGACCAATTCTTTTAGCGGAACCACTTTTTCCTCGTATACCCCGCGCTTTATTGCGACCAACGAGTCTGTAACTGTCGTAAGGCCAACCATATCCACCATACCCTCGCTGTAATCGGCACCGCCTTCATGCCAATCCAGCCCGCGTTCCACACACGAATATGTCAGAAGCGAACGCAGAAAATCATAAGCGTGTCCTTTAATTCTGTTGCGCCGTCCATTAACGGAGAGGATACGCTCGGAAATGTGATTGTCCATCTGTTGTCGGTATGCCTTCTCGAACTGTTCGTATGAACTAAACGTATTCGGCTTGCCTGTCGCCGGGCCAAGGCGTTGATGTGTCATCGGGTCAATTCCGTCGTTGAGGGCAAGCTCAAGAGGTTTTGCAGAATTAATAACGACATCTTCGTAATTGCCGTGTCCTCGTCCGTGCGGATACGTCTGACCACATCCGACGAAGGTATATTCGCGTGCATCCTCTAAAGAGACGCCGCGTTCAACCATCGCAGGAATAATCGCCTCATCGTTGACAAATGCGGGAAATGTTGCGCCCTCCGCCACAGATTCACAGGCAAGCGCGAACAATTCAGGTGATAGATTTTCGTGCCAGCGGAGCGCGGTACGCGGGGAAAGCAGTCGAAGTCGTTTTATTGAACGAACGCACATATCCGAAAGCTCGTTGGCAGCATCAGTACCGTCCCTTTTTTGACCACCGATAGTGGCACCGTACGCGGTCTTCTCTTCAAACTTCAGCCAGAGGCAATCCAAGATTTCTTGGGCTCGTTCAATTGAGAGTTCGCCACTGTCCACATCCCGTTTCAAATGCGGATATAGAATCCGGTCAATTGGCCCCGGTGAATCATGCCCGCACAGAGCAAAGAGGAGATAAAACAGTTGCGCCGCTTCATGGAAAGAACGTGGAGGACTATGCGCTATGTGCTGACAGGCGGACGCTATGCGCTCAAGTTCCTCACGTCGTTGGACAGTTTCCGCATTCAATGCGGCCTCTTCGGCAGCAACTGCGTGTGCGTTTATGTAACCCGACATACCGTCGAGTGCAATTAACAAAGCATCATACCAACCGGCACATCCCGGTTCAATAGCAGTATTTGTAATACGCCAGCGCTTCACGTATTCACGCATGCCGCCTACACCCATTGTCAACAGCCGTTCATAAGCTAAAGATGCGTGGCAGGTCAACGGGGCATACTGCCCGTTCTCGGACATCCATTTTGTCCAGTATGAATCTATCTCCGCAAGCAAATGCTCCGCCTCTGGATGTTCATTTCTAAGCCCTTGTAAATACTCCCTGTCAAACCTTATACCCGAACTAAACGGAGTATGTAAGCCGCTTACAGCAGACCGGAGAGCGTTGTTGCCGATAATGAGTTCACCCGGTTTGATAAACGGTTTTGCCGCGCACATCTCTGCGGCTTGCGCTTGAGCAAGACGAACGCGCCCATCAAGATTAATGCCAGCCATCCAAGAAGAGTGAAATGGTTCACCCCAAACAGGTGAAGCCGATTCTGTGAGATGTTTGCGTAATAATTCTAAGCGTCCCATAGATTGCAACCTCCCGATAAAAAATCGAAAAGATGTGCTATAATACATAAAAAGACAACAAAAGTCAAGAAAATATCCAAAATTTTCTTTATTTTTCACTACGAGACATCTCTCAGAGGCTGTGTGAAAGGTAGGTTGGGTTGAGGCACGAAACCCAACGAAAACCAGATACTCGCCTGTTGGGTTTCACTTTCGTTCAACCCAACCTACGTGGGCATTCAAGAGACTTCTCACACACGCTCTCAGTTAGAACTTACCGAATTTGAAAGTAAAGGTTGCCGATAGCCCGCTCATATCCGCATCGCTCAATCCTCTTGAACCAACGCCATAAACGTAACGATAACTTGCTCCCATTCCTATCCGGAATTTCCTGGTGACGTTCAATATCAAATCCACGCCTGGTTCCGCAACAAAAAAGGAATCACCAAAATCACGTTCATCGTCCCAATCCCAATCGTCCCAGTTACGGTGCCGATAACCAACCCCTCCAGCACCTATCAGTGTATTCACGGAAAGGTGAATGAGTTTATCCGAAAGTACAATGCACTCCATCATTCCCCCACCGTAGCCTACATTCAAATAATGGTTAGATAACGGGGCATCAACATTCGTGGTCAAACCATAGCCTCCACCACCGATGACAAAAGCGTGATTGATAATCCAACCACCTCGCCCACCAACCAGCAATCCTACATCACCTCTGAACTTCGTTACTTTCAGAACAGGGCCGCCAAACCCGCTGCTCTCAATATCTCCACTGATGAGCGTATGTTCACCAGCCATTGTAGGTACAACTACCATAAAGAAAATTGAGAATATTGATAGTGTGGTTAGTCTTTTCATTTTACTTTTTCTCCTTATCTGAAATGTTCAACTTTTCTTCGCCATTCGGAGTAGCAAAATGGGTGCCAAATGTCCTCATTGAGTATAAAACCTAGAAATTCCCCACGCGAAAAAAGTAACGGTGCGTCCGTAGCCGAATTCGCAAGAATTCGGGCTGGCCGAAGCATCGCATTCCCTAAGTATTGGGACTTCGGCTACCAAAATTCTTTCATGGGGAATTTCTGAGCAGGCTTGACAAAATTTGGGGAAATATGCTACAATAAACAAAAATCGCATAAACGTACCTATCGGATGTGTAGAATGAATTGGGTAACTGGGTAATTGGGAACTAATGTCTGATTGCCTGCTCACTAAATGGAAATCAAATACTTATTAGCTGTTATTTTTTTACTGGCTGGTTTTGTACAGGGCTTAACGGGATTTGGATTTGGCATGGTGGCGATGAGTTTATCGCCGCTGTTAATTGACGTCAAGCAAGCAAACGTATTGGTAACAATTCTGTCGTTACTCAACTGTCTCTTTGTCGCGTGGAGTGTACGTCACGCCATAGATTTAAAGAAAATTCTGCCGATATTCTCAGGGGCTATTTTTGGCGTTCCAGTCGGAGTTTATCTGCTACGGGTATTGCAACCGAAGACTATTAAATTTGCACTCGGCGCAATTTTGATAGCTTTTTCCACCTATTCCATCCTCAGGAAAGAGAGTACCAGGCACATCAGAAAACGTTGGGCGTTTCCTATAGGTATACTAAGCGGGATACTCAACGGCGTAATCAACATGGGCGGGCCGCCTGTGATAATCTATACCTACTATCAAAATTGGGATAAGGATGGCATAAAAGCTACGCTCATAACCTATTTTGCTATATGTTCAGCGTATAAAGTGGGCGTACTACTACTGTCAAGATTTGTAACGCTGGAGATTATTAAAATGGGCGGTATTTTGCTGCCAATCGTATACGCAGGGGCATTCTTAGGCTTCGTATGGTTTGAAAGGGTGAATAAAGAGCAAATGCGGAAAATCACGTTTTCCATATTGATGTGTTTGGGGTTTTTGTTGATACTCAAGAATTGAAGATTGATATCTAATTCAAACAAGGGGAATTACGGATGAATATCAAAATACTTGATCGTGAAGAAACGCTTTTATTAATCATAGACATTCAGGAAAGACTCGCCGCACAGATGACGAATAGAGACAAAATCGTCGCGAATACTGTTCGATTAATCAATGTGTCGAATATTCTCGACTTTTCCATGCTCATAACAGAACAATATCCCAAAGGGCTGGGCAGCACCGAACCCGAAATCAAAGATGCTCTTGCGGAAAAATATCAGCCGCATGAAAAACTCTCTTTTAGTTGCTGCGGGGCGGATAGTTTCGTGGATGTCCTCAAACAAACGTCCGCCAAAAGCATCATGCTCGTCGGCATGGAAACCCACGTTTGCGTTTTGCAAACTGCGCTTGACCTTTTGGCGGACGGATACCAGGTATTTGTGATAGTCGATGCCGTTTGCTCTCGACGTGAACTGGATTATGAAATCGGCATCCAGCGCATGCGCGACGCAGGCGTTATTCTCGCTACGACGGAAATGGTTATCTTTGAATTGATGAAGGTAGCGGGAACGTCGGAGTTTAAAGCAATTTTGCCGTTTGTGAAATAAAAAAATCTCAGGTAGATTTTAAACTTATACGCGCAAAAAACGTTGAATGATAGATAAATCCTCTTTAGAAGGGCGGCTAATTATGTGTACGATTCATACAGCGACTTCATATACCGATACAGAATCCATTATTCGTGAAGGTTGGGACGTACTCGTAACTAAGCTAGGGCTCGAAAAGGCTTCTCAGTTTGTCCTTCTGCTTGAGCGCGGAAAAGGAAATTCGGTAAAAGAAATCGTCGAATATTGGGGAGATGCCAGTATTGAGGAGATTCACAATCAAGTGGTGGAATGGAAAGCACGGAAAAAATAAAGAAATCAAAAATAGGCAGATTAGAAAGGAAGGATGATAAAAACTTTATCGCCCCACATAAGTAATTATGAGTTATAAATTCTCAATTCTAAATTGAGGAATTCCTTGTCAAGCGTGGTTTTTGCCCATTCATAATTCATAATTAAAAATTAATAATTACTTACTACCCACAATGATAAATTCGATAACAGATTCAAATAGTCAATCAGTCCCCTATTTGCGTTTTCCATCCCCATCGCCGGATGGGAATACGATAGCATTCTCTTACGCAGGAGACATCTTTATAGTTTCGTCCGATGGCGGCGAGGCAAGGCAGATAACCTCTCACACTGCTTACGACGATAGCCCGAAATTTTCACCCGATGGAAAATATCTTGCTTTCACATCAAAGAGGACAGGAAATGGCGATATTTATGTAATTTCGCTTGAAAACGGTTCGCTGAAGCGTTTGACTTATCACGACGCGATGGATACGCTGGGATGTTGGTCGCCTGATGGAGGGTGGCTTTATTTTAGCTCTGACAGGGATGTTATGGGTATGGCAAGCTATAAGGTCAACATCGGCGGCGGAACGCCCATCAGGACAGCGTTTGACCCGTATGAATCGCACTACAATCTCGCTATTTCTCCAGACGGCAAAACGCTTGCCTTCAACAACAACGGTGCGCCATGGTGGAGACGCGGCCCACATCCTTCTGCCACTTCTGACATCTGGTTGGTGAGCGAAACGCCCGGCACCCTTGACTACAAAAAAATCACGAACCACCCCGGAAGAAATCTCCATCCGATGTGGCGCAATGACTGTATCTATTTCGTCTCTGACCGAAATGAGAATGAAAATATCTGGTGTAAATCTCTGGCAGACGGTGAAACGAAACAGATTACGCACTTTGAAGATGGGCGTTTGTTACGAGCGTCAATATCTTATGATGGCAATTGGATTGTATTTGAACGGGATTTTAAAATATGGAAACTTAATACAAACTCCGGCGAAGCTGAATTTGTGGGTATTCGCGTCAAATCTGACCAGAAAACGAATCCCATCAGCCATAAATCCTACAGCAGTGATATTCACGAATTTACCCTCTCCCCTGATAGCAAAAAAATTGCCTTTGCTGTCCGCGGGGAAATCTTCGCCGTATCCTCCGAAAAAGGCGGCGATGCTTTCCGCGTGACGGAAACTCATTTTCGAGAAAGTCAACTTTGTTGGCACCCCAACAGTAAGAAGTTGGTTTATGTTTCTGACCGTTTTGGCGACAATGAGGTATTCCTCTTCAATTTTGTAACGCGCGAGGAAGTGCGTCTGACAGATTCATCTGCGACAAAATCAATGCCCAAATTTTCTCCTGATGGGAAATACATATCATTTTTTCACGGCAGAAAAGAGGTTCACCTGATGGATGTCGAAAGCAAAGAGATTCGCCCGTTCATCAGGGGATTATTTCTTTGGGGAGTCGGTGCGCCCTCCTCTTACTATTGGTCGCCCGATAGCAAATGGATAGCTTTCATCGCTCAAGACAAGAACTATTTTAGCAATCTTTACGTCCAAAACATCGAAGAGGAGGAGGCGAGACAAATCAGCTTTCTGGGCAACATCAGCGGTGGTGGAGTAATCTGGTCATCCGATGGAAAATTTATCATCTTCAACACAGGACAATACCGCGCTGAATCGCAGATTGCAAGGGTGGATTTAAAACCTCTCCCATCTACCTTCAAAGAGGACGAATTCGATAAACTTTTTGAAGAGGAGGAAGAAAAACCAGAATCACCTGACGCAGTTGACAAGGAACATTCGGAGGACGAGCAAGGTAAAACAGAGAAGAAAAAAGATGAGGAAAAAGAACCGGTGGAGATTCAATTTAAGGACATCAAACACCGGCTGAGTTTGCTCACACATTTCAAGCAGAACGCCAACGCTCTCGCCATCAGTCCGGATAGCAAAACGCTCATATTCAAAGCGGCAATGACGGGCAAGGAGAATCTCTGGAGTCTTTTGCTTGAACCCGATAAAAAGAGCGAACCGCCCAAGCAGTTGACATCTACTTCAGGCGAAAAGGGCAGCGTTTATTTTATTCCCGATGGCAAGAAAATCTACTATCTTGATGGCAGGAAAATCCAGCACCGCCCCCTCCCCGATGGAGATATAAAAGGCTTGAGCGTCAAAGCGGAATTCGATGTGGATTTTCACCTTGAAAAGATGCAGATGTTTGAAGAGGCGTGGAGGCTCATCCGCGACCATTTTTATGACGCATCCTTTAACGGCTCCGATTGGCTGAACATCAGGGATAAATTTCGACCAGCCATCATTGGCGTTCAGAATCAAGCGGATTTTCGCAACATCACAAGCCTGATGCTCGGTGAACTCAACGCATCACATCTCGGCTGCGGCGGCGGTGGTGGCAGCAACAACACAGGTTACCTCGGAGTCACTTTTGACCAATCGGAATTGACCTTAAGCGGACATTGCAAAATAACGGAAATCCTGTCGAATGCCCCTATTCATCTGGCAAAAGAACCGATAAATGTCGGCGAATACATCCTCTCAATAAATGGTGAAATTCTAAACGGGACGAAAAATTTTTATGAACTGATGCATCGCAAAGCAGGCAAAAGACTCACCCTGAAGGTAAACGACAAACCCGAAATGGAAGGCGCTCGCGAGGTGAATGTCCAACCAGTCAACGGCGGTACCATCAACAACCTCCGTTACAAAAATTGGGTTCAGGAAAACTCCAAATATGTCGATAGAATCAGCAACGGGCGTTTAGGATATGTACACATCCGCGGCATGAATTACGACAACTTCGTCCAATTTCAGGCCGACTTGGACGCCGAAGCGCACAACAAAGAAGGCGTCATAGTGGATGTCCGCTTCAACGGGGGCGGGCATATCGCCTCATTTATCTTAGACGTCCTGCAACGGCGTGCCTATACCATTTCGTCCTATCGCGGCGAAGTCTCCACGCCCTCGACCAATTTAGCAGGTAACCGATTGCTTGATAAACCGACGATACTCGTGCAAAACGAACACTCAGGAAGCAACGCGGAAATGTTCAGCGAGGGCTATCGCAGACTCGGGCTGGGCAAAGTAGTCGGCATGCCGTCGGCTGGGGCTGTCATCTGGACATGGGATTGGAAACTGCTCGACGGCTCAAATTTCAGACTACCTCGAATGCGCGTATCAACCCTGACGGGCGAAAACCTCGAAGGAACTTCCAGAAGCGTCAATTTTCAGGTCAAACGCCCATTAGGTGAAGCGACTGCGAATAGGGATAGTCAGCTTGATGTGGCGGTAGAAAAACTGCTCCAACAGATAGACAATCGCAACTGCTGATTATAATGGAATGCGAGTCAACCATGCCTAAGAAAAACACTGATAAAGATAAATTTGACAACGCTGCAAAGATAGTCTTTGTTGAGCGTCCAGCAGACGTTGTCCAATTCGCTACCAGCTATACTTCGCCAACGATAGAACTGTTACGGACATCGCTGGAAGTGCGCAAGAAGAGAGAAGTTGACACCCTTGCGAAGATAAAAATCCCGTCAGAAAAGAACCCTAAAAGACTAATCACTGCTATTGCTCACGTAGAATTTCAAACAGAACCTCTTCCCATCATGCCGTATCGGATGGGCGAGTACATAGCAAGATTGCTTAGGATATACCAAAAGCCCGTCATTTCTACTGTTATCTATCTTCGCCAAAAGGATGCCCGCAAAAAAGACATCGGTATTTTTGAGCAGAAATATCCAAAGAGATTTCTGGCCGAATATAACGTTATCCGACTGTGGGAGATAGACGGGCAGGAAACATTGGATAATTGTACTGCCGGAAGTCTGCCATTCATTCCCCTAATGAAACCACCAAAAGATTACAGTCGGGAAAAATGGTTGGAAGAATGTGTCCAGGTGGCTGACGAAATTATCCCGCCAGAACATAAGCCCAATCTGTTTTTCTCAATGAGCGTTCTAAGCGGGCTGGTGATTAGCGACACCAACACGGTAGAAACTATCATTCCGGAGGAAATCATGAAAGAATCAGCATACTACCAATATCTCAGGAGTAAAGCAATTGCTGAAGGTAAAGCTGAAGGTTTAGTCGAAGGTGAAGCTAAAGGTGAAGCTAAAGGTAAACTTGAAGGGCTTACCACCGCACTGCTTTCCCTCGTAAATAACCGCTTTACTTCTATACCAAGAACGATTTCGCAAAAGATAAAATCTATTCGTGATGAAAATGTGTTGCTGGACATTCAAAAGCTGGCAATTGATGCCCAAACGAAGCAGGAATTCGTCAAAGCTATTCGCTCCCAAAATATCTGAGCGCCGGCTCAGAGCGAAGTGCCGTAAGACGAAGTCGCCGTAAGACGAAGTCGTCGGGCTTTATCGGCGGGCTTCATCGGTGAGGCTTTATCCGACTGTCAAGAGATTCCACGTCAAGCTTGGCAAAAGGATATATACGCCTGCATCGAAAAAATCATGGCAGCTAAGTAGGGCAAGCATCTTGCTTGCTAATGGAGGAAAAAAATGAAATATGGAATAAGAGATGGTATGTTACGACGTCCCTTTGAAGAGGTTTTCGCAGAGGCCAAACGCATTGGCTTTGATGGCGTAGAAGTCTGCATAGGCGGCAATTACAAAGAACACAAACTTTGGAGTGAGAGTGGAATTGAAGAGATAAAAAAACTCTCCGCCGATGCAAAAATGGAGGTGCCATCGCTATCGCCCGGCGGCTTTACATCGTGTACCTTCGCCCATCCCGAAGAGGCGAGAAGAGAAGAGGGTAAGGCGATGCTGAAACATCTAATCGAAACCTGTCCGAAGATAGGCGCGTACGCAATCTTAGTGCCGTTCTTCGGCGGAGGGAGTATTAAACCCGAAGATATCACCTCGCCAGTTTTCATAGGCGGCATTAAGGAAGTAGCGGAAGTGGCCGAAACCCATAAAGTGTACTTGGCGTTAGAATCTACCTTATCGGCGACTGACCACTTGAGAATTCTGGAACAGGTAAAATCTCCTTACGTCAAGGTATATTACGATGTTGGAAATGCAACAGGCTACGGCTACGATGTCCCCAAAGAGATTAGGCAGTTGGGAAGTGAAATCATTCTGATTCATGTAAAAGACACAGGTGGACATTTAGGAGAAGGCAAAGTTGATTTTCCGGCAACAAGCGAAGCGATTCGAGATATCAACTATGATAGATTTTTAGTCTTAGAAACGCCATCAGGCGATGACGCTTCAGCTTCCGCGGCAAGGAACCTCGTCTTTACAAAGAATAATATCTGACATCAGAAGTGGAAGATTGTGCGGAAGGGAGGAATGGTAGGAAAGGAAGTAACTTTCCCCTTTCTCCTTTCCCCTTTCAAAGAGGGGGGATGTAGGTTGAAAGAGATTAGATTGCTAAGAGAATTAAAATCAGAAGGTGAAAGATTGCTCGCGATGGATTATATATCTGGATCTCAATTATTTCAGAGACATCCAAAGGAACAACAGTTAGCAATCATTGAAGCTACCCGCGACCCAAAAAAACGCGAGGAGTTATACTATCTGGTACCCGATTGCACGGAGTTAATTCAGCAGAGTAGGGCGGAGGACGTCCTTCAAATCCTCTACACGATGTTAGGAACCGGACTGTCAACCGGTATTCTGTCCGCTATTTCTCCTGAACAGTTTGAGGAAATCTTCGACATCTCTACCTGGCACGAAGGTAAACTGGATGAGGAAACGATAAATCTGTGGATAGGAGAATTAGCAGAATGTGGACAGGAAGATTTGGAAAGATTGCTACCGCGAATTGACATCCGCATTCTGGCTCAAATGTTAAGAAGCAAAATTGACCTCAGTGATATTTCAATAGATGGCGTAAACCCACAAACGTATAAAGGGATGTTTGCTGAAACTGGAATAATTGACCTTAACGCTATAGAATACGATGATGAGCAAGTCAGGTTCATTATGGAAACAATCTGGGCGGCAGACGAAGATTATTTCAGGCAACTGCTATATGAACTGTTTGCTCAAGAGGAGGAAGGGCCTGCTGAACCACTCGAATGGGCAAAAGAAGAACGAGATATCAGAATTAGAGAACGGGATGAGGAAGTTGGAATAGATGTTGCTGAAGAAGATTTGTTTACTGATGTTGACCTGGAAAATCTTGGATTTGGAGATGACGAGCTTGATATTGATGATGAGGAATTTACCGTAGATGATTGCGGTGACGATGATGAGGAATATTAGAATGGCTGAACAAAATCTGGATACTAACCCCCTTGTTAGATTTGACCCAAGAATCTTTCTCGCTAAAGTTATCGCTTATGGAACAGAGACGAATACACTGTCGGAGAAGGAAATTATAGGGCTAAATGAACAACTCGCCAACATCTCACACATTGTCATCAGGAGAAAAGCTCGCGATTTGTCCGCTCAACACGAAATCAGAAAGGGTGTGTCGGACACATTCTGCTTGAGTAGCATCGGGTTGGAATACGTCAGTAAATTTAACGAAAAAATCGCCCTCCGCTTGCTGAAAAATAACAAAGTGCAAGAATTTTTTAGAATTGGGAATACGCTATTTAAAAGAGTAATTGAAATAGCGAAATCCGTCAAAGAGGAATCGGTTTTGACCTTACAAAAGCCCAGCTTGTCCCAAAGAAGCGAAGAGATTGAACTTCTAAACTTCCTTGAGGGACAATTTCTGGACGCCTTGCTCGCTGGCAAAGTAATAATAGACAACGCAGATGTTGCAATCCAACTGACCGTTCCACCTCGCCCAATAGCAACTTCAGTTGACCTGACTATCGCTGAAACTATGATACAATACCTTGACAGAAGGATAGCTTATCTGAAAAAATTGCCAGCGGAAAAAATTTTTGCCGCCCAATATCTGCCGGATTCGGAATCAGATTTGTCTAAGGAGATAACATGCGCGCTGATGATTAACTTAGCTTTGTATCGCCGTTTTGAATTTCAAATAGATTTCGATGAAGATTTAAAAACTTTCCGAGATGTCTGTTACAACGCCGAAGAGGGTAAAATCAGTGAGAAAACTGTACATTTCTTGATAAATTGGATTTCAACGTATCTCCAACGAGTGGACGCAGATGAAACCGTACAACAGTATGCCATTGAGTATTGGAGGTATTGTATCAATAAATTGGCGGATAAACTTGGGTAGGCGAGACTTATCAGGTGTCCCTACATCGAATTTTGCCTTGGGGGTGGAAGATGAAACATAAAAAGATTAAAGTTTTTAGAATCATCAAATGTTTGGATTTCAAATTTCCAGCCATTCAGGCGGCACTTTTAGCTACTTCGTTAAATCCTAAGAGATTTGAGTCCATTTTAGCAACCGGTCCCTGTGACGAGGGCGATAGCTTAGATTTTGTCAGCAACGTCAAAGTAAGGCGTCTTATCGTCCCGCAACTTAGTGGTCAAGCTAATTGGAGGAATGCTTTGGTCTCGCTATACAAGCTGCTCTGTTTTACTCTAAAAGAGAGGCCGCACATCGTCCATACTCATGATGCGGGAGCCGGTTACTCAGGGCGTCTCGCCGCAATACTCGCAGGAACGCCTCTCATCGTTCACTCTTTTCATGAACATGCGTCAGGAAAGTTCAGAAGCTTCCCGCGAAAGTTCATTGAACGATTGCTATCGTTTTTCACCGATAAGATAATCATTAGCGACAGCCAGTATGAAGAGCTTTGCCGCCACACTAAAATTGCCCAAAGAAAGTTTGCCCTTATCCCACAAGATTGCGACATAGAAGCCTTTTTGGACGCTGATGAACAAAAGGGCAGGTTGCGTCAGGAACTTCAATTACCCGAAAATGCCTTGCTTGTAGGCATCTTTGGACAATTAACACCCGCAAGAAATCACAAACTCTTCTTCAAAAGCGCCTTTCGCGTTCTGAAGGATGTTCCAAACACGAAGTTTATTGTAGTAGCCCACGGGGAACTACCCTTCGAGTTAAAGGAACTTGTGAGACAAATCGGCATTGAAAATTCAGTGCTACTTTTGAACTGGAGACGAGATTTGACGGCGATATACGCCGATCTTGACCTGGTTGTTTTATCATCCCTTGATGAGGACGTACCGATTTTTTTAATCTGGGCGATGGCAGTAGGTAAGCCTGTTGTTGCTACGTCAGTCGGAAGAGTGCCAGACGTTGTCGACGATGGTAAGTCAGGCTATCTTGTACCATCCGACGACGTAATGAAGTTAGCAAATGCCATAACAAAACTACTTTGCTTTCCGCAACTCAGAGCAGACTTCGGCGCACACGGACGCAAACTGGCGAAGGAGAGATATAAAAAAGAGCGATTGTTGCGGAATATTGAAGAATTATACGAAAATATGTTAAAGTGACAAGTAAAGAGTAATGAGTAAAACTGTTACTTTTTACTCATTACTTTTTGTTTTTTGAGGAAACTTTCCCCTTTCGCTTTTCGCCTTTGAGAAGGGGGGGATATATAAAATGATAAACAGATGTGAAATGTTATTTACAATTTTCGCTTTTTTGCTCATGCTATTCATATTTCTATACAATGGACAAGCCGATGAGCCAGAAAACCTGGCATTCAGAAAACCCGCCACAGGAAATAGCGGCATAGGACAGGGAAACTGGAAGCTATTGACAGACGGAAACACTGCTTCAAGCCTGTATCTGGGCGGGCCGACGCGGGTTCAAATTGACCTTGAGGAAGTACATACCATCAACGTTATCAAAATTTGGCATTACTGGCAAGATGGTAGAACGTATCACGATAATAAAGTAGCGGTATCCGAGAAAAAACTATCAGCAAATAGGGATATCGTAGTTTTTGATAGCAATATCAACGGTGAATATCCAGAGACAGCCGAAGGAAAAATTATCAAATTTCCTCCCACGAAAGCAAGGTACATCTTCGCGTGGCTAAACGGTAATACTGTGAACCCTTGGTCACATTGGGTGGAAATACAGGCGTTTTTCATAGCGGAACCGGTTAAGGCAAAAGGCAGAATACCGCATGTGTGGGGGAGGCTTAAATCTCGGTATTGATTGGGCAACCGGGTAATCAGGTAGTTTTCAATATTAAACTTTTGTGAGACAACTGCTTGATGACGTCACTGGTGACCAGTCACAGTCTCAATGCAAGGCTCCAGACACGAGGAAAGACGCAAAAAAAACTCGTGTCTGGTACCTGGGAGCCTGGAGCCTCGAAGCAAATATACTGCTTACAACATTAACTTTATTTTTGAAAATTACCTAATAATCCACTACTATGGAGGGAGAATCAACAATGAGAAAATTACTTTTAACCTTAACGAGCATTAGTTTGCTTTTAATCAGTGGTTTAGCAATTGGTGCCGGAGGTAAATGGCACAAAAATGATCTTGGACGCAAGGGTGGAATAGAGGGAGATTTCAGAGATGTTTTCTTTGTGGATAAAGATAACGGCTGGGTTGTTGGTGGAGAAGGGGTGATTTTGCGGACGACTGACGGCGGCAAAACCTGGAACAAACTGGATTGCCAGATGAATAGGCCAATGATGTTTGCGTGTATACATTTACTCAATCCCAAAGTTGCTATGGTAGCTGGGATGGGTAGTGCGGTGTTTTGCACCAAAGATGGTGGAAAAACATGGGCCGAATATAAGGTAGGGGAAGGGCGAGGCTGGCGCAGAAAACGATTGACTGATATATGTATGGTGAGTGAGAAAGTTGCCTACGCGGTTGGTGGAGACAACACCCTTTTAAAAACCAGCGATGGTGGGGTAAGGTGGAACCCCCTGGTTGGCGGAAGGGGCGCTAGAGTTGGAGAAACTCGAAACAATCTGGACGGGCTGTATTTCGTAACTCCAGAGATAGGTTGGGTTGTCGGCTCGTTTGGAACTATACTGCACACTGCTGACGGAGGGAACAATTGGGAACAGCAGAAGATTGAACTGCCTAACAATTTATCTGCCGTTCACTTTGTCAGCAAAACTGAGGGTTGGATAGTTGGACAGGATGGTGTTATTCTCCATACTGTCGATGGCGGAAAAAAGTGGGAAGAACAGAAAAGTGATGCCGAAGATTCCCTTAACAGCGTTGTTTTCTTAGACAAGAAAGTAGGTTGGGCTTGTGGTGATTTTGGAACTGTCATCCACACTGTTGACGGCGGCAAAACGTGGAAGCGTGAAAAAACGGGCGATTCAACAAGGCTTCTCGGTATCGCCGCGGTCAAACCAAACTACTGTTGGGCAGTCGGCGAATGGGGAATAATCATGCGATTAATACCCGAATAGTCGCATCTGGGAGTGAAAAAAAAGAAAACGAGAAAACGAGACACCCGACGCTTTTATCTTTCTCGCCTATTTTCTGTAACCTGTCTGTAAACTGATGATACAACTTACAACACTGGACACTAACGATGTATTCTTCGCTGAAATTCTTGATGACATTTTGTACTTGCTTGAAAGCCAAGTAGGAGGACAAGCGGCGAATACACATGTTACCCGGTTGCGTCAATCCCTTGAAAGAGGGTACAGCAGTGGTTTTTTGATTCGACATGATAGTCGGATAATCGGCCTAACGACTTACGAGTTGCGCAAGGGGCGCGTTCAACTTCATCCCTTGTTTATACGCTTCGGCGCGGAAAAGGAAGGACTGAAACTTCCTGCTATCAGGGCTGTTGTGGATGCGTTGCGAGAAAATCCGGGAGTGGATATAATAAAATCGAACCAACTGTTTTATGATACTCAAATACCGCAGTTCAAAATTGCTGAACAACTGGATTTTCACGTCATTGAACGTTTAGGAATGGAGTTAAACCTGTCAAAATTCAGGAAAACGTCACCTCCTCTGAGAGCAGGATATCAGTTAGTTCATTGGCACTCAGATTATATTCGAGAAACGGCATTGGTATTCCACGAGGCTTTTTCAAATGCCTGCGCTGAAATAGCCTTTCCTGAGATGTTTCGTACTGTCAAAGCGCTTTACGAAACACTAAGAGATATAGTTCAAGGGCGGCGATACGGACGGTTTGACAGTTTTAGCTCCTTCGCCGTCCTGCATTCGGAAAAGCTATGCGGGGGGTTGCTTACCACACATAACTCTGATGGAGCGCTTATTGCCGCCGTAGCTGTTTCTCCCGCTCACCGACGAAGAGGATTGGGTGAAGCGATGCTGACCAATTGCTTCAACTCCTTGAAAGCACGCGGCATTAACCTGGTTACTTTGGGCTGTGAAGCAGAGAATGTTTCCGCTGTGAATTTATATGAGAAGTTAGGATTTTGGGTATCAAGTCGCTATCATATCTACTCCTGGTGCAGAGATTGGGCAACCGAAATGCGGGATGGAAAGCCACAACAGAGCGGTGGTTCATTTTTGCTACTGCCTTCCTGCCGTAAAATAATTATTGGGAAATAGATACTCGAACATTTACTGATGTTTTTAAACCGAACAGGGGATACTAATGAAGAATTTTGATGAATTAAAAGAGAGAATAAAAGGTATTCACATTTTTGCCATCACACCATTTGAGATGACAGATGACGAGGTACCGCCGGTAGATTATCACGGCGTCAAAATAAATACCCAGTTTTTGGCTTCGCAGAGGGACGAACGCGTCATCGTCGTTTGTGGTGGCACGGGGGAGTTTTCTTCGCTCACCGCTGAAGAAAACAGGAAGATTGTGGAAATAGCAGCCGGCGAAGCTAAGGGCAAAGTACCCTTGATTTCTGGAATAGGAAACAACACAAAGTCGGCTGTGGAAATGGCGACAGCCGCTCAAGAAGCAGGTTCTGACGTTGTGTTGGTGATGCCGTGCGAAGAAGTTATCGAAAAAGGCGAGGAGGAAATATTCCAACATTACGCAGCTATCGCCGAAGCGGTTGACATCGGCATCATGCCCTATCGAAGTGGAAAATCGCTATTCAGCATTGACACAATCCTGCGTTTGATTGATATACCCAACATAGTAGGGCTGAAGGACGAATCAGGGGACATCAACTGGTTTAGAGACATGATAGTAGCGACGGAAGGGCGGCTTCCAACCGTCACGGGGGGAGAAATGCTCGCACCTTACTACTACCTCGCCGGCGCAAGCGGAATAACTACGGGGATTGCCAATCTCGTCCCGCACATCTCCGTCGAACAATATCAGGCGGCAGCGCGTGGGGATGTTTGGCGCGCACTGCAAATCAGAGACAGATTAGCCCCGATAACCAAATTTCGAGGCAGAGTGGGAAATGCTATGATTAAAGCCGGACTGGAGATGCTGGGGCGCGCAGGTGGGCCAATTCGTGCTACAAAAGCAGTGCTGGACGAACAAGCCAAAGAAGAACTACGGGAACTGTTGACCGATTTGAATGTGCGGTTGATGAGGTAGTTGGGGGACAGAAAGCCGTAGCGTAGTGGAATGGGAACCACGGTAAAGGAGTTTATTATGACACCATTTGACGAGGAACACCAATGCGCTGACTGTGGAGGCATTACTGAGAAAAAGCGCGTAACTCACTACACAATGTGGCAGGAAGAGCTTTACATTTTCGAGGATGTACCGGCAAGAGTGTGTCGCAACTGTGGGGCTGTATGGTTTTCCAACCACATAGCGGAAACCATTGACAATGTATTGAATGAGAAGCCCCATCCAATACGTCATCGCGAAGTGCCGGTATATCCGATAGACGAGTTTCTCGAAGCACCTTTGAGCGCGTCGTAGCGCCTCTGCAAAGTGGCTTTTCACTTACAGAATCCCCGCGGTTCGCTCATTCACGATATGTTTTTAAAAGCAAATCGCGTAACGTGGAAAGGATGGCATAAATTTTATGAAAATTACCAAAACAGACATCTGGACTGTTGTCGTCCCCACCATTCCGGGCACAGTTCACAGTCCGGAATACGGTGAGGCAGGCTGGGATAAAGTACCCAAACACATCATTCGTATCAACACAGAGGAGGGATTTTACGGCATCGGGGAAACCGGCCGAGGGATACCCAAAGAATCCGTTGAAGTTCTTGTTAAATCTTTAGAAGGCAAGAACCCGTGTGATTTGTTGCTCCAGCACCTACCGGGTATGTGTCCTGTTGAACCGCAGGATGACCGAGATTGGTGGAAGGGACAAGCGGCCGGTCCGACGACGGCCGGCTATGGTGCCGTTGAAATGGCAATCTTTGATTTGGTAGGCAAGATTCTTGACCGCCCTGCACACTGGCTTTTGGGCGGCGCTGTACGAGACAGGGTATTAGCTGATTTTTGGATTGGGCATCAAACGCCCCACGACGCGGCGCGCAATGCCAAAATCGCTGTAGAACGCGGGTTTAAAGGTTTGAAGATGAAGTGTACCATTGAGGAGCCAATGGTAGAGCGTTGCGAGGCGATTTGGGACGCAACAAGCAGAGATTTCCGGTTGACAATTGACCCAAATCAGCGATTCTATCACCTGCCAGAAACAATTGCGTTAGCAAAGGAACTCGCTCCACGCGGGCATGTAGAAGTCTTTGAAGATCCGATGTTGAAGTCCCATCTGGACTGGTATCGTGAATTACGCGCAGAGGGCATCGTTCCCGTGGCATTGCATTTAAGCTCGCCGCGTGACATAATAAATGCGATAAAATCCGAAGCATGCGACTACCTGAATTTAGGCGGGAGTATGGTTCAATTTGTCCGCAACGCTGCTATCGCACACGCTACTCTCATTCCCGTCTGGCACGGTTCGGGAAATGACTTGGGCATCATGGAATTTTCCTATCTCCATGCCGCTGCTGTTGCCCGAAACTGTGTCCTCGCCAGCGACTTTGTTGGCAGTTGGACGCGGGAGGATGATTTGGTAGTTGAAGGTTTGCAGTTTGACAACGGCACGGTTATCGTCCCACAGACACCGGGACTGGGCTGCGAATTGGACATGGACGCACTGGAGAAATATCGTATTGAGTAGAGGACAATTACTATCTAACTCCCTTGCTATTTTGCCCATAAATTCCTTTGCGTATCCCGCAAAATCGGTAATAAAATAATATTTTATAGTGAATACATTTTATAAAGTATTTACTTGACAAAAGTTATTAAATATGATACCATTAAGCATCCAACACTCCACTGGCGGTGTTGGTTATATTTCAAGGATTGCAGGTGAAATGGGCATGTTCGATGGAAAAGAGGCCAAGCCACAAGTTACCCCCGATGCTCTAAACAACTGGATTCGCAGAGTATCAAAGAAAAAATTGTTGTCTCGCGAAGAAGAGGTAGAAATCGCCAAACGCATCAAAGCTGGAGATGACGAAGCCAGAGAGGCTTTGATAGAAGCTAATCTCAGGTTGGTAGTAAGCATCGCTTCTAAATATCAAGGGCATAACGTCCCCCTTGCTGACTTAATTCAAGAGGGAAACATGGGACTCATGCGCGCTGTGGAAAAGTTTGATTATCGGAAGGGTTTCAAATTCAGCACGTATGCGATTTGGTGGATTAAACAGGCAATTATGCGCGCGCTGGATAATCACGGGCGTACTGTAAGGTTGCCTTCGTATGTTGTATCAAAAACTCTAAAGTTTGATGAAATGACGGCGCAACTCCGACAACAATTAGAACGGGAACCATCAGTAGATGAACTTTCCCAAGCACTTGATATTCCCCAAACAGAAATTGAAAAACTCTTCGCCCTTACATCTAAGCCGTTATCGCTCGACACACCTCTACATTTAGATAGGCCGACTACATCGTTGCGAGATACAATCAAAGATAGTGACACCAACTCGGGGGAACAGGCGTTATCGAAAATCGTGCTACGGGAAAAGATTGATGAGATTCTGAGCGTGTTGAATGCCAGACAGCGCGAGGTTATCAAACTGCGATATGGGTTAGAAGATGGAAGAGAATGGACGCTAAGTAAAATCGGACAACGCATGCACGTTACGCGTGAGCGAATCCGCCAGATAGAAGCCGAAGCGATGGATAAGCTCCGGCGTTATAATGCGGGCAAAAAGAGAATTTACGCCTGAACTTTAGAGCAGCAAATGTTCACACCGCGTTTGTACCATCCGTGTGCTATTTATGTGAGTGGGAATATGCTTCCTGACTTTCATCATAACCGGCGACGGAAACCCCCGTCTTTTTACTTTTCAATTTAAAAAACGACCCCCTTTTTTGCTTGACAAATTAATGTCAGTATGAGATAATATAAGCATGATTCGCCCAAAACAAGTCCGATTAAAACTCAGTTATCTTCAATTCCGATACTGCCAACAACTGTCAGAGGAGTCAGCCGAAGTCTGGAATGCCGCCAAAAACTTCTTTTGGCGAACATACCGTAAGAAAGGTGTATGGCTCTCCGAAGGTTCCTTAAAGCGATATACCAAGCAGCGATTTGCTCTGCATTCTGATTCAGTCCAAGCTGTTGTTGAAAAGTTCTGTTCTAACCTAAAAGCCGCCCGTCAACTACCCCTCCTGATTCATAGAATCAGAATGGGCTTGTGAAAGCAGTGCGCTCTAAAGAGCATTGATGCAATGTGGGTTCAATTCCCACTATG
>CAZRLY010000071.1:0-2838 GCA_964601015.1 uncultured bacterium
TTCATTCGTTCACTTTCGTCCCATTCTCAAAGTGGTAAGACTTTTCGGATAGGTAGTTAGGCACGGGCTTCTCAAATAGCATGAGGATTATAGCGATGAATGTACCTGAGTCTTGCGAGCCAAATGTAGCAGAAATGGGAATTGCCCTTCTTCCCCAAAGGCTCTATAGCCCCTTATGGTTTGGTCATATGTGGCTTTATTGGAGGAGACCAGAAAAAGAGGAAAATCCCCCATACAGGGGATATTATCCCGTAGATATCCCCCCAGCGCCAGAGAACCCCAAAGAGCATAAGAAGTGGCTCAGAGAGATAATCAAGTTACTTGCTCACGAGTCTGTTCAGGGGCGTTACGAGGTAGATTATGAAGCGAAAGATGCTATGGCAATAAAAGCAGTGCGCAAAAAGATGTTTATAAAGAAATGGAAAATATCGCAAAACCAATTAATCCGTCTGGAGAACAGATGTTGTGTCTCGGAAGAAGGATATGTACTTGAGGGTGCCTATTCGTGGGTTAAAAATTGCGATGAATGGGATAACTGTTCTTCTTGGGTGATGAAGGTGGTCAATTATGTTATGCAATCAGATTTATTAATTTGCAAACCACCTGAATCACCTAAACGATTAGAAAATGTTAAAAAAGCGATATCCTGGGATTACAGAGGGAGATGAAAATGCTTCCAAGTGAGGTGTAAACAATGTTCAATGGCAAACATCAAATAAAAAAAATTGACCTTACTGACGAACATGTTTATCGAATAATCTGCGAAGACTGTTCGTTATATATTGTCCGAAAAACGGGTAATATCAGGTTTGCCAAATTTTTCTCTGTTAGTGGAGATGATGTTAATAATTTTGAAATTCGACACAATAACGGAAGAGCCGAAATCTATCTCCACATACGATATAACTCCGAACCTCATACCATGTACGTTGGAGAAACGACCGGTCGCAAAGAGGAAAAAGAAGAGGCGGAAAATTGGGTTAGCTTGGTAAACCAATTCTACGAAGATAGGCGCAAGAATAATCATCATTAGAAATATCTTGGAGCGCAATAATCAGTGGCAACGTATTATTGCAATATTTCGGAGGGGGGCGTCGTTACTTCGTGAACGACCAATAATCAGCATGTGGTCTCAATAATTGCAAAAATACACTTCGTTGATTTTTGCACTCCTACCTGCTAACTACGAACGATTGCAATATTTCGGAGTGCAATAATCAGTGGCAACGTATTATTGCAATATTAATGATATGACAGCGAATCAGGTGGATTGACCGAATTCTATTTGATAAATTCCAAAATTCGTTGTCATATCAGAAGGGAGTTTTTACAATGCTCAAAAGAATTTTTTTACAATTTCCCGCTTTCCCGCTTTTTCTGCTAATCTTGAGCGTTGGCGGTTGTGGAGGCGATAAAGATTACACAACCTGGAATTTGCCTGACGGAGCGATTGCGCGACTCGGGAAAGGCTGGATTAAGGATGTGAAATTTTCTCCGAACGGTAATCTAATCGCTGTCGCCACCTCGATAGGAATCTGGCTCTATGACGCACACACCTACGCTGAAATTGCGCTGCTGACTGGACACACTGAGACGGTTAGCTCAATCGCCTTTTCTAAAGATGGAAAAACGCTGGTGTCGGGTTCTTATGATAAAACTGTCAAACTTTGGGATATAGAAACTAAAAAGGAGATAGCAACATTAACTGGACACAATTCAGCGGTTAACTCAGTCGCCTTTTCTCAAGATGGAAAAACGTTAGCGTCGGCTTCATGGGATGATACTGTCAAACTTTGGGATATAGAAACCAAAAAGGAGATAGCAACATTAACTGGATACACTCATTTGGTTGAATCAGTCGCCTTTTCTGAAGATTGATAGGTTGTGGTAGGTCGGGTATGGCGAAAGCCTACCCGACGATTGGCTAATGAACGGTAGTCGGGTAGTACTGCGTACATACCCTGACAGTGTAATTATTAGGAAGAAGTACCCGTCAAACCAAAATTGACAGAGCAGTAGTGTTTTGTCGAGGTTGAATTGATGGGTTCGTTGTAGCGAAGCGGATCTTCACGGTAACGCAAACTGTTAGTTTGCGACTGCGCTTTTCACAATCTAACAGATTGTGTTACATATACCAGGAGGAAATTAAGATGAGATTAAGTTTGGTTGTCTGCTGTTTAGTGGTGTTTAGCGCAGGACGGGAATGACAACGGGTATCTCATCGGCGCAATGGACGAAGTCCGCATCTACAACCGCGCCCTGACAGCAAAAGAGGTACAACAGAACTTCGATGCTGAAGGGCTTGCCGTAGACAGCAAAAACAAACTGAGTATTACGTGGGCGAAGATTAAAATGTGAAAGCGGTACATGAATCAGAAACCGAGTTTTTTGGAAAAACTCGGTTTCTATGCTCTAAGGAGGAAACAACATGCCAGTAATTGATTGGCCCATTCTCACACGTTACGATAAGGAACATCTTTCCCAAATCGCCCTCCCGTTAGGTGGAATTGGAACTGGGACTGTAAGTCTTGGCGGGAGAGGGCAATTGCGGGACTGGGAGATTATGAACCGTCCATCGAAGGGGTTCACTCCTCAAGATACGTTCTTCGCCATCTGGGTACAGCCGCAGGGCAAGCCCAGTGTGGCGAGGGTGCTGGAAGGTGTTTTGCAGCCGCCCTATGAAGGCGATTTTGGAGCAACCGCACCTGTCGCTGGTTTGCCAAGGTTCCGAGAGGTAGAATTCGATGCCGCTTATCCTCTGGCGCAAGTTCATCTGAAAGACCAATTTGTCCCGCTAACAATACGGATGGAGGCGTTCAACCCATTGATTCCCCTTGA